>JACAAW010000013.1 GCA_013377115.1 Bacteroidota bacterium | reverse complement strand
ATTTTAAACCTATGGATTTCTAATCCATAGTCATTTTAGTTCTTTCTTTGAGTATCCATTATTAGCTTAATTCTTGTCCCATTTAATAAATCGCTTTTAATATCAATAGTACCATTCATTTCTTTTATTATCTGATAGCAAATTGACAATCCCAAACCTGTTCCTTTGCCTTCTTCCTTTGTAGTGTAAAATGGCAGCATGATATTGTGAATGCTATCTTTACTGATACCTGAACCATTATCCCAAATCTGCACAACTAGAAACTTGTTTTCTTCATAGGATTTAATTTCTATTTTCATTGAATCGAAACCCATTTCTTTGTTTTTCTTTTCAATTAAAGCATCCTTAGCATTGATTAGTAAATTAATAATTACTTGTTCAAACTTAAAAGTATTTCCAATAATTTGAGGGATGCCGTCGCCAAGTGATAAATTTAGATTAATTCCAAGATGTTTAAATTGCTCCCAAATCATGGAAGTGGCGTTTTCAATACTTAAATTTACATTGAATCCTGTTAAGATATAATTATCCTGATTTCTCGAAAAAGCTCTAACATGGTCAATAATATTCCTGATTCGCGTAATGTTTTCAAAAATTTTGTCAGATTTGTTTTTTAGAAAATCAATATCAATAATTTCTGTTTTTCCAGTTTCAAATAAAATTTTATCCATTACCATCGAAATAATATTTAATGGTTGGTTAATTTCATGAGCCATACCCGAAGCCATTTCGCCAAGATTTGCCATACGATCGGCATGAATTTGATTGGTTTCCATTTTTTTTCTATGGGAGATATCGCGAATAATAATCATAAATGAAAATGGTTTTCCATCATCACCTTGTATCAGTGTTGAACTGATTTCACTTAAAAATAAAGATTGATTTTTCTTTTTAATACTCATTTCAAAACATTGAGCAATGCCTTCATTCAGAGTTTTGTCTAATAATTCGCGAGCAGATTTTCTTTCATTTGCAGGAATAAATTGTATAAAGCGTTTCCCAGCTAAATCGTCCTTTTTATTGAATCCCAATAATTCATAACCAATACCTGATGCATCGATAATTATTCCTTTTAAATCAATTAGGAATATTCCATCAGGTGAGGCATTTAGCATTGTTTTATATTTTTCGTCTTTTATTTTCAGAGTTTGTTCAAAAGCTTTTCTAATAGTAATATCCTGCGCTGTGCCAACATTTTTAATGGGATCTCCTTTTTCATCTGTCTCCATTACGCCCTCAGCAAAAATATAATGAATAGATCCATCATTATGAATTATTCGGTATTCAAGTGGTTCTGAAATGCCATTCTGCTGATTGTTTTTCATATTATTCATGAATGCTTGAACATCATCAGGATGGATTTTTTTTATTATTGAATCCGGATTTGTGTCATAATTTTCAAAACTAGTATTAAAAATTGTGAACATTTCTTTAGACCACTTAACAGTATTTGATTTCATGTCCCATTCCCAGCTGCCCATTTTTGCAATTCTTTGAGCCTCAGCCATACTAGCTTCGCTTTTTTCAAGTACTAGCTCAATTTTCTTTCGTTCAGTAATATCATGAACCACAGTGAAAAGATAGGTTTTTTCTTGAAGATTAATTTCTTCGGCAGATAAAATGACGTCTTTTAATTCTCCATTTTTAGCTTTTAATTGGGCTTCGTTGGATTTTTTACCACCTGTTTCATATCTATGCATTAATTCTTTTAAACTTTCATCGTCCAAAATGCCTAATTCTAAAGGGGTTCTTCCGATAACTTCATTTTTTTCAAATCCAAGTAAGGAATAGAATGCATCATTAACTTCAAGATATTTTCCTGTTGCTAAATCGGTTAATCCACATGCAGAAGGATTGAGAAAAAATACTTTCGAGAATTTATCTTCAGATAATTGAATCTGAGAAATGTCTTTACTTACGCAGAAAATAGCAGGTTTTCCATTCCAAAATCCTTTTGAAATTTTTGTTTCAACTGGAATTTTTATTTTAGATTCATTTACAATAGGAATCAAACTATACCGAGTTTCATCTAAAAGCATTTCTGTCAGAGTTCGGTTTGCTTCAGCATGGTTTTCTGGTTGATAAAGCACGAGAAAAGAAGAACCAATAATTTCTTTTTCAGAGTAACCAAGTCTTCTGTAAACAGTATTGTTGACATGAATAATATTTTGATTGGTATCCAAAACAAAGAGAAAATCATCAATTGAATTGAAAAAAGTTTCATAATTTTCTCTAGTCTGAAAAACTAAATCTTCTGATAGTTTTCGATTGGTAATATCTTTTGCAAATCCAAGGAATCGTGATGGATTAATTTTGACAGCATCAACCATCCACCACCTTTTTGTTCCATTTTTATGTTTAAATAAAAATTCGGATTTTGAATGTCCAGTTTCAATAAGCCTTTTAAAATGAGAAAGGCCAATTTCTTGAGATTCTTTTGGCAAAAAATCTGTGATAGACATTTTTAAAAGCTCGTTTTCTGAATATCCTGTTATTCTGGATGCAGAGCTATTTATTTCTAAATATCTTCCAGTTTCATCAGTAATAAACACTCCATCAGGAGCATTGTCAATATAACTTCGGTATTTTTCTTCACTATTTTTTAACGATTGGTTTACCTTTTTTAATTCATCTGCATACTTTTTTAGTTTGACTGTATTCTTTAATATGGTTTGTTTTTGATTAAAAAGGTCAAGGAAAACATTAGTTTTGAAAAGTAAAATGCGATAGTTAATAGGTTTTATAAGGTAATCAACTGCACCAGAACCGTAACCCTCGAAAATTTGTATTTCATCAACTTTGCTTGCTGTAAGGAAAATTATTGGGACTTTACTTTTCGTTCTATTTTTATTAATTCTAATGGCTAGCTCATAACCATTCATTTCTGGCATTTGAACGTCGATGATTGCCAAGGCAAGCTCAATCCCTTTGATTTTTTCAATTGCTTCCATACCTGAAAGCGCTTTTATCAGGTTGGCTTTTGTTTTATTGAGGATATTTTCAAGAAATACTAAATAAATATCTGAATCATCAACAATTAAAATATTTGGAAGATGCCTCATGCCAAGGGTATTTTGATTTAAGTAAAAATCAAAATACTCCTTAGTATTCTGACAAAAAAATAAAGCCAAATTTATAAAAAAAAATGACACAAATCATTTTTCGTTTATTACTTGCGATTTAATCTAATCCAATATAATTTCCTTTTGGATATTTTACTTTATATTTTAGCTGAAGTTTCTTTGTTTCTGAAGGATTGAGTTTAAATGGCCAGCTTACTATTCCTGTAGTTTCGTTTAATACACCATTGCTTTTTTCTTCTTGAGATACAACGACTTTACTATCTACTGAAACCGGAAATTGGTCCTCAACAATAATATCAATTGGCTGTGGTTTTGAATTATAAACTGAAATATCCCAATCGCGATAAGCAATATTGTCGTTTCCAACAACCTGACTTTTATTAAATTCTTTTGATTTTTTGCGCTCTACTTTTATTCCTTTATCCCTTCCCAAAGAAATTTCTAAAGTGTCGACTAGGAAACGGGTATCAAAAAAAGTACTCCCCGTGAATGTTTCTTCAAAAAAAACATTTGCTTGCCCTTCCAAAAGATTATATTGCTCCCAATTTGTTAATTGAGCAGTAATAAATACATCTTTATCAAATCTTGGGGCACAATAATATTGATATTTTGCGTCAGTTTTGATGCTTTGTATTGAAACCGTAATTTTCTTTGGATCGGAAGGGATGGTGTATTTCTCATCAATTGAGAATTCAGTACTTACAATATTTAGTGTTTTAGTTGCCACAATTTTTTTGGCATCGATTTGTTTAATTTCACTACTTAAATAATTAACTGATTTATTATCAGATATATTGTATGAATAAGTTCCTGGTCCTGCACCAGTTGCGTATCCCACACTTGCACCATTTGCATCCATTACCATAAGATCGTAGTTTGATATCACTGGAACTTCGAGATTTGAAAGTACTCCTTCATAATCAGTACTAAAAACAGGTGATTGAACATTCATCAATGCTCTTTCATAATCTGTTTTTACAGTTTCATTTAAAGGCATTTCTTGTTTTTGGAGTTTAATGGTTGGATTCTTCTCAGAAATAGCAATGGTTTGCGCGATAAAACCAATAGAATAGAAATAAAGTTGCTTGGCATTTTCTGGCAAAACCAAAGAGAAACTTCCTTCTGCATCAGCAGTTGTTCCTATATTTGTTCCAGATACAATAATATTACACCAAGGGATTGGCTCACCTGATTCAGCATTTATAATAGTTCCATTTACTTTTGTAAATCTAATATCAGTATATTTATAGAAATTGTTTTGTTTTTGAGGTTGAACATACCCTTGATTTAAATACAACCACCAAGGATCAATTTTGGGTTTTTGGGGAGATTGCGAAGGGTCTCCAGTTGATAATTTTAAACTAACATTGGTCCAATCTTCGCCGCTCTCCTGGGATACATTTGCTTTATATTCAATTAGCATTGGCTCGGTTACGCTGTTTACACGTAAGTCATAAGTTGGAAACCATTGTGCATTTGGAACAATATAGCTAATTATAAAGTCAGCTAAAACAGCTGTTAATGCTGACACTTTTACAACTATTTCGTAATGAATTTTTTGTTTCGGAGTTTTTAATGCTACCAAATGCTGGGTTATCGTTTTATGATCTTCAAAAAGGTCTAAAATTTGTCTCGAAAATTTCAACTTTTCGGTCTTTATTTCAGTTAATTTTAGTCTAACCAATTCTTGAGCTTTTCCAATTTGTTCAACAGTTACACCTTTTGTAGTTGTGGAAATGTCTTTAAGATTCATAATTGCAGCTTCTTGAGAATTTAAAGTTTGAATTTTTACACTCAAATCCTCCATTTGCTGCATTAAACTCTTTTGTTTAAGTTCCAAGTCTGCCCACTTTCCTTTTTCATTTTCAACATCTTCTAATTTTGCTTGAAAATTAACTGAAAGAATTGTAAAATCGCCTTCACCTTTAACCTGAATGCTTTCTTTTTTTAATAGTGAAGTGGCATCAGAAATAATTATTTGTGATTCACCAGCTGGAATTTTAGTAGAACCGATTCGCTTCACTTGAGCGCCACTTTGAAATACAGTGACATCGGTTATTGTTGTTTTTAAATCAATATCTTTTGCGCTTACTTGAATTGAAATAAAAAATAGAATTAGAAGAATTGCTCTCATATCTTTATTATTTAATGCTTTACAATTTTGAAATTATTTTTTTAATCTAAACCAATAAAACTTCCTTTTGGAAATTTAGCAGAATATTTTAACTGCATTGTTTTAATACCATTTGGTTCAAGTAGGTATTGCCAAGATACAATTCCAGTTTTTTCATCAAGCTTTCCTCCACTTTTTTCTTCTTGTTTTACAACTATTTTGCTGTCAGCAGCAATTGGAAATTGGTCCTCGATAATAATATCAACGTTTTGTTGCTTTCCATTTTTTACAGCAATATCCCATTCACGATATGCAATATTTTCTCCACCAAAAAAAGTATGTTTGTTAAACTCCTTAGACTTTTTGCGATCCACTTTAACGCTTTTATCTCTTCCTAATGAAATTTCAAGCGTATCTGTAATATATCTTGTATCGAGTAAGGTATTTCCAACAAAGGTCCCTTCGAAAAATATATTTCCCTGTCCTTCAATTAAGTTATACTTTTCCCAATCAACAATTTGAGCTGTAAGGAAAACATCTTTATCTAAACGTGGCGCACAATAATATTGATAATTGGCTTTTGTTTGAAATGTTTGAATCGCAACAGTTATACTTTTGGGATTGGAGATAATTGAGTATTTTTCTTCGATATTAAATTCCGTATTCACAATGTTTAATGTTTGAGTAACGGTATTATTAGTAGCCGTTTTTTGATTTTTATTTTCAGTATAACTTGAACTAATACTCGTTTTTCTCTTATCTTCTTTCCATTCATCTTTCTCATATTCCTGACCAGAAGAATAATTTGCAATGACAACTTCATTTAGGCTAACTTGAGATGATTCAAGATAGATTTTCATTTCTTCATTTTTAATAGGAAGAATTTGCTGCTCGTAACCAATATAAGCCACTTTAATGTTTCTTGCATTTTCGGGTAATACCAAATTGAAATTACCATCAAGGTCCGAGCTGGTTCCAATATTTGTTCCTTCAACCATTATGGAGCAAAAGGGTAGTGGCTCGCCAGTTGATTTATCTAAAATGGTTCCTTTTAGTTTGGTGAATTTAACATCCGTATAACGGTAAAAATTTGATTTTTTCTGAGGTTGAATATAAGGTTGATTTAAATACAACAACCAAGTTTCAACTTTTGGTTTTTCAGATGAAAGGGAAGGATCTCCAGTTGAAAGTTTCAATTTAACATTGTTCCAATCCTCTCCAGATTGCTGAGAAACGTTTGCTTTGTAGTCAATCACCATTGGTTCTGCAATTGTTTTTACGCGCAAATCATAAGTTGGAAACCAATTTGCATTCGGAACAATATAAGTTACAATGAAATTTGCATTGGTCTCTGCTTTGGCTTTAACTTTAATGACAATTTCATAGTTAATGTTTTGTTTTGGAGTTTTTAAAGCGCTTAATTGTTGGGTCACACTTTGATGTGCATCATAAAACTCTTTCATTTGTCGGCTTGCAATCAGTTTTTCGTTCTTAATAAGAGTGAGTTTTACTTTTAATAAATCCTGAGCTTTTGAAACTTGCTCAACAGTGACTCCTTCAGTTGTTGTACTAATATTTTGAAGGTTATTTATGACTGCTTCTTCAGTTCTAAGAACTTCAATTTTAATGGAAATATCTTCCATTTTACGTTTTAGATCCTTTTCTTTTGCTTCAAGTTCAAGCCATTTAGCTTTGTCCTGGTTTTGATTTCCCAAATTGATTTGGTGGTTTACCGAAAGTATTGTGAAATTCCCGTCACCTTTAACTTGAATGCTTTCTTTTTTTAATTGCGACGTTGCATCGCGAATAACGATGTTATATTCACCAGCAGGAATAATAGTGGTTCCAATTCGCTTCACTTGAGCACCACTTTGGAAAACCGTTACCTCTGTAATAGTTGTTTTTAAATCAATGTCCTTAGCTTGCAATGATACTGCTAGAAAAAGCAAAATTGGCAAAATGAAATTCTTCATTGTATTGAAATTTAGTGGAAAGAACTTGTTGTAATTTATCTTAAACAATAACTGTAAAATCAGTTTGTTTGCAACAAATATAATTAATAATGTTTATATAAAAACGTTATCAAATAATAAAAAAAAAGAACCTAAAGTGATTTTAGATTCTTTTTTTAGAATAAATTTAAATTTAGTTTTTCAATTTCATCAATAAATATGAATATTGCATGGCGGATGTTTTTGCCCTTTGTTCGTTTGTTGAAGAACCTGCATGACCACCTTCTGTATTTTCAAAATAGTAAACTTTATAACCCATATCAATCATTTTTGCAACCATCTTGCGCGCATGTCCAGGATGAACGCGATCATCCCTGGTTGATGTTGTGAAGAATACTTCTGGATAATTCGCATCTTTTTTTAGATTTTGATATGGAGAATATTTTTTGATAAATTCCCATTCGGCTGGTATATCTGGATTTCCATATTCGCCCATCCAACTGGCACCAGCTAAAAGTTTGTTGTAGCGTTTCATATCCAAAAGTGGAACCGCACAAATAACTGCATTGTATAGGTCAGGTCTTTGTGTGAATGCAACCCCAACTAATAAACCACCGTTGCTTCCACCCATAATTCCTAGATTTTTGCTTGATGTAATTTTCCTGGTCATCAAATCTGTTGCAACAGAATGGAAGTCATCGTAAATACATTGCCTTTTTTCTTTCAATCCAGCTTGATGCCATTTTGGTCCAAATTCTCCACCACCACGAATATTTGCTAATACGTAAACACCTCCATTTTCAAGCCACGCATTTCCAATAGTACCTGAATAATAGGGATTAGAGGAAACTTCAAATCCGCCATATGCATAAAGTAGAGTTGGGTTTTTGCTATTGTATTCCATGTTTTTAGAAGAAACTACAAAATATGGAATCATGGTTCCATCATTTGATTTAGCTTTGTATTGATTTACCGTGTATTTGCTTCCGTCAAAATATGCAGGCAAAGATTTAATAGTTTTAATTGTGTTTTTATCAGCATCCCCTAAATACAGTGAAGAAGGAGTTAGGAAATTCTGGAAATTGAAAAAATACTGATCAGAAAAATCATCAGTCGATCCCAGAGAGATTGTTCCAAAATCAGGGGCATTTACTTTTGTTTTTGCCCAAGTTCCGTTTTGAAATGAATAAATGTATAATTCGTTTTTTACATTCGTTAAAATATCAATAAGCAATTTGTTTTTAGTTGAAGAAATTCCTGAAATACTTGTGAATTCGTCTGGTTCAAAAACAAGTTGTAGCTCTTTTTGTCCTTTTATTAACGAAGTGAAGTTTGCACTGATTATAGATCCTTGTTTGTATACTTTTCCGTTTACAGTCCAATCTGATTTCAAATTTAGAATTAGCTGGTTGTTAAGTAAGCTGGAAATGTCGCAATCTTCTGGTATATCAAGTTTCACAAGTTTATTGTTTTCCCAAACAAAAGTTTTATTGGTATAAAATGTCATTCCTTGACTAACCATTAAATAGCTTTTCTCATTATCTTGCATATTATATCCGGAGGTACTGACGTCGGTGGTGTCTCCTTCATAAAGTAATTTTGCATCTTTTAATAGTGTTCCTCTTTTCCACAATTTAACTTGATTTGGATAGCCTGAAGTTGTCATGGTTCCTTTTCCAAAATCAGATGAAACGATCAAAGTATTTTCATCAAGATAGCTCGCACCACCTTTTGATTCATCAATATAAAACCCATTTTCAACAAATGATTTGGTTGTAACATCAAATTCTTTTACAACAACTGCATCACCACCACCTTTTGATAAATTAACAATAAACCGATTGTATTTTGGATATAAACCACTTGCCCCTTTAAAAACCCATTTAATTCCATCAGTTTTACACATTTCATCAATGTCTAAAAGGATTTCCCATTTTGGAGTTCCACTAATATAGCTTTCTTTTGCAGTTCTTCTCCAAATTCCTCTTACATGTTCTTTGTCTTGCCAGAAATTGTAAATAAAATCGCCCTGAATTGAAGGAGATGCAATGCGTTCTGTTGAGTTATAAATTTCCAAACTTTTATTGTAGATATTCTGATATTCTTTTTGCATCGATAATTTTTGAACCGTTGCATCGTTTTGTTTTTGAACCCATTCCAGTGCTTTTTCACTGTCTACATTTTCTAACCATAAATATGGGTCTTCTGTTTGGCCTAATATCAATTGGATATTGGCAATCAATGCAAATGATAATAAAATGATTTTTTTCATAAGGAAGTTATTTTAAGTTATTTAGATTGTTATTAGTTAGTTCTAGGCGAATTTAGTTTTTTTATTAAAATAAGTTAGCATTAATTATTAAACATTTTTACTTTTTTTGAGTTTTTGATAATCTAAATAGTACAATATTTTCAAAGAAATACTATTAATCTGTGGTGAATTAAAGGTTTGAGAGAAATTTTTGTAATAATTGGTGTAAATAATTGGAGATTCTGCGTCAATGGCATTTTTATAAACCAATGATATTAGACTTCCAGGTGCGAATTGCCATGTAAAAGCCAAGTCAATATTAAAAGCATTGTAATTAAAGTTTCTGTTTCCATTGTAGGTACTATTCTCTATAATGTCGCCATCGGTTTGAAGTGAATAATATTTTAAATATTCTCCAGTATTATTATAATGCCTTGAAATAAGATTTATCGACATATCATTTTTAAATAAGTATTGCATGGTTAGATTATTTTCAAAAGTAATTAATCTACGACCACCATAAACAATGTTGTAATTTTCATCAAAATCGGCAAAACCAATATTATACGAATCATAAGCATAATAGAAATTATATCTTATTTGCATTTTTTTATTAATTCTGAAAAGAGCACCAAGTGAGGTTCCATAACCAATACCTGAAAATCTTTCAATAAAATTTCCACCTTCAACATGAGCATTTATGGTGAGCTTTTTTCGCGCATCCGATTGGTAGTCGGCTGTCATATAAAAATACCTCCATGCCCTGGAATACCATCCATCAACTCTGGGTTCATTATAATCATAAGTAATAAAAGGCGTGTATGCCGCACTAATACTTAAATTCGAATAATTTAAAAAAGTGCCGTATAAACTCAAATACATTTGACTTGAAATAGTCTTTTTTGATTCAGGATTTGTGGTATAGTAAAAAGAGAGGGTATTATAGGTTTCTCTAAATATTTTATTGGGTTTATAAGTATTATAAGAAATGTAAATTTTTTCTGACATTTTATTTCCAATTACATAATAGCCTAAATCCTTTGAATCATAGTTTTTATTAATAAAATAGTGAGATAAACCAAATTGGAAATTTCCTGATGATTTTCGGGCCCCAATAAAATATTTATATCCCAAAATTGCATTGTAATTATCTTGAATTGTATCAACTGTTTGAAACTTTTGACTCAAAACACCAAATGCATCAATTGCATAAGAGTTCTTTTTATTATTTAAAGTAAACCCAGATCCAGTGACATTCGCATCGTCATATATCCCATTCCGAATAACATTTGTATTGATTAAAAAAACACTTGAATTATTCTTAAGCTTTTGGTCAAAAACAATAACGTTGTAATTAGTAAGTGGTTCTGTCATGATTTTTCTCCGGTTTCCAGTGCTATCTTCAATAACAGCGTATGTATTATCAGTGATTGCATTAAAAAAACCAATTCCAAGTCCATTATCATTTCGACCTGAAATTTTTATTGCATTAATTAATTTTGTATTCGAGGGATTCTCAATAATTGCATCTCCTTGGTTAATCATATAAGGCAACGCATAAAAATTGCTTGGTGTTTTTCCAATCCTTCTGGAATAAAATAATTCGTTTTTATTAAATAAATCAGTTCCTTCTTTAAAGAAAGGCCTATTTTCATTATAGGTAACTTCTTGATAACTTAAATTCTTAATTTTATTATCAGATTGTACTTGACTAAAATCGGGAAGCAATGTTAAATCTAAAGTAAACCTATCATCGATGCCATATTTAATATCCGCTCCAGCATTATAAGAAACAGAGGTTCCATATTTCAAATTTTGATTTGCATCATAGTAAGGTGCATTTTCGGCATAAGCTGTAACAAAAGGCGTAAATGAAAGTCTTAAAGGTGCTTTAATATTTGATAATCCAACAATTTTGCCCCAAAATAATCTTGAGTTTGAAGCTGTTTTGGGAGTTAATGCAAACTGATCATATTCGCCACTTCTCTTTATTGATCTTGTAAATTGAAATAACCATTCTTGGTTTTCTTTTGAAGGAAAACGAATAGCAGAATAGGGGATTCGGATTTCAACAGCCCAGCCTTGGTCATTTATTTTTACTGCACTTTCCCATACTGCATCATATGTTGGATCAGAATCAGTGTAATCAAGTTGCACCCCTGAGGCAGTAACACCAAAAACGTATGGATTTAATTGGTTATATGGATCAAAACCAATATAAAAAGCATCAGCATTGATACTTCCATCATCTCTATTTCCTAATTCTTTCCTAATACTGTCAGGTGATGAATCGTAAAGCATGGCATAAGCATAAATGGCTTTATCGTCATAAATTACTTTGACGTCAGTTTTTTTTGTAGCAGCTTGTCCTTCATTTGGGTTTAATTGTAGCATGTCGGAAGCAATTGGAACATTTTTCCACACTTCATCATTTAATAAACCGTCAATAATTGGAGCGTCTTTTACTCTAATTGTGGTATAGGTTCTCTTTTCTGATTGCGAAAATCCAATATTGACAACTAAAATCAGAATTAAAGTAAAATTGAATTTTTTCATAAAATCCCTTATTAAAAACAGTCAGCGAGGCTAGCATCATTTGATTGATCAAATTGTCTAACTAAAATTACCAATTAAATTTATTAATGTTAATTTGATACATCGCCATCGCTTTCTGTTATTGTTATGTATTTTATTTTTAATTAAAAATAAGTTTGTCCTTTTTGCCAAATTGCTCATAAGAAGAAGTTATTACTTTTTCTCCTTTTTTTAATCCTGATAAAACTTCATATAAGGTTGTATTTTGTCTTCCTATTTTTATGTCTTTTTTATAAGCGAAATTTCCTGAAGCATCCACAACATAAATCCAATTACCACCTGTTTCTTGATAAAAGCTTCCTTTTGCAAGTACAATTGCATTTGTTTCTTTGCTAAATTGAAGTTTTAGTGATAATGATTGTCCTCTTTTTATTTCCTCCGGCACTTCATTCATAAATACAAAATCTGTTTCAAAACTTCCACTTGAAACTTTTGTGTAAATCTTTTTTATGGCGATTTTATATCTTTTTTCTGATAATTCTAATTCTGCTTCTTGATTTAAAAAAACTTTTGAAATATACCGTTCATCAATTTTTGCTCTAATTTTAAAACCATCTAAAACATCAATTTGGCCAATGTTTTGACCAGGATCTTTTGTTTCGCCAACTTCACAATCTATCAAAGATAATTGACCGCTTACTGGGGCTTTTAAATATAAATTACCAAGATTTTCCTTTAATAATCTTAGATTTTTGAACAGTCTTTCGATCGAAAGCTTGATTTGTGCTATTTGATTTATATAATAAAGTGAATCGTTTTTCTGGCTTTTTATAGCGATTGCCCTTTGTTTAATTAGTAATTCATAATCTCTTTTCGAATCTTCAAACTCTACTGTCGAAATAATTTTTTCCTTATAGAATCCTGTTTTCTTTTCGTAATCTTTCTTCGCTTTGTCAATACTATAACTAAAATCAACAATTTCTTTTTCTCTTTGAAATTTATTTTGTTCAATATTCAATTTGGTGTTTTGCAAATTATTAATGATGTCATACATTTGAGTCTCTCTTTGCATGTAATCTAACTCAATTGCTGAATTCGAAAGTTTAAGAATGGTGTCACCAGCTTTAATTTGATTTCCATCTTCAACAAAAATTTTCTCAATTCTACCTCCCTGGATAATATCCACCACAATTGATTTTATTGGCATTACCATTCCATCGATTGGAATAAATTCCTGAAATTTTCCCATTTCAACTGTAGAAATCGTGATTTTTGATTTGTCAACATATAATTGAGATTTGAAATCTTTGATGAAAAGATAAAAAATTACAAAAAAAATGGCTAAAACTCCGCCCGAAAGCGAAACTATTTTCTTAATAGTCCATCTTTTTTTTATGATTTTTTTATCCATTTATTGCTCAAAATATATTTAAAATCGGAACATTAAAAACAACCATAATGCCAAAATGTAAAATGCTTGTGAATAAAGAGATTTGAGTGTTTTTTTGATTTTTTTTAAAAGAAAAGTGTAAATAATTTTGACAGTGTTTTTTTAAATGTTATACATTTGCATCGTTTAGTTTTTCATTATTCTAAAAATTTGTTTTATGAATAAAAAGGGTAATATTTTAATTATTGATGATAATAAGGAAATTATTGAGGCATTCAAATTCTTTCTGGAAGATGAATTCAATCAGGTTTCTACTTTAAAAACACCAAACCAAATTCACTCAACTTTAAAAGCAGGAAATTATGATATTGTTTTATTAGATATGAATTTTTCTGCTGGCGTAAATTCTGGTAATGAAGGTTTATATTGGTTAAAAGAAATTCTGAAAATTGACCCTTCAATTGTGGTCATTTTAATTACTGCCTATGGAGATGTAGAATTAGCTGTAAAAGCTATAAAAGAAGGCGCCATTGACTTTATTCTAAAACCATGGGATAATGATAAACTATTGGCAACACTTAAGTCTGGATTGAAACTGCGTGAGTCAAACCTGGAAATCAAAAAGCTAAAAAGTAGAGAACACCATCTTACAACTGAATTAGATCGTCATTTTCCTGATATGATAAGTGATTGCGATGCAATGAAGAAAATTGTTTCTATCGTTGATAAAGTTTCCAAAACAGATGCAAGTATTTTAATCACTGGGGAAAATGGAACTGGTAAAGGAATGATTGCAAGAGAAATTCACAAACGATCTTCAAGGTCAAAAGAGGCAATGATCACAGTAGATATGGCTTCATTAAGTGAAAGCTTATTTGAGAGTGAATTGTTTGGTCATAAAAAAGGTTCATTTACGGATGCACGACAAGATAGAATTGGTAGATTTGAATCAGCTTCTGGAGGAACTTTGTTTCTTGATGAAATCGGAAATTTGTCTTTGGCGATGCAAGCAAAAATCCTCACTGCCTTGCAGGAAAGAAAAATAACTCCTGTGGGTTCAAATAAAAGTATTCCGATAGATATTTGGTTAATTGCAGCAACTAATAAAAATCTGGAAAAAATGGTAGATGAGGGTAGTTTTAGAGAAGATCTTTTATTTAGGATTAATACCATTCAAATTGATTTGCCTCCTCTCAGAGAAAGAGGAAATGATATCGAAATTTTGGCAAATAATTTTTTGAGGAAATTTACAGCAAAATACAATAGCAAAGTTCAAAAGTTTTCCGCTGAAGCTTTGAAAAATCTTAAAGATTATTCATGGCCTGGCAATATCAGAGAACTGGAACATACAATTGAAAAAGCAGTTATCTTATGCGAAAATAATACCATTATTTCTGAAGATTTGCAATTAAGAAAAAGTCATCAATCCAGTTCAAAGCTAAATATTAAAACAAAAACTATTGATGATATTGAAAAGGATGCAATTGTTTCGGCTTTAAACAAAAATCATAGTAATCTTTCAGAAGCAGCAAAAGAACTAGGTATTTCAAGGCAAACTATTTACAATAAAATGAAAAAATATGGCATATAAAAAATTCTATGTGGTAATCATTTTTAAAATTATTATCCTTTCAGCTCTTTCTGGTTTTTTCTTCTATGCTTTGGCTAATTCATTAAACACTGCTTTAGTTATCATTGCTGGTATTTTGTTTTTGTTTCAAATATTTTCATTAATAAATTACATCAATAAAGTAAATCGGATATTGGAGAATTTTTTCAATTTCCAAATAGCAGGAGATCATACCAGTATTTATTCGAAATCTTGGAAAAAAGATGAATTTAAATCATTAAATCAAAGTTTCGATTTGATTAATCAAAAACTAAAAAAGGCGAAAACCGATTATGAAATTCAAAATAAATATTTTGAAACCATTGTCAATCATATTGGAGTGGGGTTGATGTCTTTCGATAATGAAGGGAATATTGAACTTTTTAATGAAACTGCAAAAAAAATATTCAACCTGGGTATTGCAAAACATATTGAAAAATTGAATTATTGTAAAACCGATTTCAGTGATGAATTGCTTGAAATGAAGCCTTCTGAACCCAAAATATTTACTGTATTAATAAATGGGGAACAGAAACAATTACTTGCAAAACTTACGACCTTTAAAACTAATAACACCAATTTGTCATTAGTTTCATTTCAAAATATTAAAAGTGAATTGGAGCAAAATGAAATTGAATCCTGGCAAAAACTAATTCGTGTTTTAACTCATGAGATTGTAAATTCAATTTCACCAATAACTTCACTTACCAATAGTTTGATTCGAATTTTTAAGAAAAATGAAGGTGTTGAAATTGTATCCCCTGAAAATCTGGATTCCGCAGTAATAGAGAAAGTGATAAAAGGCCTTGAGATTATCGAAGAAAGAGGAAATGGATTGATGCATTTTGTTGAAAAATATCGAAGCTTAACATTATTGCCAAGACCTGAATTCAGGCAAATTAATGCGAAAGACTTTTTGGAAAAAACCAATCATCTTTTTGAAAATGTTTTTTCTGAAAATAATATTAAAACAAGAATTGAAGCAGCTGATGACCTTGTCATAAGGGCTGATAGTAAGCTTTTAGAACAGGTTTTAATCAATTTAATCCAAAATGCAGTGGAGGCAACAAAAAATACTATTGATCCAGAAATCGAAATATTGTCTTATTCATTAAATGGAAATACTTTTTTCGAAATAAATGATAACGGAAGTGGAATTCCTGAGGAAGTTGTAGAAAATATATTTATTCCATTTTTTACCACTAAAGAAAAGGGTTCTGGCATTGGATTAAGTCTTTCACGTCAAATAATGTTAATGCATAATGGAACAATTTCATTAAAAGAATCCTTAAATACAGGGACTTCATTTATCTTGAAATTTAGAAATTAACTTCTTTTAGAATTTACATAAGTGTAAAAATATTTTACAGTTTTTATTGTTTAAAATTCAAATAGTTTCAGGAAATGCCTATTTCTATTGGACTTATTGTTTTGGCACATTCATTGAAAACTCATTACCACTTTTAAAAACTAATAATATGATTAAGCTAATTAACCTGTCAAAAATATTTAGAACCGAAGAAGTAGAAACTACCGCTTTAAATCAGATTGAATTTGAAATCAAAAAGGGGGAATTCGTTGCTATAATGGGACCTTCAGGATGTGGGAAATCAACTTTGTTAAACATTCTTGGGCTTTTAGACAATCCGACAATGGGTGAATATTATTTTTTAGGACAGGAAATCTCGAAATTTAATGAAAGACAAAAATCATCCTTGAGGAAACAAAATATTGGTTTTGTTTTTCAGAGTTTTAATTTAATTGAGGAATTAAATGTGTTTGAAAATGTTGAACTTCCCTTAATTTATCTTGGTATTTCCGCCAAAGAAAGAAAGAGAAGGGTTGAAGAAGTTTTGGATCAGATGAATATTTTTCACAGAAAGAAACATTTTCCGATTCAACTTTCTGGAGGCCAACAACAAAGAGTTGCCGTATCAAGAGCTATTGTTACAAATCCTTCAATAATTCTTGCCGATGAGCCAACAGGAAATCTTGACTCAACAAATGGTGAAGAAGTTATGAATTTATTGTGTGACCTAAATAAAAAGGGGACCACAGTGATTATTGTTACCCATTCGCAAAGGGATGCAGAATACAGTAAAAGAATAATTCAATTATTGGACGGACAAATATTAATTGAAACTATAAAAGCTTAAAATTATACATTTTAAAACTCTTTTTATGTACAAAAATTATTTTAAGGTAATTATCCGAAACCTCATTAAACATAAGCTCTTTTCGATAATAAATATTTTGGGACTAACCATTGGTATGACTGCCTGTTTGCTCATTTTATTTTATGTGAATTTTGAAAAAAGTTATGATAAATTTCATAAAAACAATCAACAAGTTTATCGTTTACGCTATGAAAGGACTGATCAAAAAGGTGATGCAGTAAAATTTGCTTCATGCTGTCCTCCTGCTGGCTTAAGAATAAGAAATCAATTTCCAGAAGTTGAAAAGGTTGCAAGAATATTTCGGGCAACAGGAACAATAACAAATGGGGAAAAGAAATTTATTGAAGAAAAAATGTTCTTTGCAGAATCAGAATTCTTACAAATACTGAGATTTAAATTTGTTTCTGGTAATCCTAATTCAGGAATTAATGAAATAAATAGCGCGTTTATTTCACAAAGCATTGCCAAAAAATATTTTGGGACCGAAAATCCAATGGGGAAAACTTTCAAAATGGACAATAAAGTTGAATACAAAGTAACAGGCATTTTTGAAGATATTCCGCTCAATTCTCATATTAAATTTGATATTCTTCTGTCTTATAAAAACTTACTAAAGAATTTTGGACCCGAAGTTGAGCAATCATGGGGCGATACTGGTTGGTTTACTTATATTTTATTCAAATCAGGAGCTGATCCATATGCTTTTGAAAAGAAATTAGCCGCAATAATGGACAAAGAGATTAATCCTGAATTAAAGCCTCTCAATTTAAGAATGGATTTAAAAGTTCAGGCCATGAATGATATTCATTTAAATTCCCATTTTATGCAAGAATTCGAAGTGAATAGTGATAAAAAAACCGTTAATATCCTTTTTATTATTGCCTTGTTTATTATCATAATTGCATGGGTAAATTATATCAATTTATCAACAGCCAGATCACTTACTAGGGCAAAGGAAGTTGGTTTAAGAAAAGTAGTAGGAGCGAACCGTTCTCAATTAATGTTTCAGTTTTTATTGGAGACAATCGTTATTAATTTAATTGCCGTTCTTTTTTCTGTTTTATTATTTGAATTGCTTCTTCCAGTTTTTTGTGATTTGACCGGAACATCACCAACATATTTTTCATGGAGTCATTTGTGGTTTTGGCAAACCATTTCAATAATGCTTTTTGCTGGAATTATCTTATCTGGATTTTATCCAATTTTAGTGATGTCATCATATAAACCGATTGCTGTTTTAAAAGGAAAATTAGGAAATTCAACCAAAGGAATAAGTTTACGAAAAGCTCTGGTTGTTTTTCAGTTTATTATGTCGCTTGTATTAATTACAGCGACTATTACTGTTTTTCGGCAAATTTCATTTATGAAAAAGCAAAATCTTGGAATTTCAATTGACAAAGTGATTGCCATAAGAACTCCAAGAATAAAAGATTCCATGTTTGGAAATAAAATTCAGACTTTTAAAAATGAAATTTTGAGCAAAACCAAAGTGGACAAGTTTTGTGTATTGACTGAAGTTCCAGGAAGACAAATCCTATGGGATGCAGGTGGAATTCATCGTGTTGGTTCTGCTGAAAATAAAAACTATCAGATTGTTGGAATTGATTATGATTTCGCAAATGTATTTGATGTGAAATTTGTTTCTGGTAGAAATTTTTCAAGAGATTTTAAGACTGACACCGCTTCATTAATTTTAAATGAAACAGCAGTTAAATGGATGGGATTTAAAGATTCTGAATCAGCTATTGGTCAAAAAGTAAGCTATTGGGAAGAAATATTTACAATTGTTGGTGTTATGAAAAACTATCATCAACAATCATTAAAACAAGATTTCGAACCTCATATTTATAGATTGATGACGAAGGGCAGAGGATCGCGTGGCTTCTTTGCATTGAAATTGAATTCACAAAACATAGAAACGACAATTGCAACAGTTCAAAGTTTATATAATGAATATTTTCCTGGAAATCCATTCGATTACTTCTTTGTTGATGAATACTATAATCAACAATACAAATCTGATGAGCAGTTTGGGACTATTTTTGGTATTTTTTCCTTTCTTGCAATTTTTATTACTTGTTTAGGTATCCTCGGATTGGCTTCATTTATGATAACCCAAAGAACAAAAGAAATCAGCGTGAGAAAAGTGCTAGGAGCAAATGTTTCGGGTTTACTATTTTTAATTGCAAAGGAATTTTTATTGTTAATTGTAATCTCTTTTATTATCGCCATTCCAATATCCTATTATTTTTTAAATATTTGGCTCAATTCATTTGCAAACCGAATTGATTTAAGTATTGGCTTATTTATTTTCCCATTGTTTATTGCTTTGTTTTTAACTGGAATTACAATAAGTATATTGGTCTTGAATGCAGCTAAACAAAATCCAATTGATAATTTACGATATGAATAATTAAAATCAATTTTGAAAATACTTTAATATCAAAAATAAAATCATGAACAAACTATCCTTTCTCATTCTGATTATTTATTTCTGTCAGATAAATAGCTACGCTCAAAAAGTAAAAAATGACAGTTTGGCTATTCGGGAAACTGTTGCCGATTACATTGAAGGATGGTATAGTGGTGACACTGCTAGAATAAAAATGAGTCTTCATTCAGATTTAGCTAAAAGAGGAGTTTTGGCCTCAAGAGATGGCAAAGGTGTTGATTTAGTGATGTCTTCTTATTCTGAAATGATAGATTGGACTGGCAAAAATCCAAATTTAATAAAGGAGAACAAGGTTTTAAAAAGCGATTTGAAAATTACAATAATCGAAATTGGGGTAAACATTGCAAATGTAAAATGTGTAAGCAATGAATATATTGATTACTTGCAATTAGCGAGAATAAATAATCAATGGAAAATTCTCAATGCAATTTGGGAGTTCAATTATCAAGAAATTATGAAAATGAACAAATAGTTATTAAAAAATTCATTTAAATAATCAATTATTGACCTAGATGAAAAGAATCGGAGTTTTGATTTCAATTTTTTGCTTAATTTATATTTCTTGCTTTTCTCAAAAAAAGGAACCACTTGAGGATAAACTTTTAATTGTTCTTGATATTCAAGAATATTATGCAAACAATAAACTATCCGAAGGTTCTGCACAAAAATTAATTGATTCAGTAAATTATGTGATTAGTAAAACCAATCCAAATAATGTAATTTACATCAAGAGTATTCATAAGTTACTAAATCTATCTCTTTCTTATCCTTTTGTTTTTGTTACGCACGATTCAGCTGCAATGGTTTTTGACAAGAGACTGAAAATAGTAAACAATCAAATTTTTACCAAAGAAGAATCCAATACATTTACCAGTAAAGGTCTGAATGTCTTTCTTAAAGAAAAAAATGCTAAAGAAATAATTATTATTGGTCTCATGGCTGAGCAATGTGTATACAAATCATTAATTGCTGGTAAAAACTTAGGTTATGATATGTATGCGATACCTGGAGCTATTATTGGAGAAACGCCAAAAAGCAAGGATAAAGTGATGAGGGAATTAATAAATGAAGGAATAAGAATAATCGATATTAATATTCTGAGTAATCAATAATCAGCTTCTTTTATTGTTAAGGAATACAACGAACGCAATAATTAAAATTGAAACTATTTCTTATTTTTTATTCTTTATTACCGCCACTTTTTTCTATTGATATTTCCAGAAGTATTTGAATCTTTTGGTTTTGTTTGTGGTTTTCGGGAAAAGTTTCGTTGTTGCTTTGGTTCCTTAATTGGGTTGTGATCAATCAATGGAAATGGATGATCCGAAATCACAGGGATTTTTTTGCCTATCAATTTTTCAATATCTCTCAAATATTCTTTTTCTTCAGCATCACAAAATGAATAAGCAGTTCCTTTTGCGCCAGCTCGGCCTGTTCTGCCAATTCTATGCACGTAGGTTTCGGGAATATTTGACAATTCAAAATTGATTACAAATTCCATGTCATCCACATCAATACCCCTTGCGGCAATATCGGTAGCAACTAAAATCCTGGTGGTTTGTGCTTTGAAATTTGCTAATGCTCGCTGACGAGCATTTTGGGCTTTATTTCCATGAATTGCCTCGGCTGTAATTTTATTCTTTACAAGTATTTTTACAACTTTATCAGCACCATGTTTGGTTCTTGTAAATACCAATGCTGTTTTGATTTTTTCGTCTTTCAATACTTCCATTAATAAAGACGTTTTATTTCCCTTGTCAACAAAAAATACAAATTGCTGAATAATATCAACAGTTGATGCAGAAGGCGTAACTTCTACTTTTGTGGGTCTGTCTAAAATTGTGTTTGACAGCTTTACTATTTCAGGAGGCATTGTAGCCGAGAAAAAAAGTGATTGTCGTTTTCGTGGTAGAACTGCAATGAGTCTTTTTACATCATGGATAAAACCCATGTCAAGCATTCTGTCAGCTTCATCAAGAACAAAAATTTCAATATCACTTAATGAAATAAATCCTTGATTCATTAAATCTAATAATCTTCCAGGAGTAGCTACTAAAATATCGACTCCCTTTTGCAAAATTGCAGTTTGTGGGTTTTGATTTACTCCGCCGAAAACAACGGTACTGTTTAATCCTGTGTATCTTCCGTAAGCTTGAATACTTTCGTTAATTTGGATTGCTAGTTCTCTGGTAGGAGTAACTATCAAACTTCTGATTTTTCTTTTTCTGTCGTATATTTTGTTTGCAGATAATAATTGTAAAATTGGAATTGTAAACGCTGCGGTTTTACCGGTTCCTGTTTGAGCGCAACCTAAAAGGTCGGAACCTCTTAATACTATTGGAATAGCTTCTTTTTGAATTGGTGTTGGTGTTTTGTAACCCTCTTGTTCTAATGATCTAAGAATAGGTTCAATAATGTTTAATGATTTAAAAGGCATAATTTAATTTAATGTGGTATTTTTATTGTGACCAAAAACCTGGCTGTAAAAAGGGGAGGGAAATGTCGAAAAGTTAATTTTTTTGCAAAGATACGATTTTTTATCCACTTTTTGGATTTAATATTCATCTTCGGGAAATACACCGAAAACAAATGGCCTACCTAAGCAAAAGCTTAAGTAGTCTTGAAAAACTTCTTCGGTGGGAAATAATTCTAATTTAAACTTTTTTTTTATAAACTTTATCTGTAATAAGCAAATTTCTTTTAGTTTTGTATTTCAAATGCTAAATAATAATTTCAAAAAATCAACAGTATTGATAGGTAATAAATATTTTTTCATATGAGGATTTTGCTTATCAGTCCTGGTTCCCCCGGCGAGATTGACAATAAAATTATTCGTGAAATTCCTTACCTTTTGTCAAAGGCATTTATTGCACCGCATGCTGTTGCAACTATCGCTGCACTTACACCAAGAGAACATGAAGTCGAAATTCATGATGAATATGTGCGAGGTCCTATAAATCAACTTTTAATTGGAAAAGAATATGACATAATTGGGATTTCCTTCACTTCAAACCAATTATTGCGCAGTTTAGAAATTGCAAAAGCGTGCAAGAAGTATTGCCCAAATTCAACAATTGTAGCTGGAGGTATTGGTGTTGAAATGCTTATTCATAAAAATAAAGAAAATATTGATGTTGTTTTTCATGGAGAGGCCGAAGAAACTTGGCCAAGATTTTTAGAGGATTTTAAAAAGGGTGAATTTCAGTTGGTTTATAAAAATATTACCAAACCGGATATGAAAAAAGCGCCACCGCCGCGCTGGGAATTAATAAAAGATGATATTCATTTATATAATTCAGTTTCGGTCCAAACCACCCGTGGATGTCCATTTGATTGTAGCTTTTGTGATGTGATTTATACTTATGGTAGGAAACCACGAAGTAAAACAATCGATCAAGTTCTTGATGAAATAAATAGATTAAATGATTTAAAAGTTCATATGGTTTTTATTGCCGACGATAATTTTGCTGGTGATAAAAAATATGTCAAAGAACTTTTGCAAAGACTCATTGTTTTAAATAATTCTTTTAAAGTTCCAATTAGTTTTTATACTCAACTTGATATTACAATTGCTAATGACGATGAACTACTTAAATTGCTTGCAGATGCTAATTTCACTGTTTTAATGATTGGTATTGAGTCAATTAATCCTGATTCATTGAAAGACATGAATAAAAAGCAAAATATCAATATTTCAATTCCCGATTCTATAAAAAAAATACAGTCATATGGTATGGTGGTTCTTGCTCATATGATTATTGGTGCAGATTCAGATACAAAAGAAACCTTCAAACAAAATGCTGCTTTTATTCAGGAAAACAATATCATTTTTCATATTTGTCATCCTCTCGCGGCTCCTCCTGGAACAAAAATGTGGTATGATTATAAAAGGCAGGGTAGATTGGTTAAAATTGAGAATCCAGACGCTAATGATAAGGTCGATATTCTCTCTAATATAATCCCAAAACAAATCACAAGAATTGAGCTTTTTGAAGGAATGGCTGATTATTGGGATGAAATTTACCAACCAGAAAAATTTGCGGAGCGAGCAATTGGTTTTCTAAAAGGAATAACCTATAAACCTAAAGTGAAATATTCCAAAATTTATCTTTTTTGGCATATGAGAAAAATAATGGGAAAAGTGATGTCTTTTTATTTTTTCAAAGCTGAAAGAATGCATCGTAAAAATATTTTAAGAATCATGCAGCCTTTTAAAAAGAATATCGGCCATATGATGCAAAAGATTATTTTTATTTATACTTTTTATATTATTGATTACAAAAGGTCAGCATATGATGCTCTGGAAGCTAGAAAAATGGCTGATTGGGAGCGTAATCACCCACAAATGATTAAGGTGGATTCTTGCATTGTTCCAATTTCTGAGAATATCAGAAAAAATGCAACAGAATTAATTGAAAAAACATTTGATTTAGTTCGAGAAAAAACTTCCAATCAGGAAATCATAAATAAAGTGGTACTAAATACCATTTTGGACTTTAGTGATCGCTTTGGCGAAACCTTTGAACATCTTGATGCTTTTCATAAAGAACAGTTAAAAGAGAGCTTCGAAAGTGTTTTCAATCAAATTGATGAAAAGATTATATTTTCATCTGAATTCCTCGAAAAACAACCTTCTGGTTTTACTCGTGAGATAATGGATGCACTTGATAATACTGTGAGATATAGAAATGTTTACGGGTGATTTATTCTAATACCGTTTTTGAAAATATATTAATTACAATTACACCCGCTAAAATTAATATTACACCAATAATTGCGGGCAAATCTATTGTTTGCTTGAAGATGATTAAATTGCTGAAAACAACCAATACAATTCCAACTCCCGCCCAAATTGCATATGCCACACCAAGATTGATTTGACGAATACATAATGAAAAGAAAAACAAAGTTAATGCATAGCCAACTACAACTAAGACACTGGGCCAGAATTTTGTAAATCCATTACAGGCTTTTAGGGAAGTTGTTCCTAATACTTCAAATGCAATGGCTAAAATTAGATAGATGTAATACATAGTTTTTTTTGTTAAGAAGTGATTATGAATTATTTTTCCTCATTAATAATTCATAATCACTGTTTGAGTTATTTTTTATTTTAAAGGATTAAGTTTATTGACCTTATTTTCTAAGCTATCCACCTTCATTTTCATTGAATCAATTTTTTTTAATTCTTTATTGATTGGATTATTAGAAATTGCGGAATCAGCTTTATTTATGGCTGAATCCACTTCGTTTTTAATAGAACCAATACCATTGCATGAGAAAAACAAAATCGAAGATAGTAAAGAAAAACCAAATATCAAGGATTTCGGATATTGTGATAATTTATTTTTTGAAGACATAATTATTTATTTAAATGATTCATTTTTTAATGCAAAACAAAACGACGTGCAAAAACTATTGTTAATGCACGAATTGGTATTTTGGAAAAGTTGAAATTTAACTAAATAACAATCTTTGGCGGTTGCCAAAAAGAAAGGGAAGGATTTAAATATTCATTGGCAGCCAAGAATATTTCCAATTTGGTTTTTATTGTTTTTCTTGAAAAAAGAATACCTATTGATTCAAATAAAAAATCATCTTCTAAATTATCAATATGAAAATCTGCCTGGTTATTTGAACTTGGCATTTCACTTTGACAGGAATTATTAGAAGTAAAAAAAATATCAGAATCAATAGGCAAATAGTGAAAGCCCATTAAACTGGTAAACAAAAAAACAGAGATGAAGAATATTTTTTTCATATTAAAATCCAGTTCATAATCTGAATGAAATTGATTAAAAATTATCGGCTTGTCTTTCGAAGTAAGCTTTTGGATGTTCGCAAACAGGGCAGTTTTCGAGTGCTTTATTGCCTTCATGAACATAGCCACATTCTCTGCAAACCCATTTTTCTTTTTCATCACTAAGGAAAACATGATTTTCTTCCATGTTTTTTAGTAATTTTCTATATCTTGCTTCGTGCTCTTTTTCAATGGTAGCAATTAATTTAAATGCAGTTGCAATTTTAGGAAAGCCTTCTTCTTTTGCTACTTCAGCAAAATGATTGTAGATTTCTGTCCACTCTTCTTTTTCTCCTTCAGCCGCAGCCAATAGATTTTCTTGCGTAGTTGAAATTATGCCTGCTGGATAGGTAGCTGTAATTTCAACACTTCCTCCTTCCAAAAATCTGAAAAAGATCTTAGCATGGGTTTTTTCTTGTTCTGCAGTTTCCAAAAATAAGGCTGCAATTTGCTCGTATCCTTCTTTTTTTGCAATTTTCGCAAAATAAGTGTAACGATTTCTGGCTTGTGATTCACCTGCAAAAGCTTTTAATAGATTTTGCTCGGTTTTAGTTCCCTTGATAGACATAGTTTTTATTTTTTAAAATGATAATGTATAAAAAAAGCCTTTCAATTGAAAGGCTTCATGGAAAATATCAATTTACTAACTTCTTACCTTTGCTAAAACTGGAAATTTAATACTTGCTAATGCAAAACTTCCAAATAATAAAGTGTTATAAAAAATATCACCTAATAAACCATTGTATAAAAATGAAATACCAAATTCAGTGCTTTTAAAGAATGGAAGTGCAGCAGCATAACATGTCATTAAACCACTTAAATCTTGAGAATAAAATGGACTTCCTGCCCAAACAGCAAAATTGGTAATAATGAAAAATAATGCAGATGAACCAATCGATGCTAAAAGAACCGAATGAAATTTAACGTTTTTGCTAATTAAAATACCTAAAGCAACAGTGATTGCAAAACTAAAATAAACAGCAATCATATAACCATGGAATCCAATAATCATATCACTGATTAACATTGCTAACATTGGAACAATAAAAGCTAAGTACTTTTTTCCCAAATATGCTCCGCCAAATAATGCAATAGCAGCAATTGGAGTGAAATTTGGCCAATGAGGTACCAATCTTAAAGCAGCAGCAATTAATATTACTGAACATGCCAAAATAAATCGAGGTGTAAAAATTTTAGAATTCATATTTTGTTTTTTTTTCGTTTTTCTAAAGGCAAAATTAAAAAAAATCAATTTCATTTCAATATTTATTTTGTGAAAATGAAAAAAAATATCAAATATAAATGAAATGGACTAGTATTCAGCCCTATAACTATTAATGACGCATTGATAATTAAATGATTTTCGCTTAGAATAATTAAGGGTTTACACTAATTGCCCTAAACCCCTTGTATTTTGTTAATTTGTATAGTAAGGAAACAAGAATTTTAAAGAAAAAATATGAATAATCCAATTATAGATCAAATTAATATCATCATTGAAACATGTAAAGCAAATATCGAATTAAACTTAATTAAAACCAAAATGAACCTAAGTTTAATTTCTGAAATAAAAAAAGAACAACCTTCAAAAACCACAAGTGAAAAACTAAAAAGCTTGTATTTTGAAAACGATTATTTACATGACTTCAATAAGAATGCTATTCTTTTGCAATCAAATTTATTTGCACTTGTAAAAAGCATCAACCAAATTATTGATAGCCTTCCAAGTGATAAAATAAAAGAATTATTAGAGAAATTCAATGGAACGATTGCTTATGAATCCGAAGATTCTTCAAATATGGAATTAAATGAAAATAAAACCGGCAGCGGCGAAGTAAGTGATTTTGAATTTAATTTAATAGAGGAAGAAATCTTTTCAAAAACCATTGAGAAAAAAATGGAATTTGATTCAAATCATCCTTTTTTTAACAATTTTGGATTCAAAAATAAATTGGTGAAGTATTTCGAAGCTATTGAAGATTATGAAATGTGTACAAAAATTACAAATAAGAAAAAAGCACAAAACTAGATTTTAACAACTTTCACTGTTTTTTTTGTGCTTTCATTTGTGATATTCAAAAAGTAGGTTCCGTTTGCAATATGTTCTAAATTTATGTGTTTTTCAAGATTGGAACAATCATTTACTATTCTCTCGCTATAAATTAATTTCAGATTACCATCAAAAAGCTCAATGTCAAAATGAGCGGCGTTACAATTAGAAATTTTAATATTAAAAATTCCATTATTTGGATTTGGATAAACCAAAATATCGAAATCAATTGAGCCTGGAGCAACTTGATTATTATTAATTTCTTGATTTGTTTTCACCTTTATTTCAACAGTATCGGCATTTACCATTAAAACTTTATTCGAAGTGTCAGGATATTCAATATTATCCTTGCAAGGTGAAACGCCATCGCGATTCATTGAAAATATCTCATTCTTCTTGTTTTGAATATAATAGTCCCAATGGGCGTATTTTGTGTCTCTGTTTTTGGTGTTCTGGAAATATTCTCGGAAATCAATTATGGTGTCCTTATTTTTAAAACTACCAGTATTTTCTTTTCCGTCAGGATCTTTAAATTCAATTTGGTATTTCGATAATTGATAAAACTCGTTAAACTCAAAATATCCATTATTATCAGTTTTTGTTTTAAAATTGAAACCATCTCTCAAATCTTCTTTTATCGTCACTTCGATATTTGGAATTGGCTTATTGCAATCATCAGAAATAAGTTTTCCTTTGAACTTATAATGCGTTTCTATTGCTCCATATTGCGCAACAATGGCTGATGTAAAACCGAAAATTGCTCCCAATAAAAGAATGAATCTTTTGTAAATATTTAGCCTAGAATTAAAGTTTCTCATAAATTCAGAATTTGGACATTCAAATATAAGTCTAGAAATTCTATTTATTTGATAATTAACATTTTCTTAACAATTTTTTGATTGTCTGATGAAAGATTAAAAAAGTAAGTACCATTTTTTAGGTTACTTACATTAATTTCAACTTTGTTATTATTTTTATCATTTGAAGGATTCGCTAACTCTAGAACAATATTTCCAGTAACATCAGTAATTGAAATACTCACTTTTGATTTTTCCTTTAGAAAATAAGTTGCATAAACAATATTGGAGGCTGGATTCGGTTCAATCTTCAGAAAAGACAAATTTTCCCTGGTTTCACTTTTTGCTGAAAGAATAAGAGTTGCTTCTTTTAAAACAATTTGATTGTTTGGATCAAATATCAATGATAAAGGCTGTTTCCCGTATGCAAATGTGAAATATTGATTATTTAAATCATTCATTACTTTTACAATTGAATCAGTTCCATCTGCAAAATGTATCTTCAATTCAATCGGCATTTTAAAAAATGGAGCATTAGTTTGCACCTGATTTGCATGAAAAATAACATTCCAGTTTCCAGAACCTAAATTATTGATTGAATAGATGTTATTGTATACAGGATGATTAGCATTGTAAAGCCATTCATTAAAGTACCAATCCCAATTCTGACCACTAACTTGGTTTATTTTTGACATGAAATCTGGAATTGTAGCATTTTTCAATCTAAAATTAGCAGTGTCAGTTGCATAAGCTTTAATAGAACTGAAAAAAAGTGAATCGCCCATAACGTATCTCATTTGATGAAGAATACTTGCGCCTTTGCAGTAAGTTACAGCATAATTAAATAAGGTCCCAAGTGGCGGTGTTGTTACAGACCAAGCAAGATTTGCATTTGGCCAACCGGGATTATTTCCCAAATAATAATTTGCATCATTATCAACTTCCACTTTATAAGCAGCATAGCCACTTGTATGTTCAATCCATAAATTCTCAATATAAGTTGCAAATCCTTCATTTAGCCAAATATCGCCCCAGGTTGCACAAGTAATCATGTCTCCAAACCATTGATGCGCATATTCGTGAGCGATAAGCCATTCTTGCCAACAATTGGGGCAAATACTTGTAAGCGTTTGGTTTTCCATTCCTCCCCACGGAAATTGTGAGTCTAAAGCAGCAAATCCATTTTTTTCAAAGGGATGTTCCCCAAATAAATTTGAGTAATAGGTTGTCATCGCTGGCAAAATTGCTTCCATTGGCGTGGGATCTTCACCTTGGTTATAATAAAATCTCAAAGGAATACTATCATTGGGATTTGAAATTTTATGCCAATATACGATATCCAGATTATAATTTACTTTTGAAGTAATCACGGTTAAATAGGTTGCCACAGGGTCATTACTAATCCAATGATAATTGATCGTATCAATACTATGAATTGAATCAGCCAATCTTCCGTTAGATGCTAATTTCACATTATGAGGAACCTTGGCTGTAATATCAACTTTTGCTTTATCCGAAGGTTTGTCCCAGCATGGAAACCATTTTCTGGCGCCTTCAGGCTCACAATCAGTAAATACAAAGCCGTTTCCAGTATAAAAATTTCCATCAGCCACATTTAAATGATGATAATAGATTTTTACGTTTGCGATTTCGCCCGGGTTATATATTCTGTCTAAAGTAATGCTCAGTATATCTAGATTATGAGTGAAGGAAATTCCATTTAATCTAACCGAATCGATAACCAAAGAAGAATTAACAGCATCCAAATTGATTGAATTTAATGCCGTATCAACTCTAAATGTAATATTGTTGCTGGCATAAAAGGAAGAAGGAAATGAACCAGTATAACAGTTGTAAAGATCCAAATTCAATTCATAGTTTAATACATCAAACTTATGCTTTGGCGAATTTTGCGATTTAGTCCCATCAATATTACTCCATTTTTGATTTGATTTTCGCTGAGAACATTGGTATGATCCTTTTTTTGAAGAGGTATTTTGATTTTGAGCGCTGATAATTGATGTTGCTACAAAAAAAGAAAAGAATAAAACGAATATATTTTTCATGAATTGATTTTTTTCAGGTAAAATTAGTAAAAGTTTTAACTTATTTCAATGATTTTATTTTCACATTTAATTAATAATAAAAAATGCAATTTTTTTCGAAAGGGTATTATCAATTGATGTAAATTTGCAATTAAGGAAGTGGAAATATAGAAGCAAAAATTGAATGCTGTTTAATTTTCTTTAAAATGCAGATTTGCTATCGGAACAAAAAAGTTAAATTGGGTGTGATTATTAAATTATTTTTAATAGTCACATGTTTCCTAATGATTTCTGATAAATCGAATTCCCAAAATATTCAAGACTTAGAGAAAGACAATATTGTTCAGCAAATTATTTCCGCTGAATCAGATACCCTGAAAGCAAAATTATTAAATTCATTATGCTTCAAGTATAGAAATAGTTTCCCCAAGCAATCCGAAAAATATGCCAATATTGCCCTTGATTTGAGCATAAAAAATAATTATAAGTCGGGCATGAGCAATGCTTATAATAATATTGGGGTTATTTATAAAAATAAAGGCGAATTTGAAACAGCTTTAAAATTCCTTTTATGTTCTTATCAAACCGCAGAACTTTCTAATGATAAAAAGCTTCAATCATCTTCATTATCTAATATTGGAAGTATCTACCAAGCCAAGGGATTATTTGATAATTCAATTTACTATTATAAAAAATCCTTAGAAATTGAAAGGAAATTAAATGATAAGTCTCAGATTTCCATCCGGCTATATAATATTGGCGTTTCGTATGAATCAAAAAAGAATTTTGATTTGGCCGAAAACTTTTATAATGAGTCACTGAAAATCGAAGAAAATGCAAAGAATAAGGTAGGTATCTATTTTGCTTATTATGGCTTAGGAGGAATTGCTCTAAAAAAGAAGGATTATAAAAACGCAGAAATTAAATTGAGCGAAGCATTAAAAATAGCAAAGGAATTGAACGAGATTTCTGGTTTGGCTATTGTTTCTCACGAACTTGGTATTTTGAATAGGGAAATTAAAGATTATCCCAAATCACTTGAGTTTTTCAAATCATCAATTGAAAATGCTGAGAAAATTGAGTTAAATAGTCAGAAACTTGATAGTTATAAGGAGATTGCTGCAACCTACAATGCCTTGGGCGATTTCAAAAATGCCTTTTTATTTCAACAAAATTATAGTAATTTGTACGAACGAATCAATAATTTAAATTTAAATAATAAAATTTCGGAACTACAATCTACCTTTCAAAGAAAACAAGCAGAACAAGAAAATTTTATTTTAACTCAAGAACAAAGAAAGCAGGAGTTGGTTTCAGGTTACAATTATAATATCCGAAATTTTTTAATCATTATCATTATTCTGGTCCTAATAATTACATTTTCTCGGGCAAGGAAATTGAATGAGATTACTTCCGATACGGCAATAGCAAGCAAAAAGCCATCTATTTGGAACCGTTTATTTGAAAAAGACTGGAAGAAATCTTTAGCAATATCAATTTATTTTGTGTTGTTTTTCCTATTTGCCCAGCCCTACATAATTAGTGAAATGTCATTTTTATCAAAAGCACTATTCTTGATTTCTTATGGGTTCTCAATTTTTATTATTTTATTTCTGGTTTTTAAAATCAATTACAAAATTCAGTTTCGTTATTCATTTCTTGAAAATATTATCAACCAAATAGCCATTTTTGGTGTAAATTCAATTCTTTTAATTACAATAATAGGGAAGATAACTTTGTATTATTTTATTGCTGACAATACTATTAATATTAAATTTCTGGATATATTAACTGAAGTTATTATTGCATCAATGCTACCCTTGTTTTTAATTTTATTTTTATTCGAAAGGAATTTGTTTGTTGAGCAGCAAATAAAAATAATTGAATTGAAAAAAATAAAAAATCTTACCCCAGATAATGAACAATTAGATATTAAACAAACTGTTGAAAACGAAAATAGACAAATTATTATTAAGTCAGAAATATTAAAACAAAAGATATCTCTTAATATTGAAGATTTACTCTGCGTTGAAGCAAATGATAATTATTCTGCGGTTTTTTATTTGAAGAATAATCAAATTACAAAAGAGTTAATTCGAATTACCTTGAAAGGAGTGGAGAATCAACTTTCAGAATTTAACGAAATAATCAGATGTCATAAATCATATTTAATAAATTATTCCAAGGTTATAAAAGTATCAGGGAATTCGCAGGAATATAAATTTATTATGACCAATTTAGGATTTGAAATACCGATTTCTAGAAAATTCCCAAAAGAACTTATAGATTTACAAAAAGAGAAATAGTTGAATTTTCTATTTCTTTATTTCCTCTAGTGCTGTCCTGTATCCTGATTCAAATATTGCCTGAATATCTTCACTGTTAAAATTCTCCAAATCTAAGTTTATTGGAACAGCTGGTCTTACAACAGTTATTTTAATTTTGCGATAACCCGCAAATGGACCGTTTGTTTCCACTGATCCATCTTCAGGTAGAAATTTATTAAAATATTCAGCCCATTCGATGTCGTTATTTACGATTTCATTAACAATTATATCCATTAGTCTTTCAGAAAGTTTTAGGAGGTTTCCGCTATCAAAAACTTCAGCACCAACATCTTTGGATTGACAACAAATTACAACAATTTCTGTTGCGCCGCTATCTATTGCTTGTTTTAATGGAGCTACATCTTTTATACCTCCATCCATATATAATTGATTTTTATTTCCTCCAATCTTAATTCCAGGCATCATAATTGGAATCGCAGTACTAGCCAAAACATAATCCAAGAAATTTGGAAACGAAGGATCAGCATAAACAATTTTTCCATCTGCAATATTTACCGCACCAACTTTTATTGAAACTGGACTATTATAAAGATTTTCCATTTTTATGGTTTTCTTAACCAATTCCTGAATAGGAGTTGTGTCTAGCAATCCATTAAAAGTTTTTGTTAAAGCATCCCAGCCAATTTCAACAGCACCGCGCTTAATGGCAACATCTTCTGGTTTTTGAATGTTTTCGAACCAGAATTTCTTTAGATTTTCACCAATTAATTGCCAATCAATTTCCTCTTTTGGTTTGTTCTGTTTTCCTGCATCATGCGAAAGAAAAGTTGTATTTAAACTCCCAACAGAAATACCATAAATCATTTCAGGTTTAAATCCATTTTCTAAAAATGCTTTTATTGCTCCGGCTTGAAAAGTGCCTTTAATTGAACCGCCGCTTAATACAAATGCTTTTTTTGTCTCCATGTTTTGAAAATTGAGTTGAAATTTATTAACTGTTTTGACCACGAAAAGTACAAAATCAATTTCAAATTTTATATAAATACTTGATTTTTTTCGTCAGATATTAAAAAAATAATAACAGCACAATTATTGCATGGTTTCCACAATTCAAAGTTTAAAATCTATAAAACAGATTTTTTATTATTTTTACACTTTATTATTCAAATGGAATTGAATTTTGGCATTTAGTATTTTCAAACATAAAAGTTTAAAACCACTCTCTGATTTAGAATTAGTAATGAAATTCAAAGAAAGTGGGGATAATTCCTATCTTGGCGAGATATTCGAAAGGTATACTCATCTGGTTTTTGGAGTTTGTTTGAAGTATTTACAAGATCATGATGAAAGCAAAGATGCCGTTATGGCGATTTTTGAAAAGCTGATTGATGATTTAAAAAAGCATGAAATTGCGAATTTTAAAAGTTGGTTGCATTCCGTCGCGAAAAACCATTGCCTTATGTTTCTAAGGACGCAGAAATCGGTTTCATTTAAAAATGAAGAATTTAAAATTCATTCGAATCAATTTATGGAATCGGATGAGTTCTTGCATCTTTTTGAAGAAAACAAAACAGAAAAGGAAATTGGAAACCTTAACGATGCTTTGAAAGATTTGAATGAAGAACAAAAATTATGTATTGATTTGTTCTATTTAAAAGAGAAAAGTTATCAAGAGGTTTCGGAGGAGACGGGTTTTACAATGAATCAGGTTAAAAGTTTTATCCAGAATGGAAAACGAAATTTGAAAATTTATTTAACTAACAATTCAGACAATGAATGAAAATTCAGATATAAAATCGAAATTCAAATGCTTGGATGGGGCAACAATCATCAAGTATTTGGATAATTCACTTTCGCGTGATGAAAAGCGTCTGATTGAGCTTCATTTGGCCGACTGTGAATTATGCAGCGATGCTGTTGAAGGTTATGCGTTAATTGAAGATAAAAGTGCCATTTCTCCAATTGTTGAGAATCTTAAAACCGAATTAAAATTAAAAAATGTTTTTAAAGCAAATCAAAATAATTCCAAAAGATACTTGTTCGCAGCAGCGGCATTAATAGTAGTATTATTTGGCCTTGGTTTGCTTTTCGATGCAGTAATTAATAAAAAAGAATCACAACAAATATTTGCCGACCAATTCAAACCTTATCCTGTAACATCAAGTTCTAATGGAAAAGAATCAACTAAAAATCCAGATACTGGAACCAGAAATGAAGAACAAACTGGAAGCAGTGAAAAACAAAATGAATTAGCAAAAGATCTAATAAAAACTCAAATTAATTCTGGTCCTACTGGGAAAATGACTAACACCGGTCTGGTAAATACATTTAATTGGCAACAGAGTACGGGTTATGCCACTGACCTTGAGCAAAAAGAAAAAAGTATTGATTCAATTTCTGATAAAAGAAAAGAAATAAAATTGGATTATTATGTGAATTCTAAACTATTGTTAGAAGATGAAGTGGTTGTTACTAGTAGTACAAAATCCGTTTCAGCTTTTGAAGAAAAAGTTGTAGCTATTGATGATGCCAAAATTGTGAATCAAAGCTATAAAAAAAGCCCAGGAACCAAAAAGGATTCTAAACAAAAGAACAAAAGGAGTGAAGTAAATTATGCGAAATCTGAATCAGATAAAGATATTTCACTTTCGGGGAAGAAGAATGTAACAAATTCACCAGCTTCTGTAGCAGGTGGAACAAGTGGTTTCAATCAGTTAGATGGTGATCTTAAATTGGCTTTGGAGAAATATTCCTCAAATGATTATAAAGGCGCTGCTGATGATTTTGATAGGGTTTTGGATCAATCTCCAGCAAATGAAGAAGCTTTGTTTTACTCGGGTGTTTCAAATCTAAGTTTGAACAATGTTGAGAAAGCAATTACCAATTTCAAGAAAATGTTAACCAACACCAAAAGCAAGTTTTACGAACCATCGAAATGGTATTTGGCTCTGGCATATATTAAAATAGCGAAAAAAGCGGATGCAAAAAAACTATTAATTGAACTCATCGATAGCAAAGGCGAATTCAAAAAGCAAGCTGAAGATTTGGTAAAAGAATTGTAATTCTTAAAACATAAAAAAAGCTGTCATTTCTGACAGCTTTTCTTTTTACCAAATCTTTGCCCGATTTTGTTCCGACTTGTATAATTTGTCAGTAGTTTTTACTGGAAAAGCATTATAGAATTCAGGGATATTGAAAAGCGTGCAATTTACTCTTGCAACTCCTGGAGAATGAACATCCTCTTTCAATCTTCTCATTAACTCTTTATCTCTGATATTTTGTCTCCATACTTGAGCAAACGATAAAAAATATCTTTGTTGAAGAGTGAATCCATCAAGTTTATCATTTACAGTTTTAGATTTCGATTTTAATGCATTTTGAAGTGCAACATAAGCAACTGTAACACCACCAACATCAGCAATATTCTCGCCAAGGGTTAATTCACCGTCAACATGAAGTGTGTCTAAAACAAAATAAGCATTGTATTGATCAACTAAAACTTGAGTATGTTGTTTGAATTTTTCTGCATCTTGAACAGTCCACCAATCATTTAAATTCCCTTTTTTATCATATAGTCTACCTTGATCATCAAAACCGTGGGTCATTTCGTGACCAATAACAGAGCCAATTCCTCCGTAGTTTACGGCAGCATCTGCATTTACATCAAAAAATGGAGCTTGTAATATTGCAGCTGGAAAAACAATTTCGTTCATTGTTGGATTGAAATAGGCATTTACTGTTTGTGGAAACATGCCCCATTCATTGCGATCAACTGGTTTTCCAATTTTACTTAAATCAAGTTCGAAGCTAAATTTATTTCCATTTAATACATTCATCACATATGATTCTCTTGAAACTTGAAGTTTTGAATAATCTATCCATTTATCAGGATAACCAATTTTAACGTTCATTGCAGCTAATTTTTCAGCGGCAAGCAATTTAGTTGTGTCGGCCATCCATTCTAATTTCTCAATTCTGCTTTTTAAAGCTACTTTTAAATTGGCAACCAAATCAAGCATACTTGCTTTAGCTTCAGGAGAGAAGTTTTGTTCAACGTAAAGTTGTCCAACCAATTCACCCATTGCGTCATTAGTAGAATTTAGAACTCTTTTCCATCTTTCTTTCATTTTTGTTTGACCAGAAAGAACTTTAGAGTAGAAATTGAAATTTTCGTCAACAAAAGCTTTATTTAAATATGGCGCAGTTTTTCTCAATAAATTCCATTTCAAATAAACTTTCCATTCTTCAGTATTTATTTCATTAACAATATTGCTGATTTCCGCAAAGAAAAGCGGTTGACCTACATTAATATCCCCTGGATTTTTCAATCCTATACTTGAAAAATACTGATTCCAATCAAAATTTGGAGAAATTTTAATTAAGCCAGCCAAATCCATTTTATTGTAAATTTTATTTGGATCTCTTTGCTCCAGTCTAGACATTGAGGCTTTTGCTAATTTTGTTTCAATGTTGATAATAATCTCAGCTTCTGAAAGAGCCAAAGTATTGTTGTCACCTAAAAGTTCAAACATTTTTATCAAATGTTTCTTGTACTCTTTCAAAATTTCTTTAGAACGGCTATCATCATTCAAGTAATAATCTCTGTCAGCAAGTCCAATTCCTCCTTGATAAAGCTGGGCAATAACCATTTCGCTATTTTTCTCATCTTGTCCTGAATAGAAATTAAAAAGAGGACGAATGCCTATATAGTTAAAGTGAGCAAGAACTAATTGGGCTTCTTTAGAAGAAGTTATTTTTGAAATAAGATCAAATTCATTTTTTAGGAATGAAATTCCATCTTTTTCGATTTTTACTGTATCCATTCCGGCTGCATAAAAATCTCCAATTTGTTTTCCAGGAGAGCATTTAACCGCCGCTTTATTATTTACAGCAGATTCCATTAAAGTTTTTAATGCTTTATTATTCTTTTCTGCAAGAACTTCAAATGAACCATATCTGCTAAATTCTCCAGGAATTGGATTTTTCTTTACCCAAGTTCCATTTGCATATTTGAAGAAGTCTTCGCCTGGATTAACACTTAAATCCATATTTTCTGGATTTATTGAGGCTTCATTTGAGTTGGTATTTATGATTGTCGTCATTTGTTTTTGTGAATATGAAGTAAGTCCAAGCAAAACCATTGAAAATGCTAAGATTCCTTTAATTTGATTATTTGTTTTTGTTTTCATTATTTATGATGTTATGAACAAATTGTTAATAAGTCTTCGACTAAAACTTTCGACGAAATTAAACAATTATTTCTTCTCTTTTACATCCGTATTTCTACTTATTTTTGAATATATATAAAAACCAATATATTATGTTTATATTATGAAATTATTAGTCCTACAAATTTAATCATTAAGCTAATAAAAAGCCCAAATCGATTTAGTCGTTTTATTTGAAAAAAGTTATCAACAATTTACTGATTGATGATGTTGATAATGAATTCACTATATACTTTTATTCCATTCTCTAAGTCAGAGATTCTAATTCTTTCATTAGAACTGTGAACTGTTTCTAATAGGTCTTTGGATAGAATTGTTGGAATAAGGCCAAAAACAGGTATGCCCTTGTCTCGGAAATAATTATTATCTGAGGTGGCTGGAAATAAAATAGGCACTGTTTTAGAATTTGGGAAAATTTTGGAAATAGATTTTTCCATGTTTTCATAGTATTTATCGGGTATAGTAGGCAGAGCTGTCGGACTTTTTGAAATTATACTAATTGATATTCTGGGACCCACCGTTTGCTTCATCTTTTTTAGAAATTTCTTTTCATCAGTTCCAGGCAAAAGTCGGCAATCTAACGTTGCTGTTGCTTTGTTTGCAATTTGGTTATCATTTACATTTGGATTTGAAATATGAGTTACCACAAAAGTATTGTAAACCAAAATATGAAAAGGCTCGTCTTCTCTGAAATACTTTTTCACAAAAGGCCAAAAAATCTTCCAATTGATGTGTTTAATAATGAATCCATTTAATCCGCCTTCCATTTCTCCAAGTTCTCTGAACATTCTTAAAGTAATTTTATCAAATGATATCGCCCTTTTTTCATCAAGTAGCTTAATAAGCGCTTTTATTAATCTTTTATTGGCATATAATTCGCTTGGTGCGGCTCCGTGTCCTGATCTTTTGGTTTTGGCTTCAAGATTTAACCATAAAGTGCTTTTCTCGGCAATAGAAATTCCAAAAACAATTTTATTTGTATCAGATGGGATTAATCCAATCATTCCTGAGCCGCCTTCACCAAAAATAACTGCTGGATTTATTTCTTTCAGAAAATTCTTTGAGATGTATCCAGCTCCCATACTACTATTGACCTCTTCATTACAAACGGCAAGGAAAGTCAAATTGAAGGGAAGGTCCTTTTCTTTAGAAATCTTAATGAAGTTTAAAATTGCAGAAATTTGCATTACCGCCATTCCTTTGCAATCAATTGCGCCACGTCCCCATATTTCTGTTTCAGTTATTTTTCCTGAATATGCTGGGTAGGTCCAATCAGCAGTATCTCCCTCGGAAACAACGTCCAAATGACTCATGAAAACAATATTTGGTTTTCCACAATTTAATGGATATAAGGAGGCTGAAAAGTTAAACATACTATCATTTTTATTGAAAAGATGAATGTTTAGTCCTTTTTCTTGGCAATAATTTGATAAATAAGACCCAATTTCTTGCTCTTTTCCTGAATTCGATTTAAATTGAATTAGTTTTGATAAAAGAGAAATCGCTTCATGGTTTTTATTATCAACAAAAGCGTTTTGGCCCTTTATAGCGTAATTAAAAAAAAACAAGAATAGGAAAGAGATTAATGAAATTTTTTGCATTCCATAATATTTCTATGATTGTGAAAAAGCTTGGGTGTAAATTTAACAATTTTTATTTTGAAATATAGGGTGGTTTGATTACTTTTGTCTATATTTAAATTAAAACAAATCAGTATGAAACGAAACTATAAGTTATTAAGCGTTTTGGTAATTCTAATTTGTATCTCATTTTCTATTACTGCTCAGACGGTAACCAATGCTTCGGATACCACAAAAAAAGAAAATCTTCTCAAAAAATTGTCAAAGAAACTTTCTTACGAAGTTAAGGTTGGAACAAGTGTTTTTTCTGATACAAAGCATTTTAGTGCATCAAGTTTAGAAATAGCTCCAATAGTAAATTTAAATTTAAAACGTAATTTCAGATTATTTGCCGGAACATCATTTGTTTCTACTCAGGTTTTTGGAAATAAAACTACCAATTCTGAAAATTTAAGTACAACTAACAATGATAAAAGATTTTATAGTAGTATTTTAATGGTAGGTGGGGCTTATGATGTGTCGAAAAGATTGACCATTTCTGGAAGCGTTTTTACGCAAACACAATTATTCAATTTAAAATCTTTTGACGAGAATTTTAAAAATGCAGCAAAAGGAATTTCCCTAGGTTTAAATTATAAAGTTTCAGAAAAATCTTCAATTGGAATTGAAATTCAATTTCATGATGGCAGTAATTTCGATACTTATAGGAATTTAAATTCTTATCCATTAAACCATTTAAATAGCAATATTCCTAGCGGATTTGGAAATTCCGGAATGTTTGGCTGGTAAAAAATAATCTATGTTAGATGTTACTGATGTTGTTCTAAAGAGTATTGTTGTTCATAAAGTTGGTAACAAATCGAAGGATGAAAAGCTAATTATTTCAGAATCACCTTTAGAAATAGATGATTCATTCATAACTGAAATTCTCAATAAGTATTTTCTTTCCTCATTCAAAGGTGAAGCTTTTTTCAATCTTAATCATCAATCTGATATTAATTTAAACGAGGTTTATTCCTACGCCAAAGCTATTTTCAATAATACAAGTTCATTTTACATTGAATCTATTCATTTGGCAAATCATTTATATGAAAATGCCACTCATCCAAAAATTAATTCTGGTGAGTTTTATATTGTTCTTTTTGAGAATATTAGTATTGAAGGTGAGAGAACACAGGCATTAGGTTTGTTTAAGTCGGAAAACAAAGAAACTTATTTAAGGGTTTTTCAGAAGAATAAAAATTTCGAAATTCAAAGTGACGAAGGGGTAAATATTAATAAATTGGATAAAGGTTGTTTGATTTTCAATATTGAGGAGGAGCAAGGCTATAAATGCTTAATTGTTGATGCTTTGAACAAACAAAATGAAGCACAATATTGGAAAGATGAATTTCTTAATTTAAAACC
>JACAAW010000129.1 GCA_013377115.1 Bacteroidota bacterium | reverse complement strand
TTATCATTTATCCAAAACAAGTAAATTTTTGTATAGCTATTTTAGTAAAGGTCAACTTCACAAATCGTCAACTTCACAAATTGTATTATCCAAAAAACGAGTGAATTTTCATGCCATCAATATAATTGACACTTAAATATTAATTTTCATCCTGTAACGATTGAAAACCTTATTATTTACGGTCCTCCTTGTTAAAAATTGTTAAGTTGGGTTTTGTTATTTAATTTATATGAATCATGTGAAAAAATACTTTTATATTTGTAGCTTACATTAAAAGCGTTGGTTGAAAATGGATAATTTTATTGTTTCTGCAAGGAAATACAGACCTGATAGTTTTCATACTGTTGTTGGGCAAGCTGCGATAACAAATACTTTAAAAAATGCAATAAAAAACAATCATCTTGCTCAGGCTTTTTTGTTTTGTGGTCCCAGAGGAGTTGGTAAAACAACTTGTGCTAGAATTTTAGCCAAAACCATAAATTGCGAAAACCTTTCTGAAAATATTGAAGCTTGTAATAAATGTAAATCATGTGTTACTTTCAATGAATCATCTTCTTTTAATGTTCATGAGCTTGATGCTGCTTCAAATAATTCAGTTGATGATATTAGGAGTTTAGTTGAGCAAGTTCGCATTCCCCCTCAATATGGCAAATATAAAGTTTATATTATTGATGAGGTTCACATGCTGTCTTCTCAGGCTTTTAATGCATTTTTGAAAACTCTTGAAGAACCACCAACTTATGCGAAATTTATTTTAGCAACTACTGAAAAACATAAAATAATCCCTACCATTTTATCTCGTTGCCAGATTTTTGATTTTAAGAGAATTACAATTGAAGATATTGCCAAACATTTAGCATTTGTTGCTGAAAGCGAAACGATTACTGCCGATTCAGATGCATTACATATTATTGCACAAAAAGCTGATGGAGCCCTCCGGGATGCTCTTTCAATGTTCGACCAGATTGTTAGTTTTGCTGGAGATAATGTTTCCTATAATTCTGTAATTGAGAATTTAAATGTTCTCGACTACGAATACTATTTTAAAATTACAGATTTCATTTACGAAAATAATATTTCAGACACTTTATTGTTGGTTAACGAAATTTTCGATAAAGGTTTTGATGGACACCATTTTATTAACGGTTTGTCTGAGCATATTAGAAATTTATTGGTTTGTAAAGATACTGCAACAATTAAGTTGTTAGAGGTTGGGGCAAGCATCAAAGACAAATATAAAGACCAATCTCAAAAATGCCCGCAATCACTTTTAATAAATCTTTTAGAAATTTCTAATAAAGCTGATTATCAGTATAAGTCAATTTCAAACAAACGGTTTTTTGTTGAATTAGCTTTGTTGCAGATGTGTTCACTTTCTCAAAATCCTCCAAGTGATTCTGTTGAAAAATCGGCTCCATTAATCCAAACAAAACCAATAATCAATACTGTTGTAACTGAAAAAACTGAAACTTATTCGAAACCACAGGTTGCAACACCGGTTGTAACTGCAGCCCCAGTAAATAAAGTTGTTTCAGAAAGTTCAACTGCAGGCAAATCGATGCCAAATGCGTTTAATACCATTTCAATAAAGAAAAGCGCCGTTCCTAGCGAGGAAATTAAAGAAATTGCTGAGGTTCAAGAACAAATTATTGAATCAACTGAGTATTTTGATCAAAGACAACTTGAAGCAGCATGGAAATCTTTTTCAGAAAAATATTCTCATGATAACCCCAGTTTCCATAGCACTTTGAATAAAAGAAAACCTTTGCTTGAAAATAATTTCGTCATTTCTTTTGGCATTGATAATAAAATAGAGGAGGACGACTTTAATTTAAAGAGGTATGAAATTCAGGCTTTTTTGAGAAACGAGCTTAAAAATGGAAAAATAGAATTGCAAAGTTCTTATGCAACAGGGGATACGCTAACTACCAAACCTTTTACTGCTAATGAAAAGTATCAGGTTATGAATGATAAAAATCCTAATATTGGAAAATTAAGAGAACAATTGGACCTCGAAATCGATCTTTAACAATTAATACAAAAATTATATTCACTAAATTTTAAATAAAATGAGCAACAAGATTAAATTTACCCTCATTGCTTTGTTGTTGGGCTTTTGGAGTAATATTTATGCACAATCAACAAAAATAAATTACACTGATTATACGCTGCCAAATGGTTTGCGTGTATTACTTCACCAAGATAATTCAACACCAATTGTTGCTGTATCTATTATGTATCATGTTGGTTCGAAAAATGAAAGCGCTGACAGAACTGGATTTGCCCACTTTTTTGAACATTTAATGTTTGAAGGATCTCCAAATATTAAAAGAGGTGAGTTTTTTAAAATTGCTCAAAATGCGGGTGCAGTGAATAATGCTAATACAACTTGGGATAGAACTTTTTATTATGAAATTCTTCCTTCAAATCAATTAGAACTTGGATTGTGGCTAGAATCAGAAAGATTACTTCATCTTAGAATTGATAGCGTTGGCTTAGAAACCCAAAGAGGCGTTGTAAAAGAGGAAAGAAAACAATCTTATGATAATCGTCCTTACGGTTCGTTGATTGAGCAAACTTTCAGTCATGCCTATAAAGTTCATCCATACAAATGGACTCCAATTGGCTCTGCTCAATATATTGATAAAGCTGTTCTTAGTGAATTTATTGAATTTCATGATTTGTTTTATGTTCCAAACAATGCGATCTTATCAATTGCTGGAGATATTGACATTGCGAAAGCAAAAGAAATGATCAAGAAATATTTTGGTGAAGTTCCTAAAGGTAAAAAGGAAATTGTTCGTCCTAAAGTTGTTGAACCACCTCAAACTGCTGAAGTTAGAGATATCGTTTATGATAATATCCAATTGCCTGCTGTTGTTGAAGCATATCACATGCCAGCAATGGGAACCGATGATTATTATGCTCTTAAAATGTTAACAACTTTACTTTCTGATGGAGAAAGTTCAAGATTAACCAAAGCGGTTGTTGATAAACAACAAAAAGCAATGTATGTTGGTTCATTTCCAATTGCATTAGAAGATCCAGGATTATTTTTAGTTTTCGGAATTTCTAGTATGGGAACAACTCCTGAGGAATTAGAGAAATCAATGAACGAAGAAATTGATAAGGTAAAAACCGTTGACCTTGAAGATAAAGAATTTGAGAAACTGAAAAATAAAACAGAAAGTGATTTTGTAACTCAAAACTCTTCAATGGCTGGAATCGCTGAAAGTTTGGCTGACTATGCAATGTATTTTGGAGATGCAAATCTTATCAATACAGAAATTCAAAAATATTTAAAAGTAACAAAAGCTGATTTAAAGCGTGTTGCAAATAAATATTTAACCAAAGAGAATCGTGTAGTACTTTATTATTTACCAAAATCAGCACAAAAAAATTAAGGAGGAAATGAAAATGAAAAAAATAATTTTAAGCATAATAACTGTTGTAGTTTTCTTCTTTTCTGCCAATGCTCAGGTGTTGGACAGAAGCAAACTTCCACAACCAGGACCAGCTCCTAAAATTCAAATTGGAAACTACGATTCATTTGTTCTCGAAAATGGAATGAAAGTATTTGTTGTTGAAAACCATAAATTACCTAAAGTTTCTTATTCTTTAGTTTTGGATTATGATCCAACTCTTGAAGGTGAAAATGCAGGTTATGTTGGTTCGATGGGACAATTGTTAAGAACAGGCACTGCAAATAGAACCAAAGATCAACTTGATGAAGAAATTGACTTTATCGGGGCTTCTTTAAATACATCAGAATCTGGAATTTACTCTTCTTGTTTGAAAAAACACAATGAGAAACTTCTTGAATTAATGTCTGACATTCTAATTAATGCACAATTTAAACAAGAAGAACTTGATAAAATTATCAAACAAACTATCTCTGGTTTAGCTTCACAAAAAAATGAGCCTTCTGCAATTGCCCAGAAAGTAAGTGCTGCATTAATGTATAGCAAAGACCATCCTTATGGTGAGTCAGTAAATGAAGCATCGGCAAGTAAGGTAACACTTGAAATGTGTAAGAAGTTTTACCAAACCTACTTCAGACCAAATATTGCTTATATGGCAATCGTTGGGGATATTACCACTGCTGAAGCAAAGCCATTAATGGAAAAATATTTTGGAAAATGGCAAAAAGCTGATGTTCCTAAAAAACAGTACAATACTCCAATGAATCCTTCTGTAACATCAGTTGCTATCGTTGACAGACCTAATGCAGTTCAATCTCTATTTGAGATTTGTTATCCTGTTGAATTACGTCCAGGTGGCGAAGATGCAATAAAAGCAAGAGTGATGAATACCATATTGGGTGGTGGAACTTTTAGATTGTTTACCAACCTTCGTGAAAAACATTCTTACACTTATGGAGCCTATTCATCATTGTCGGCTGACAAATTAATTGGAAATTTCAATGCTTCCGCTAATGTTCGTAACTCTGTTACTGACAGTGCAATTACTGAAGTTATTCTGGAGATGAATAAATTGAGAACCGAAAAAGTTCCAGTTGAAGAACTTACTATGGTGAAAAATTATTTATCTGGAACTTTTGCTCTTTCATTAGAAAATGCGCAAACTGTCGCCAATTTTGCATTAAATATTGAACGTTATAACCTGCCAAAAGATTATTATGCAAATTATATGAAAAACATTGAAGCCGTTAATGATGAAGATGTATTGGCAATGGCACAAAAATATTTGAAACCTGATAATGCTTATATTTTAGCAGTTGGAAAAGCTGAAGAAATTGCTGATAAATTGAAGAAGTTTTCAAGGGAAGGAAAAATTAATTATTACGATACTGATGGAAATTTATTGGATTTAACAGTGAAATTGAAAGAGGCTCCAAATGGAATGACTGCCGATGCCGTTTTGAAAAAATATGTTGAAGTTATTGGAGGAGAAAAGAATTTGCTAAAAATTAAAGATATGCAAATGAAAATGACTACTTCAATGCAAGGCATGACAGTAAATTTCGAAACTTTTAAGAAAGCTCCAAATAAATCAAAAATGGTTGTTGGTGCCAATGGAATGATATTTCAAACGGTTATATTTGATGGAGTGAAAGGTGTTGTTTCTTCAATGCAAGAGGGTGAAAAAGAAATGAAGGATAAAGAATTGGAAGAAATGAAACTTCAATCCGTAATGAATATGGAAATGAATTATGCTCAATATGGCATAAAATATAATCTTCTTGGTATTGAAGTTCTAAATGGTAAGGATAATTACAAATTAGAGCAAGTTATGCCAAGCGGAGAAAAAAGCACCGAATATTATAGTGTTGAAACTGGCTTCAAAACCAGATCTGTTGAAAAGCAAAGTGTTACAGATTTCGATAATTATAAAGAAGTTGATGGAGGTATTAAAGTTCCTTATACTATTTCTCAAGATTTAGGAGAGCAATCTTTAAAATTAGAAGTTGTTTCAGTTTTGATCAATAAAAAGATGAAGGACTCTGTTTTTGAAATTAAGAAATAATTTAAGTCATTCATAATTATATAATTAAGCCATCCAATTTTGGGTGGCTTTTTTTAGTCAATTAGGTTTTTCGAAACAGCTTTTTTTGTAGGTTTGTAAAAAATAGTATTCATTTTTTGTTCAATGCTCGAAAGATTTCAACAATACATTCATTCCAAGGATTTGTTTGCCAAAGATGAGCATGTTTTGCTTGCTGTTAGTGGCGGAATTGATTCAATGGTGATGGTTGATTTGTTTAAGAAATCTGGTTATAATTTCGCAATTGCCCATTGTAATTTTAAATTAAGAGGAGAGGAATCCGATCAAGACGAAATTCTTGTAAGGCAAATTGCGGAAAATCATGGTGTTGAAATTTTTGTTAAACATTTTGAAACTGGCTTATTTGCTGAAAAAGAGAAGGTTTCCATTCAGATGGCAGCTCGGGAATTGCGTTATAAATGGTTCCGAGAATTGCTTGGTGAAGAAAACTTTGATTATATTGCATTGGCTCAGCATAAAGATGACGCAATTGAAACCTTTTTTATTAATTTAACCAGAGGAACAAGCATTTCTGGTTTGCATGGAATTTTGCCAAAGAAAAATAATGTCATTAGGCCTTTGCTATTTACTTCTAAAAAGGAAATTTCTGATTTTGCGAAAGCCAATAATGTAAAATTTAGAGAAGATCAATCTAATAGTTCCGAAAAATATGTTCGGAATAAAATTCGTCATTCGATTTTGCCAATTTTCAAGGAAATAAATCCTTCTTTTTTGGAAACAATGACCGAAAATATTGAGAAAATTCAATTTGTGGAAAAGGTTTATTTTCAATATATTCAAGAGCAAAAACAAAAATTGCTGATTCATGATGGTGAAAAATATTCAATCCTAATTCATGATTTAATACGCAATATCAATTCTTCCAGTTTCTTATTCGAATTATTGAAAGACTTTAATTTCAATCAATCAGTGGTAAATGATATTTTTAATTCTCTTGATTCACAGTCTGGAAAATCATTTTATTCTTCTACTCATTTGCTAATTAAGGACAGGGAAAAACTGTTAATCTCAAAAATTGAATTTGAAAATGAAACTGATTTAAAAATTGAGAAAATATATATCGAAAGGGATTGTTCGAAAATTGAAATTGGAAGAAATTGTTTCAAATTTGAAATGGTTGAGAATAATTCTGATTTTATTATTGATAAAATTTCTTCAAAAGCCTTTTTAGATTTTGATAAACTTGTGTTTCCATTGATTATCAGAAAATGGCAAAAGGGTGATAGTTTTTTTCCATTCGGAATGACACAAATGAAAAAGTTAAGCGATTTTTTTATTGATAATAAAGTTTCTTTGAAAGAAAAAGATGAAATTCTAATTCTTTGCTCTGGCGAAAATATCGTCTGGGTTTCTAGTTTTAGAATTGATAATCGCTATAGAATTACAAATTCAACAAAAAAAATCTATTGTATCGATTTAGTAAAATAAAATAGTTATTTTTGTGCATATATTAATAAAAATCAAAATTGAATCAATGAAGACAACTTTGAAAACCCTCACAATTTTTGTTTTTTGCGTATTGATTGGCAATCAGCTATTTGCTCAAGTTCTAACTCCTGTGAAATGGAGTTTCTCATCGAAAAAAATCAGTGATAATGAAGCTGAGCTTTATATGAAAGCATCAATTGAGAACAATTGGCATTTGTATTCTCAAATTCTTCCTCCTGGATGCATTGCCTTACCAACGGAATTTAAATTTGATAAAAGTTCTGATTTTCAGTTAATAGGTAAGGTTGTTGAGCCAAAAGCAATTGACGAATATGACAAAACTCTTGAGATGAAGTTGAAGTACTTCGTGAAAAGTGCGATATTCAAACAAAAAATTAAAATATTTTCCGATAAACCTATTGTTGTTAAAGGAGTGGTGAACTTCATGTCATGTGATGATAAACAATGTACTCCACCAACTGATGAGGAATTCTCATTTAAACTTGAAGGGGCTGCTAAAGCTGAAGTTAATACGAATCCTGACACTGCAAAAACAATTGTAGATACCGTTGCAAAAGCAAAATCGGATACATCAAAAGTTGCGGCTTCAGTTGTTGCTGATGATGCGGCAAATAAAGAAAATAATTCTTGGTGGGGATTTTTCCTCCTTTCTTTTTTAGCTGGTTTAGCTGCAATTCTTACACCTTGCGTTTTTCCAATGATACCAATGACGGTTACTTTCTTCATGGGGAATTCTGAAAATAGGGGAAAAGCAAAATTTCAAGCTCTGGTTTATGGTTTTTCAATCATAGCAATTTATACTTTGATTGGAACTATTTTGGCTATTTTTCTGGGTCCAAACTTTGCAAACTGGCTCAGTACCAATTGGGTTCCAAATGTTTTCTTCTTCTTGATTTTTATATTTTTTGCAGCTTCATTTTTGGGAATGTTTGAAATTACACTTCCAAGTTGGATGGTAAATAAAACTGATAAACAAGTTGATAAAGGCGGTTTTTTTGCACCTTTCTTTATGGCGTTCACTTTAGTATTGGTTTCTTTTTCTTGCACAGGACCTATTGTTGGTGCAATTCTAGTCCAATCAGCTGGTGGTGAAGTGTTAAAACCTATTATTGGAATGTTTGGATTCTCATTAGCATTTGCTTTACCATTTACACTTTTTGCATTTTTCCCATCTTTATTGAGCAATTTACCAAAATCTGGTGGATGGTTAAATTCTGTAAAAGTAGTTTTAGGATTTTTAGAACTAGCTTTAGGTTTAAAGTTTTTAAGTATTGCTGACCAAACCTATCATTGGGGAATATTAGATAGAGAAATTTATTTAGCTTTCTGGATTGTGATTTTTACTTTGATGGGACTTTATCTTTTGGGAAAATTACGTTTCATGCATGATAGCGAAATGAAACAAGTAGGCGTTCCTAGATTAGCTTTGGCAATAGTTACTTTTACATTTGTAGTTTATATGATTCCTGGAATGTTTGGAGCGCCATTAAAGGCTCTTTCAGGATATTTACCTCCTCAACAATCTCATGATTTTGATTTAATTTCAATCATTAGAGAAAATAGTGGCGGTGGAGGAAATTCTGTGCAGCCAAATGAACTTTGTGAAAAACCCAAATTTTCTGAGTTTTTGCATTTACCTCATGGTTTAAAAGGATTTTTTGATTATGATCAAGGTGTGAAATGTGCCAAAGAACAGAAAAAACCTATTTTTATCGATTTTACAGGTCATGGTTGTGTTAATTGCCGTGAGATGGAAGCCAATGTTTGGTCAGATCCAAGAGTTTTGAAAATTCTGAGAGAGGATTATGTTATTGTTACTTTATACGTTGATGATAAAACTGATCTTCCTGAAAAAGAATGGATAACTTCAACTTATGATAAAAAAGTAAAGAAAACTATTGGAAAGAAATTTGCTGATTTTCAAATTGCAAAATTCAATGTGAATGCTCAGCCATATTACGTATTGGTGGATCCATTTATCGATATGAAAACAAAAGAGGAAGTTGAAAAAGCTAAATTGGCTCCAAATAAAGCTTATGACTTAAATCCTGATAATTTTGTTAAATTTCTTGAAGACGGGGTTAAAGAATTTAAGAAAAGAAATCGGTAGTTATTTGGAATTGTTTCAAATAAAGATTATATTTGTGTAAAAATCAGTAAACTAATTAATAAATGAAAGCTATTAAATTCTCCCTCATATTTTTCCTTTTTGGAATTTTATTCTCAATGCCTTTTTCTGGAAAGGCTGCATATTTTAAAAATCAGCCTTACACAATCACACAGCCAAATGGAATTGCAATTAACTGTTTTGTGAGTGGTGATGAATATTTCAATTGGATTCATGATGGAGAAGGCTATACCTTTATTCAGAATAGTGACGGATATTTTTATTATGCTGTAAATAGTGGTGAGCTTGTGATTCCTTCTAATTTCCAAGTTAATTCTGTCGATCCTGCGTCGGTAAATATTCCTAAAGGTGTTCGTATTTCAGAAAATGAGTATAAAAAAAGAGTGAAGCTACATAATCTTCATATGAATAATTCTGTAAAAGCACCGCATTCTGGGGTTTTAAATAATATAGTAGTATTTATAAAATTTAGTGACCAAACAGAATTTACGTCAGCAAGAAGTGTTTTTAACAATAAATTGAATGCTACACCTGGTTCATCTCTTAAGGAATATTATGATGAGGTTTCTTATAATAATCTCGATATTGAAAGTAATCTTTATCCAACATGTGCATTAACAACAAATCTTTCTTATACTGATAGTCATCCACGTGCATATTATTCACCTTATAATGCAACAACAAATCCTCTTGGATACCAATCGAGCGAAAGCACAGATAGAGAACACACTTTATTAGTAAATGCTGTAAATGCCATTGCTAGTCAAGTGCCAGCTGGTTTAAATATTGATGGTGATAATGATGGAAATGTTGATAATGTTTGTTTTGTTATTCGTGGACAAAATGATGCCTGGGCGGAATTATTATGGGCTCACAGATGGAGTCTTTATTCTCAAACAGTCAATATTAATGGAAAGCGAGTAATGGATTATACCTTCCAACCAGAAACGCAAAATGATGTTCAAACTTTATGTCACGAAATGTTTCATGCATTGGGTGCACCAGATTTATACCATTATAGTTATGATGGTTACACAACTGCAGGAGATTGGGATTTAATGGAGTCTGGGTTTGGTCATATGGGAGCTTTTATGAAATGGAAATATGCTTCTCAATCTTGGGTGACTTCATTGCCAGAAATAACCACTTCTGGAACCTATACTTTGCATCCTTTAACATCAGCTACAAATAACTGTTATAAAATTGCATCTCCAAATTCTTTCAGTGAATATTTTGTTGTTGAATACAGGAAGAAAATATCGGGTACTTTTGAATTTAATATTCCTAATAGTGGTTTGTTGGTATACCGTATCAATACTACCGTTGGTGATGGAAATGCTGATGGCCCGCCAGATGAAGTTTATATTTACCGAAATGGGGGTACTACAACTACCAATGGCGCAATGAATGGTGCTGCATTTGCTTCTGATTATAATAAAACACAAATTAACGATAATTCAAATCCAGGTTCATTTTTAACAGATGGTTCGCCTGGAGGTTTGAATATCTATGATATTACATCTGCTGATACTACAATTTCTTTTACCATTGGCTTTAATGCAGTTCCGATTACAAATTTTACCGCAAATCTATTTACGGTTTCTGCTGGCGGAGCTGTTAATTTCTCTGATCTTTCTACTGGAAATCCTACCTCATGGAAATGGACTTTTGATGGAGGTAATCCATCCACTTCAACAATTAGAAATCCTCAGGGAATTATTTATAATACTCCTGGTGTTTATAATGTTAAACTGAAATCAATAAATGCTAATGGCAGCGATTCAATAGTAAAAACAGGTTTTATCCAGGTTTCAAGCAATATTTTGAATTGTGCAAATGCAACACCTTTATATTTAGGTGTAACTATTAGTGATTCCACAATTAATTCTATAAATAATGTCAATAAATACAGCTGTACCAACAATAAATTTATTGGACCTGAGAAAGTTTATTCACTAACATTAACTCAATCCTGTGATTTAACAGTAAGCCTTACAAATCAATCAAGTGGAAGTTTATACGTTATGATTATGGGTGGATGTGATGCGCAAAATTGTTTTACAATGAACGCTGGTTCTGCATTTTTGCCTTATACCCCAGCAGGAACTTATTATATTTCTGTTGATGGTTACAATGGCGCTAGTGGACGCTATAATATCACGGCGAATTGTTCTGGTAATATTGGTGTAGTTGAGAATTCTCTGGA
>JACAAW010000128.1 GCA_013377115.1 Bacteroidota bacterium | reverse complement strand
GGCAAATGCAAATGTCCGTAACTGTCTTTTGTTACAAAATAAGCCATTGGAATTCCTTTTTCATGCAATGGAGTTCCATCGGCTCCGCCACCATTCCAAGTGTCTTTTACAGATAATTTATCATTGGAAGCATCGATGTCTTCGACCATTTTCCATAATTCTGGAACACTTTTTCCATTGCCAATTTGAATGCTATCGCCAAATGCAATGCAGTCCATATTAATTTGAGAATTAATATTTTGAAGAGGAACAACTGGATGTTCTGCAAAAAATTTCGCACCAAGTAAACCAGTTTCTTCGCACGCATAAAGCATAAAGATAATGGAACGTTTTGGTTTTTCCTTTTGAGAACAAAAAGCACGAGCCAATTCCAAAACAGCAGCAGAGCCAGAAGCATCATCATTGGCGCCAGGATACATAACTTCATTTGCATGAGTTCCAATATGATCAAGATGTGCTGAAACAACAATGTATTCGTTTGTTAAAATGGGATCACTTCCTTCTAAAATTGCAATAATATTTTCTGTTTTTTTCTCCTTTTCGTATTTTGCTTTCACCTCAACGTTTGCAATTGTTGCGGTAGCAATACTGGATGGCTTTTTGGTTGAATCTATTTTAGTTTGAAGATATTTTAATTTTATATTGTTTTTGGCTAAAATATCATTGGCAACAGAAATATCTATCTGAAGTTGTGGTAAAGTTTCAATTTGCTTTCCTTCACCATCCATAACACTTCCGATAGGTTTTTGAGGATTTTTATCATTCGGTTTAGAAACAAATAAAACTGCAGCGGCACCATGATTATAAGCTATTTCTGAACGGTAACGTAATGATGAATTCCAATCCTTTTCCTTAAGCTTCCATGAAGGCAATTGTTTAAAAATCATGACGATTTTCCCCTTTACATCCACATTTTGATAATCATCGTAATCATTTTCTGGTTGAGAGATTCCATAACCACAAAAAACAACATTTGCTTTTACATCACCTGAACCACTAAAACCACGAACCGAGAAATGCTTTCCAATCAAATATTCATTGCTTATTTCCCAGCCATTCATAAGATTTAATTTACATGGACCAACGATATCATTATACTCTGTATGGAAATACTGGAAAAATCCACCTTCATCCCCTGCTGGCTTTAATTTTAATTTTGCATATTCAGAAGCCATGTATTTAGCAGCTTTATCGAATCCTTCGCTACCAGCCAATCTTCCACCAAATTCAGTTGAACTCAGCAGGGTAACTGTTTTCATCAATGCATTTTTATTGATCAATTTTGCATCTTGCGAAAACAAAGAATTTGCAAAAATCAGGAACCCAAAAACAAAAAAGATTTTTTTCATTTTTAGAATTTTGGAATTACAACCGGAAAATCATAATTAAACTGCAAAAAGTTTGGTTTTCCTAGAATATGGGTTAGAAAATCAACATAAGCATCAGTAAAATTAAATTTATCAATATTATAATATTCTTCTGGTAAAGAACGATTTCCAATAGAGCCCATATCAACAGAAGAGCAGTTGAATTCTTCCAATTCTTGATAGGTAGGAATTTTGCTTAAAACTGGCATTTGACCATATTCTTCACGAAGAAGCAAATCAACAACTTTATCTGCCAATGTTGAAGTTAAACGACGATCGTACAATCTACATTCTCCAGAACGGGCATAATAACCTGTCATTTGAGCACGAGCTTCTATTCCAAGTTTGTTATATATTTCTGATGCAATTATCCCGCTGATACCACCAAATCTAGGATGGCCATATTCATCAACTTCAGAACTTGCATAAACGAAATCAGTTTTACCAGTTGCATCATCATACCATTTTACACCTTCTGAAACAACAATAACCAAAGCCTTTTTGGGCGATTTCATATATGCTTCTTTCACTGATTCAAAGAAAAACTCTTTGCGTTCTTTGGTCATTTCGTATTCAGGAACCAAAGACAATTCAGCACCACCAAAAAATCCACCACCTGCTAACCAACCAGCATCACGACCCATTACTTCCAATACAAGAATTCTTGAATGAGATTCGGCTGTTGTTCTGATTCTGTCAGTAAATTCCATAATGCCTTTAGCAGCAGATGGAAATCCTGGACATAAAACGCCTTCAATTTCTTTTCCATTAAAATTATGAATGGTTCTTGTTCGTAAATCATTATCAATAGTTTTTGGAAATCCAATTACTGGAATCCCTTCTGTTTCGTATAATCTTTTTGCTGCACCATTGGTATCATCTCCACCAATAGAAACCAAAACATCAATTCCGTAGCGTTCGAAGTTTCTCAAAATTTGAGGAACACGATTTTCTGGATTTTTTGATGATGGAAAAGGGTTGGTTCTACTAGAACGCAAAGCTGTTCCACCATAAAAACCATCATAAGGCTGATGTGTTAAATCTAAAATATCACCATCTCCAAGTAAGCCTTTCCATCCTTGTCTTATTCCATAAACCTTATAGCCCAATAAAGAAGCTCTGTTTCTAACTGATTCAATACTTGAATTCAATGCTGGGGTATCTCCACCGCCTGTTAATATTGCAAGAGTTTTGCCTTTAAATAGTTTTTTCTTTGATGTCATTTTATATTTTTGTTTTTATTAATTTTTTGTCGAAAATGTATCCTTTGAAGGATAAAATAATTTGAAATTTATTCGTGTACTTCAATAAATACATGGAGAATAATAAATCATAGATATTATTTTTTCAATATCCAAACGTACAAGAAATTTGTAAATTTTCCAAATATTTCGTGCGAAGTTTAGAAACTTCGCACCGCTCTAGCGCACATTTGCTTTGAAAAATGAAAAGAAATTATCAATAGCCACGTCCTTCAGGGCGTGGTTATTGATAAAGAAAAAGTAAAGTGGACTTTAGTCCAACAAAAAGATGAAAATCCTATTTAAATGCCTTCTCCAACAATGCATCTCCATTGATATTCAATCTTTCAAAATAATCAGGAACTTTTTTTCCTAGAAGTTTATCAACATAGAGTTTTGCCAAATATTGACCAAGCATAAATCCTTGTCCGCGCAAACCAATAAATAAACCCAAATCGGTGTCAACAATCATTCTTGGTTCAGTATAATAACCTGACCAAGCTGCTTGGAATCCAACTGATGAAATTTCAGGAATCCAATCTACAAAAATTTCGGAAACAATTTCGATGAATTCTTTGGAATTGTATTTTACATCCTTGGCGGTTTCCATCGGTTCTATAGAAGGTGAAGCACAACCAATAATTTGTCCTGTTTCGGCTAATTGCTGGCCATAAACAGCAGAAAATCCTTTGTATTTTTGTCGGTCGATTAGCATGTCGAGTGGATTGCCGTTAACACCAAGCATTGGCAAACGACGTGTAATAAATGCTTGATGTTTTACTGGATATAAACCTGTTTCAATACCAACCATTTTTGCAAATTTATCTGCATCACCACCTAAAGCATTAATAAAAGTTTCTGTCTGATATTCAACAAATTCTGTATTTCCGTTTTTAACGGTGATTTTATATTTACTACCAAGTTTTTCAATATCGATGATTTCGCAATTTTCAATAACAGTACCGCCATTATTAATACCAATTTGTCTTAATGCCTCAATTACTTTTCCAGGTGTGGCTTGCCAGCAATCAAATGTTTTGAGAGCCGCGATGTATTTTTTATTCTCGGTATTGTAATATGGCGAAATCTCTGATTTGAATTGCTCTGGTTTTATCATCACAGCATTTTGCCATGCCATTGAATCTTCCAATGTTTTATACATTGCATTGTCATGAGCAAATGTGATATAATTTATCAAACGGAAATCAATTTCTGACTTGGTAGAAAGTTCTTTAAAAATCTCCAAATTCTGTTTCGCAATGTCAGAAAGTTCGGGCAAACTAAATACTGGTCGTCCGCCCGCAATGTTTCTCCATGAAGAACCATAGCCAAAATTCACCATTACTGGTTTTTTTCCTGCTTCGGCAAGATATCTGAATAATGAGCTTCCACCAATTCCGCCACCAGCAATAAAAGAATCAACTTCTATTATTTTTGTTGCAGTGTTTTTAAGATGGGTGATGATTTTTTCATGAAAATTAGAAGGATAGACTTCTCCAATTGTTACCTGATTTGAAAGTGGTGCGCGAGGTGTTGCACTTCCAACGATGGTAATTCCTTTAGGTCGTAAATTTTGTCTTAAACGCAATAGACAACGTTTCCCACGACAAGGACCCATTCCCAAATGCGTATTGTGTTTAATTTCTTCAACAGAAATGAATTTTCTGTCGCCAATTAATTCCATTACCTCATCAAGCTTCACATCATCGCAATGGCACATATAAATATCATCACAAACTTCTTCAGAATATGGTTTTAATCCAAGTTTTTCTGGATAGTTTTCTCTAATGATGAAACCTGTAATTTTTGTTAAATCTTCTTTTGAAACATTGTTTGCTTTCACTCTGGCAATGTGTGTGAGGTTCTTTTTCCTCAGCACTTTTTCTATAACCCCTTCTCCAATTTTATTGGCATAATTATCAACAAGGAATACTTCTGAACCTGCTTCTACATCAAATTCTACTGGTAAGAAAAGCCATTCTTTTTCAGGATTATATCCAAAAATAGCCAATCCAGGGCATTGGTAAACACAATCCATGCACCCGATACATTTCTCAAAATCAATTAGAGGAACCGTGCTGGTTGAAGATTTGGTAATTGCACCGTGTGGGCATGCGAATGCACATGGATTACAAGAAAAACCATAAACACAATCGATGATTACGAAAGGTTTTTCCTTTCTTTCTTTTGTTGGCTCAAAAGGTTTTTCAATAACTTTGAACGGATGTTGCTGCGAATCGAAATACTCTTTAGAAACTTCTAAATATTTATCATATTGATAGTTTGCACCAATAGAATCCAATATTTCGTAAGCTACTTGTTTTCCTCTTAAAACTGCAGTGGTTCCTTCGCCAATTCTGATAGCATCGCCAGCACCAAAACATTTGCGTCCAAACATTTCGCGACCTTTAATTAACAAGTCATTATCAGGAATTAATCCTGTGCAAATATTGATTGCATCAATTCCTTCAATTATTTTTTCGGTTCCAGGAATTGGTTGGAAGTTTTTGGCTTCGGCAACAACAGCGCCAATAATTCCATCATTATTTTTGTTTGGAATGGCTTCCAAAATCATGTGTGAAAGTAAAATCGGAATTCCAAGTCTCCTAACTCTATTTGCCTGAACAGGGAATCCACCTTCGTGAGGCATTGCTTCGATAATTGCTTTTACTTTGGCACCAGCTTGCATCAACTGATAACTTGTTAAATAACCAATGTTTCCAGCACCAACTGTTAAAATATTTTTTCCAAGGAGGGTTAACTCCATATTCATCATTTTCTGAATAACGGCAGCAGTGTATACTCCTGGGACATCATCGTTATGGAAACTTGGAAGAAATGGAACAGCTCCGGCAGCAACAACAAAATATTCACAATCGATGTAGAATATTTCCTGAGTATTCATGTTTTTTACTGCTATTCTATTGTTTTCGAGAATATCCCAAACGGTCGAATTCAAGAAAATTCCAGTGTGGTCATCTCCAGCTAAAATAGAAGCAATCTCAAATCCGCGCATGCCACCATATTTCTTTTCTTTTTCAAAAAAGAAAAACTGATGCGTTTGCATATTGAATTGTCCGCCAATCTTCGAATTGCTATCTACAACAATATTTGAAATTCCAGACTCGTTTAAAATTTCTCTAGTAGCCAAACCAGCGGGACCAGCACCAATAATTACAACAGAAGTTTTGTAAACATTTAAAGCTTCTGTTTTTACATATTTTGTTGTTGAAGGAATAAATTCTTTGGGAATTTCAGCAACTTCTTTCACATCATCACAAAGGGTGATGCAAATTCTTCTGATTTTGCCATCCACAAGCATTTCGCAAGCGCCACATTTTCCAATACTGCATTCCAAGCTCCGGGTGCGGTTATCTAGACTATGACTGTGAATTGGGAAGCCAGACTGATGCAATGCCGCAGCAATTGTAAAACTTTTTTCGCCGATAATATTCTGCCCATTAAAAAGGAAAGACGTTTTTTCAGTTTCCTTAATATTAATGATTGGGTGCTTTTCTATTTTATGCATAATTTAATAGAATTAAAACAAATACTAAATTCAATTTGTATTGAAGTAAATTTTCTAAAAAGAAAACCAAAACAACAAAGCAAAGGTATATAGATTTTGAATTTGCAAAAGAAAATATTGCTTTTTTTTCCTATGATTTTTAATAAATTATAAAACTTCATTTTATATCAGAAAGGCATGTAAAAATAGTTTTTCATCTATGAAAAATTCGAATTTGATTCCTTTGCTAAATAATCTCTCATATATAGAATATTACACATTACTGATTATTAAATTTCTATTAAAATTTTGCACCGCATATTTATTTAGAACCCTTATCAATAACATGTAATCAAGATGCATTCGTTGATTTATATCTTTCTAATTATTAATTAAAGATATATATCTATCAAAATTTGTTTTTCTTTTCTAATTGTATTAAATTTGCATCTCAATTAAATACATAATATTAATCAAAACAAAAATTTATGAAAAGAATTAATTTTACTTTTATTTTTCTATTCTGCCTAAGCATTTTTTTCCAAACTAATTTGAATGCACAATCTGTACCAGAGCTTCTTTGGTACAAATTCAATGAAACAGGCACTAATGTTACCAATTACGCAAGCACTCCTCCTGCAGGAACAGCTGTGGCAACAATTATGGGTGGTGTAAGTCAAGGCAGCACCGGATTATGTGGTGGCGCTTTGGTTGGTTCGGGAATTACCGCTTCAACGGATTATATGAATACTGGCTGGGCAACAAATTTTACTGGTGGCTCTTGGACACTTTCATTTTGGACCAAAGACATTACTCCGTCAGCAACTTTGTTTTATATTTTTGGAGATGCAGGTGCTGGCTCATTTAGATGTTTCACTAATGGTGTTGCAGGAGCAAATAATTGGATATTAAGAGGAACAAGCATTACTGATGTATTAGTTACAGGAGCCGCAACAGTAGCTCCATCAATGACAACATTTGTTTACGATGCAAGCGCCAACACTATTAAAGCGTATTTGAATGGAGCTCTTATAAATACAGTAACACAAGCTGGAGCTTTAACTAATACTGGTGCAGGACCATTTAAAGTGGGAGGTTATGGCACCAATGTAGGCTTACCAACATCAGGACTGATGGATGAGTTTAGGTTATATAATAGGGCGCTTACAGATCCTGAAATTCTTAGTTTACTTAATTTAAGTACTACCTCATCAATCACTGCATCTGGATGCAATTCTTATGCTTCTCCAAGCGGACTCTATAACTGGACAAGTTCAGGTATGTATAATGACACTTTAGCTAACAGTGCTGGATGTGATTCAATCATAACTGTAAACCTCACCATCAATAATTCAACAAGTTCCACAATTAATCCAGTTGGATGTGGAAGTTATATCAGCCCTAGTGGAAATTATTGGGATGTGCCTAACACTTATTTTGATACCATTCCAAATGCAAATGGATGTGACTCTATAATAACCATTAACCTTACAATTGAAAATGTGGATACCATGGTTACTCAAACTGGAATTTCTTTACATGCAAATTCGCCAATTGGCAGTTTTCAATGGTTAGACTGTAATAACTCATTTGCACCAATAGCTGGTGCAAATCAAGCTACTTTTACTCCTGCTTCAAACGGAAGTTATGCAGTTGAAATTACCACTGCTAATTGCGTTGACACCTCTTCTTGTATTCAAATTACAACTGTTGGAATTATTGGAATTGAAAATGGATCATTATCAGTTTTCCCAAATCCTTTTAATAATCAATTGATAATTGATGGACAAGAAAATGCTAATTTTGAGATATTAAATTCTATTGGACAAGTTGTTTATACTGGAAAAATTGAAGGAAAAACAATTATTGAAACATCAAATTTTGCTAAAGGTGTATATTTAATTAAACTCGAAGGCGAAACAAAAATTGATTTCATTAAAATTGTAAAAGAATAAATTTTATTGAATTCTATTAAAAAGAACAGGCTCTATTTGGGCCTGTTTTTTTTATGCATAGGCTAAACAGGCAATACTCACTTTTATTCCTTTAATATTTATCAACATATTTACACATGCTTCTATGGTGGCACCGGTAGTAATTACGTCATCAATCAATAAAATATGCTTGTTTTCGAATTTTTCAGTATTTCTAACAGCAAAAATTTCTTTCACATTTTCCCAACGGCGATAGCGAGATTTTTTGGTTTGAGTTTCGGAAGCAAAAGTCCGATACAGAACCTCTGTATCCAATTGCGCTTTCATATTTTCGCTGATTCCAATTCCAATCATTTCGCTTTGATTGTACCCGCGAGTTTTCATTCTTTTCTTATGAAGAGGAACCGGAACAATATAATCAACGGTATCAAAAAGAGGTGCCTTTGCCAAATCACTTCCAATGAAATTACCAATGGTAATTCCAACTTCACTTTTTCCTTTGTATTTGAGTTGATGAATTAGATGCTGAACTTTCCCTCCTTTGCTAAAATGATAATATGCTGTTGCAGAATAAATGGGTGCTTTTCCCCAAAATAATTTCGATACTGGATTTTCAACTTCTAAATGAAAATTTGTTTTTGGTAAATTATATTTGCAAGCCGCACAAATACACTTTTCATGTTTATATAAACTCGCCTCGCATGCCAAACACAAACGTGGATAGATTAAAGAAATAAAATCATTTAAAAGTGACATAAAACAAAATTAGCGATTATTTAAATTAAAATAATCATGAAATTAAAAATAAAGTAAATTTGCACAAAGTTTAAAAACATGGAAACAAAAGATCAACTTTTTATTCAATTGTTATATATTTTTCATGCCTCTGCAATGCAAGCAATGGGAAAATTAAAAAGTCCAATTTCGGGCAAAATAGAAAAAAACATGGAGCAAGCCAAACAAGCTATTGAAATGCTCGAAATGCTAAAAGAAAAAACAAAAAACAATTTATCAGAAGATTTAACTAGAGCTTTAGACAATTTTTTGTCTGAAACAAGGTTAAATTATATTGAAGAGCTAGAAAAAAATTAAAATACCCTTACAAAGAATTGAAAATGGAAAACACTGAAAAAAGATCAGACAAAGGCTATAAAATTACCATCGCAATATTATTGCTGATAATTGCAGCACTCACTTGGCAATTGGTTACAACAAAAATTCAAGTAAAAACCATTATTGTTGAAAAAACAAAGGAAATCACGAAGGCTACCGAGCTTCAAAGTGAATTAGATGCATTGATGGCCGAACATGAAAAAATCAAAAAAGAATATAGCAGTTTATCGAATAAATTATCTGAAAAAGACAAAATCATTTTAGATAATGCAGCAGAAATTCAAAGATTAATTGCTTCTCAAAGCGATTATAGAAAAATTAAAAGGAAACTTGAATTACTTCGTGGAATTACCCAAGGGTATGTGCATCAAATTGATTCATTATTTACTGTTAACAAAGTTCTTAAAGATGAAAATGTAAAAATTAAAGGAGATTATCAAAAAGAACAAAATAAAAATGAGGAGTTGGTAAAAGACAAAGACATCTTAAACACCAAGGTTACTCAGGCTTCTGTTTTAAAAGCTTATAATATTACTTCTGTTGGGATAAAAACAAAATCGAATGGAAAAAAAGAAATTGATGCAGATAAAGCAAAGCGTGTTGATAAAATAAAAGTTTGCTTTACCTTGAGTGAAAATTTAATTATCCCTTCGGGAAAGAAAACAATTTACGTTCGTATTGCACGCCCCGACAATTTAATTCTCACAAAAGGTAGTGGCGATGCATATTCTTTTGAGGCAAATGGTACAAAACTTCAATATTCTTTAAAACAAGAAATTGATTACCAGAATAAAGCACAAAACCTCTGTATGTACTGGGAAAAAGCAGATAAAAAAGCCGAAGCTATGACTGGCAGATATTATGTTACAGTTTTTGCAGATGGCATCCAAATTGGGGAATCATCTTTTGAATTGAAATAATAAAAAGATTACTTTTGCTAATTATCACTAAAAAAAACTATTATGACCACTGAAAATTCATCCAACTCGAAAAAAGCCACCATTTTCATGATTCTTACTATTGTTCTTGCAATAGTTTGTTGCATTTTAACTTGGCAATTAATTAGCGTAAAAGAAACCGTTAGGATTGAAAAAGTAACGAAAGATTCATTAATAACTGATAATTCAGGATTACTTCAAAAATTAAAAAATCTGGATACCGAATATTCGAATTTAATTGGCGAATACGACAATTTAGATAGCTTGTTTACAACTGAAAAAGAAACAGTTAAAAATCTTATTGCAGAAATAAAATCAGCAAAAGGCACCAACAAGAATTACCAGAAAAAAGTAGATGAATTGGAAGCTCGCCTAAAGGATTATGTTGCTCAAATCGAAGAATTAAAAGCAAAAAACCAAGCTTTAACTGTTGAGAATTTAAAAGTAAAAACCTCTCTTGATTCTTCAAATACCGAAAACTCAAAACTTAGCAGCAATAATGAGGATTTAAGTAAAAAAGTTGAGGCCGGTTCTGTTTTAAAAGCTTACGAAGTTTTTGCAGATGCGATTAAAGTGAAAAGCGGAAAAGAAATCCCTACCAAAAGAGCTAAAAAAGTTGACAAAATAAGAACTTGCTTTGTTCTAAGCGAAAATGCAATTGCCGCCAAAGGTGAAAAAACTATTTATTTAAGAATTGCTGGTCCAGATGGCGTTATTTTAGCAAAAGGAACTGATGACACTTATTCATTCAAATACGAAGGAAAAGACATCATTTATTCTTCAAAATCAACTACTAATTTCACAGGAAAAGCTGTTGATATTTGCATGTACTGGGAAAAAACAAAAGATTTCAAAAAAGGAAATTATACAGCAGAATTATTCCTCGATGGTTATGTAATTGGTTCTAGCAATTTCACATTAGAATAATAATTATTGAAACAAAACCAGAGCAAATAATCACCGCTTTTGAAAAACAAAAAAAAATAGCCACAAAAAATTGTGGCTATTTTTATGCTTAATATTTTTATAAAGCCTTTACGATGTCTTTATCTTTTGGATTCCATGCACCAATATTTGGTTTTACGATATAGGCTTTGTGAACTTCTGAATCATCAAAAACTTTCATTCCGTTTATTGGTGGAGCATAAAAATGTAATGATGCTGAATAATCTTCAGTGTGATTTACCAATTGATGAAATACTCCTTTTGGAACATCAATATAATCACCTTCGGTTTGTTTAAAGGTTCCTATTTTATTTAAATCACAATCGTAGGCAACATTTTTAACATCTCCTGAAAGAACATAAACAGAGCCAAAAGAATCTCCATGATTATGAATATTACTCCCTTTTTGAGGTTTCCAATTCATTAAAATGGCTTCAAAATT
>JACAAW010000127.1 GCA_013377115.1 Bacteroidota bacterium | reverse complement strand
AAATGAAGAATAATAAAAGTTATAAATTACCTGTTCTTTTCGAAGATAACCATATTATTGTAGTAAATAAGCAACCATCAGAAATTGTTCAAGGTGACAAAACTGGTGATATTCCCTTAAGTGAAACTGTAAAGCAATACATTAAAATAAAATACAATAAACCTGGAGACGTATTTCTAGGAACGGTTCACCGTATAGACAGACCTGTAAGTGGCGTTGTTATTTTTGCCAGAACGAGCAAAGCCCTTGCCCGTCTCAATCAAATGATTCATGATAGAGAAATAGTGAAAACCTATTGGGCTGTTGTAAAAAATAATCCACCCCAAGAAAAGGGAACACTAATTCATTATTTAAAGAAAGACGAAGCAAAAAACAAATCTTTTGTTGTTGACCAAAACACCAAAGGGGCTCAAAAAGCCGAATTAACATATGAAATTGTTGGAAAATCCGACAACTATTATTTCCTTTTAATTGACTTAAAATCAGGTCGCCATCATCAAATAAGAGCCCAACTTGCTGCGATTGGTTGTCCGATAAAAGGCGATTTAAAATATGGTTTTCCAAGAAGTAATGGTGACGCCTCTATCCATTTGCATTCCAGAAAAGTGGCATTTGTTCATCCAGTCACTAAAGTCAAAACTATAGTAAAAGCTGATCCGCCTAAAGATAGTTTATGGGATTATTTCAAAGACTTAAATGTCTAAATTTAAAAAATTTCTTCTTGAAAAATCTAATTGTAAATCAAATTTATCATATCATTTTATATTGATATTCAAGCTAATAAAAGCATATAGGGTTTTGCCAATTGTTGGTTTTTTTAAGATATTTTATCAAATTACATTTGCTTTTGTTTATAGCTCTTGAATTTTATTATCCTTTTGTAGGATTTGCTTTCGGCTATTTAATTTAAGCACAGAATTATGATATCAAAATTTTATTTATGAAAAAGCTAAAGTTAGTCCTAATTTCTATTTCTATTTTATTTTACTTTAATCTCTCCTTTGCACAAATAACATGCAATCCAGCAGGCAATGTTGTAATTTTTTCAAATTATGACGGCAGTGGAAGTACACCAGGAACTAGATTAAATATTGATATTGATGTCAACATTCCAAATTTAAAGATTGGTATTTGCAGTTATGAAAGACTTACTGTAAATATTGGAGGAGCTTTTGCGGGTAATGTTACTGAAGTAATTTATGCAGGATACAATGCTACAGGCAATAATCATTGTGGAAGTGTGGCGACAAGTTTAATTACTGGAGTTAGTGCTTCAATTATATCTTATACAATTATGCCACCAGCAACATATACTGATCCAGATGGCTGGAATAACATAATTTGCTCTTACCAATGCACTGCTGGCAATCAAGGTGGTTGCAATACTGCAGGACAAGTGGTCGGTTACTTTATGTCAGCTTTTGGAGCAGGAAATATCTTCAGAATGCACGAAACGCAATATGGTTGCTGGAATGGTGTTACAAAACTAATTTCAACAGGTGGAAACTGCTGCTTGGTACCACCTTCCACGAATCCGCCAAATGCAAATTTTACAGTCAGCGATTCTTCAGTTTGTGTTGGCTCTTGCCTTAATTTCACTGATCTCTCTACTAATACTCCAACAAGTTGGAACTGGGTTTTTACTGGTGGAACGCCTGGCACTTCAAATATACAGAATCCATCAAATATTTGCTATAATTCCCCTGGCTCTTACCCAGTAACACTAACCGCTTCGAATTCATACGGTACGGATGTTTTGACAAAAACATCGTACATTGTTGTAACCGCAAATCCAACAGTAAGCATAAACCCTCCATCTATTTCTATATGCCCCGGAGATTCAACTTCTCTAACTGCAACTGGAGCTTCAACTTATTCCTGGTCGCCATCTACTGGTTTAAATTCAACAACTGGAACAACGGTAATGGCCGGACCAGTTGCAACCACAATATATACAGTAACAGGATCCACTTCAGGTTGCACAGGTACCAGCACTTCTGTTGTGACAGTTTCTGCTTTGCCAAATCTAACGGTTAATCCAAATGCCACTACAATATGCAATGGAGCATCAGATACTCTTATTGCTTCAGGAGCAACCTCATATAGTTGGTCACCTTCAACTGGATTAAATACCACAGTTGGAAATACAGTTATTGCGAATCCAACCTCCACCACAGTTTATTCTGTAACAGGAACAATCTCTGGATGCACAAATTCAACAAGTGTTGCTGTAACAGTAAATCAGAATCCAGTAATAACTGTAAATAATCCTATAATTTGCAATGGGGGAACAACAACTTTAACTGCAAATGGAGGAACCACATATTTGTGGAATACAGGCGCAACATCCAATTCTATTATTGTTAGCCCAAGCTCATCAACAACATACACCATAACTGGTACATTGTTAGGTTGCTCAGGAACAAATACCGCTTCTGTTACAGTTAACCCTCTGCCAATTGCATCAATAACTGGTGATACATTAATTTGTCCAGGGACGTCAATAGTGCTAAACGCAAATGGGGGAACAAATTATTTATGGAACTCATCCGCAACAACTCAATCAATTACAGTTAGTCCAAATATTACAAGCACATACACAGTTACTGTTTCTAGTTCTAATTGTTCTGCCACTTCAAGTATTACCATTAATACTTTTCCAAATGCAATTGCAAATGCAGGGAATGATGTTACAATAAACATCGGAGAAAGCACCCAACTTACAGGAAGTGGAGGAGTTATTTATTCTTGGAGCCCTACTTCAGATCTTTCTTGCAGTGATTGTCCGAATCCAACGGCCAATCCTTTAGCAACAACCATTTATCAACTTATTGTTACAGACAACAATGGATGCATCGCTACTGACACTATGACAGTATTTGTGGAGCAAAAATGCGGTGAAGTCTATATTCCAAACGCATTTTCGCCAAATAACGATACACAAAATGATTTTGTCTGTGCTTTTGGGAATTGCATTCAAGTTTTGAACTTTACTATTTACGACCGTTGGGGAGAAAAAGTATTTGAAACAAACGACCCCAAAACATGTTGGGATGGCAGATTCAAGGGAGAAATTTTAAATTCTGGTGTATTCGTTTATTATATGACAGCAACTCTTTTTACAGGAGAAATAATAAAGAAACAAGGGAATATTAATTTGTTTAGATAAATTTTCAAAAATAATATTTATGTGCAAAGAAATAGATCAACTGATTACTTTCATTAAAGAAAATAGCGATTTTAACCAAGATGAAATCAAGAATTTTGAAGAGCACGAAATTCGGCAGCTTGCACAAAAAATTGAAAGTGAGATAAAATTAAAAAAAGATACTAATTCTAAAACAGTAAAAAGTGAAATACAGCCAATTTGACGAACCAAAATATTCAGTAAAAATGAAATAAATCTTTCAAATGAAAACCAATTTTAAAAAACTACTATTTATAGGATTGTCTATTGTCGTTATTCCTGTATATACATTTGCACAGGACACGCATTTCTCGCAATTTAACAATTCACCACTTTTTCTGAATCCGGCTTCAGCTGGCGTATTTAATGGTGATTTTCGAGTAATTGCAAATTATAAAAATCAATGGAAAGAAGTTAGTGATCCTTTTAAAACATATGCAATAACTGTTGATGGCGGATTACTCAAAAAAAAATGGTCTCATGGTTATATTGGATTGGGGCTTTCAATACTAAATGACAAGGCTGGCGCATCAAAGATGAGCCTCACACAAGAAAATATTTCATTGTCAAGTGTTATTTCACTGAATGACAACAGCAGCTTGTCTGTTGGTTTGCAAGCAGGTGTTGCACAAAGAAGCACAAATTATTCCGGATTACAATGGGCTAATCAGTACAATGGTCAAAATTTTGATTCGGGCCTTTCACCAAATGAATCGTTTTCCACCAATAATTTTGTTTTTCAAGACTATTCAGCCGGACTTCTATGGAATTTTCGAAAAGGAGAAACCTACTCAACTTCAAACGATGCTACAAAAGCAAATTTTGGTATTGCAATGTTCCATATAAATAAGCCAGAGCAAAGTTTTTTTAATGGAAGTGATAAATTGTATTCGAAGTATGTTATTCATGGAATGTTTTACAAAGGACTAAAAAATACAAACGCTTCTGTAATTCCAAGTGGAGCTGTTTATCTACAAGGGAAATCCAAAGAAATTTTAGTTGGTTTGCTTGTTAAATACAATTTGAAGGATCCCTCAAAATATACAGGGAATATTAAAGCTGCAGCACTTTATTTAGGAGGCAATTATCGTGTTGGCGATGCTATTGCTATCTGCGCTCAACTTGAAATTGATAAATATTTTATTGGTTTAAGTTATGATGTAAATGTTTCTGGATTGACATCTGTAAGCAAAGGCCTAGGTGGACTTGAATTGTCATTGAGATTTATTAACAGCAAAATAAAAAGCCGTCATTCCAATTCTAGATATTTATGAAATTATTAGAAACGAAATACTCATGAAAAAGATTGTACAATTTTTAGGAGTTTACCATATAGAAACAATACAAAATTTTCAGAAAATGATTTTTTGGTTAGTTCTATTTTTTCTAATTTTTGCGGCCATAATAATTAATTAAGAATTACTTTTAAAAAACAAATCCAATAGCAACTTTAAAATACTGTTTTTTAATACATTAAAGACATATAGTGTTTGTACCAAAGTTGGTTTTTTTAAAACGAATCCATAAGTTATATTTGCATTCAATATCAAGATATTACATTGATTTTCAAACAAATTGAATTAAACATGAAAATAGAAGTTGCACTTCACAGAACGTTTTTAACTTCAATCCTTTTCATTATTTTCGTCTTTAGTACTAATCATTTAAGAGCACAAATACCTGCTAATAATTTAATTGGGGCTGCAATTCTTCTTACACCCGTTGCAACATTTACTCCAATAAATGGCACAACAATAGGGTCTGGAGGTGCTGCTGGTTCTAATAATGCAACCTTTACAGCTGGGACACCTCAGGTAAATGCTTGCGGTAGTATCACTTCTACTGATAATGGAAGAGATGTATGGTATAAATTACCGGCAGGAACAAATGGCGGTTTTACAATTTTAGCAACTTCCGATCAAAATGCTGGTGTAGGAGGTAATTGCTCTGGCACATACGCAGTAACTTCTTCTATACATACTAAATGTTTATTATATGTTGCAGATGATGCTGCCGGAGCAACAGCATTGGCATATGCAAATTATTGTGTTTATGCAAACGGACAAAGTACGGATAATTATATTGCGTTTACTGTTCCTGCAGCTACATTAAATGCTGCTAAGTTTTATTTTATCAGAATGTATATTGGACAAGGAACTTGCGTTGGAAAATTTCATGTAGCAGCAATGCTAAATACTTCTTATACAGCGACTACTACAGCTTCTAACGCATGTGGTGTTAACAATTCACTTTCAATCGGAACAGCAGCAAGCACCATTTTCCCACCAAACTGGATGGATTATGAAGATTTTAATACCGGAGACCTTGCAGGACTAGCTGATGGCGAAGCAATTTATTCATATACAGCTACAACAACTGGTGATCATCAAATAAATGTTTCCTTAACCAATAGCACGCCAGGTTGCTACGCTAATGTTTTCTATAAATTAGCTGGATTACCTACACCAGAGGGTAACTGGATTCCAGTAGGTACCTTGGATGGAACAACAGGGATTTTTGCAGTCAATTTACCAATGGTTGCCGGAAGTACTTATTATATTTTATTTGATAAATTTGGTTGTAGCGCAATGACTGCTACATGGAATATTGTGTGCCCCACTACCCCGCCGCCATTGGGTTGTAATCCAGCTGGAAATGTCTTTCTTTTTTCAAATTATGATGGAAGCGGAAACACTGTAGCAACAAGATTAAATATTGATGTAGATGTAAATATTCCTAATATCAAAATCGGTATTTGTAGTTTTGAAAGAGTTACAGTCAATATTGCTGGTGCTTTCGCAGGGAATGTAACAAAAGTAACTTATGCTGGATTTAATGCATTGGGAAACAATCATTGTGGTAGTATTGCTACAACAGTAATTACAGGTGTTCCTGCTGGAATTATTTCATATGTAATTATGCCTCCAAGCACTTATTCTGATCCAGAGGGATATAATAGTATTATTTGTGCTTATCAATGCACTGCAGGAAACCAAGGTGGTTGTAATACTGCAGGACAAGTTGTTGGCTATTTCTTATCCGCTTTTGGTGCTGGCAGCACCTTTAATTCACATGAGACTCAATACGGTTGTTGGGCTGGAGCTATAAAAAAACTTTCCACAAGTGGAAATTGTTGTATGACGCCATTACCAATAGAATTAATTTCTTTTAATACTTCAAAAAATGGGGACAAAACTGTTTTGGCAAAATGGTCAACTGCTTCAGAAACCAATAATGATTTTTTTACTATTGAAAGAAGCAAGGATGCTTTCAATTATGATGAAATAGGGCAAGTAAAGGGAGCTGGAAACTCAAATATTAAGCAGGATTATTCTTTTGTAGATTATTATCCATTAAATGGAATCAATTACTATCGGCTTAAACAAACTGATTTCGATGGAAAATTCGCTTATTCTGAAATAACTTCGATAAATATGAATGATGCTGGTAATTCAGGGTTTACAATTTTTCCAAATCCAGCAAATACAGTTTTAAACTGCTTGTTATATTCTGAAGAAGAAATTGATGCTATTTTCAGAATCAAGGATATTACTGGCAAAGTTCTATTACAGGATGGATTCAAATCCATTAAACAATCAATTGACATTTCCTCCCTTTCTGCTGGAATTTATTTTATTGAATTCAGAAGCAAAACTAGAATGATGCAAGGAAAATTTATCAAAGAATAATTCAATCCTACCTCAAGAAAAGTAATAAATTGTGATTTTTTGTTAATTTTACTTTTTTGTATTTTGACCCTTTGATTTAACATGTTAAAAAAGAATGATCTTTTCGATTTAACAAAATCACTTTCATTAAGTGAGAAGAGATATCTTTTTTCAAAAGCCAATACCAAAATTGGCGATGAAAATGAGTATGCATTAATTCTTCGGGAGTTGATAAAAATGGAAACTTATTCCGAAGAAGCATTTAAGGAAAAATTTGAAACTTTTCTATTTGTCAAGAAGTTAGATGTAAAAAAGCATTATCTTTTTCATTGGATACTTAGGCATTTAACTGCCTTTCATTTTAAGAAACATCCTGTTATTAATCAATTGCATGAGATCGAAATACTGATCGAAAAATCATTGTATCAAATTGCTTATCAATTTATAAGTCCACTAAAAGTTTCATTGAAGGCTTCAGAAGATTTTCTTTCTTTATTGAAATTGCTTGAAAAAGAATTGGCAGTATCCCGGTTTGTGACTTCTGTGAATTCACAAGAGGTCGTCGAAGAGCTTGAATTTTATTCAAAGGCTTATTCTGATTTCCAAACATTCAGGTCTTTAAAATACAAATTCAGAGATCGATTTGACAAATATGTTTTTGTCAGAACGGAAGATGATTTGAAAAAATTAGAACAGATTATTTCTAGTCCAGTTATGGATCCTCAGAATCCACCTGTTGGAATTCATAATAGATTCTTATATAATCTAAATTATTACTATTATTATGCCTCTTCTAATAAATGGGAGGTTTCTTATACTTATGCACTTAATAATTTCAATTTAGTTACAGAATTGGAATTCTCAAAAATTGACTTTATTGATGAAGTAATTGTTGCTTACTATAATTTACTTGTCGCTTCAGTCACTTTAGCAAAGGATTCGATGTATCAAAAAGTGCTACTTAAACTTAAAAAACTTATAAGAGAAACCACTTCAGATAGATTTCGAATTGAGACCCAATTTAGTTTACATCTTGCTCAACTGATTTTTGTAAATAGAAAAGGCAAACATGATAAAATTCATGAAATTATAAGAGAAGCCGAAGATTTTATTACTAATAATTTTGCAAAATTTGATAAAAAGAGAAGAAATAACTTTTATTTCGATCTTTCAAAATCCTATTTTATTGCCAATGATTTTCAAAAACCGTTTCATATTCTAAAAAATATTATTGAAAATACCGGTGAGAAGGAAAACTCAGTTGATTTCATTTGCTTCTCGAAAATACTATACTGTCTGACCTGTTATGAAAGAAATGATATTGAACTGATGATTTATTCAGCTAGATCAGCTTCCTATTTTTTGAGGGAGCATAATTCCTATTTTGATTTTGAGAAAAGAATACTTCGTTTTATTCGTTACGAACTTCCAAGAGTACAAAATTTATCTCCTTCTCTTCAAGTAAGTAAATTCATTAAACTTAAAGAAGATTTTCTTCTGCTTTTCAATAACCAATATGAAAATAGTGTCCTTACATATTTTAATTTTGTAAAATGGGCAGAGGATAAAATTATTAATCCTTTACCAGCTTATCTTCATCCAAATTCATAAAATGTTAAAAATAGTTAAATTATAAAATGATATAACAAATTGGTTTCAATAAATTTTGAGGTGACAAAATGAAAAAGTTTCTTTCTATTTTATTATTATACCTGATTGTTTTTCCGAATAATTCCTATTCGCAATATTACGATATTGGCCAAGACCCGGCATCCATAAAATGGAAACAGATTAAAACCGCCAATTTTCAAATAATTTTTCCGGATAGTTTTCACCAAGAAGCAAATAGATTGGCGAATTTAATGGAATATACCAAAAGTTTTGATTGCAATTCCTTAAACTCTAACCCAAAAAAGATTTCAATCATTCTTCACACTGAAACTGTCGAATCAAATGCAATGGTGGTTTGGGCTCCAAAAAGAATGGAGTTTTATTCCAATCCACCCCAAAATACTTATGGACAGGATTGGCTAGAGCAATTGGCAATTCATGAATACCGCCACGTCGTTCAAATAGAAAAATTAAGAAAAAGTTTTTTCTCTAAATGTGTTAATATTGTTTTCGGAGAACAAGCAACTGGAGGAATATTAGGTGTTTTTGTACCACAATGGTTTATGGAAGGCGATGCCGTTTATGCTGAAACCGCACTAAGCAAAACAGGAAGAGGAAGATTACCAGATTTTTATATGGAATTGAGAACGCAATGGCTTTCCGACAAAAAATATTCATATGATAAAGCTGTTTTTGGCTCTTACAAAAATTACATTCCTGACCATTATCAACTAGGCTATCAATTAGTTTCATATGCAAGAAAAAAATATGGAAATGATGTTTGGAATAAATCGCTTGAGAATGTCAGTAAATTCCCTTTCATGATAACTCCTTTTAATCATGGGATTAGAAAAACAACCGGATTAAACAAAACACAATTATATAAAAAAACCCTCAATTATCTTGATGGCATTTGGAGAAAAGAAGATAACGAGATTAGCTTTTCACCAGTGAAGGTTTTGACTTCAAAGGGAAAAAAGGAATTCTCGAATTACATAAATCCTCAATTTATTGACGAGAATACAATTGTTGCAGAAAAATCTGGATTAGATCATGTAGGCCAGTTTATTTCAATTGATAATTCGGGAGAAGAAAAGAAATTATTTATTCACGGTTCCTATTTCGGCGAAAGTTTGTCAGCAAAAAACAATTTGTTTATATGGAGCGAGAAATCTTACGATAAACGCTGGGATAGTAGAAGTTACGCTGTTATTAAAAAATATGATTTTATTAGCAAAAAGAAAAAAAACTTAACAAAAAAGTCAAGATATTTTGCCCCAGAACTTTCAAATGATTCAAAGAAAATAGTGGCAATTGAGGTCGACAACCAAAGCAAGTTTTCAATAGTAATTCTCGATTCGGAAAATGGAAAAGTGATAAAAAAAATAAAATCACCAAATAATCTTCAAATAATCACCCCATCCTGGTCGAAAGATGATAGAGAAATTGTATTTATTGCTTTGACAGATTTGGGTAAATCAATCATGACAGTCAATTTGGAAACTCAAATATTTGAGTCTATAATTCCTCCTTCATTTGATGATATTTCAACTCCAAAATTTCACAAAAACTATATCGTTTTTAATGCCTCTTACTCAGGCATCACAAATATATTTGCAATTGACGTTTCGGACAAAAAACCAATTTATCAGATAACTTCATCCAGATTCGGAACTGCAAATTTCGATTTTTCAGAAGATGGAAATGAAATTATCTATTCTGATTATTCGCCTCAGGGTTATGACATAGTAAAGGCTAAATTCAGTCCTGAGAACTCGAAAATCTTTACCAAACCTGAAATTCAAACTCCATTATTAGCAGATGATTTTTCAAAAACAGATTCCAATATTATTGATTTTAAAAATGCTCCAAAAATTCAATATTCGGAAAAGCCTTATAGAAAGTCAGCTCATTTAATAAATATTCATAGTTGGGCACCTTTGTATATTGATGCCAATACCAATTCAATTCGTCCAGGAGTATCGGTGATGTCTCAAAATAAATTAAGTACGGCCTTCACAAAATTGGGCTACGATTATGATTTGGCATCTTCGACCGGGAAATATATTGCTGAATATATTTACAAAGGATTTCTGCCTGTAATCGGTTTAAGATATGAAAATGGCAAAAGAGCCGGTCATGATTATTATGAAAACCGTTTTACTTATGACACAGAAAGTTTCATTTTATCAGTATCCCTTCCCTTAAACCTATCAAAGGGTAAATTTTTCAGAGGAATTGAACCAAAAATATCCTATTCCAACACAAAATTTAAACATAATAATACCACACCGCAAAATTTCATTAATGGTACCAACAATGTAATGGCTTATCAAATATATTCCTATAATCAGGTTCGAAGTTCCACAAAAGATTTCAAACCTAAATGGGGACAAGCCATTCAAATCAAATACAAGCACACTCCTTTTTCTGGAAATGACCTTGGATCTTTGTTTTCTTTTGAAAGCTCATTCTATTTTCCAGGAATATTTAAAAATAATAGTCTTAAATTAAGCGGTATATATCAAATCCGAAATGGAAAAGATTATACTTTTGGTGATTCATTTTATGCCCCACGAGGATTCTATTCCTCTGCATTTTCAAAAAAGAAAATAAAAATGATTTCCATTGATTATGCTTTTCCATTATTTTACCCAGATTTAAATATTGGATCACTAATTTTTATTAAAAGAATTAAAGCCAATTTTTTCTATGATTACAATTTTACGAAAAAATTCGACATTTTAAATGGTTCCCGAGGAATCGAAATTACATCAGATTTACACGTTCTCAGAACCATTGCTCCGATTGAAATCGGAATTCAAATTGCACAAACACCTAAAGAACAAAGAGTTTCGCTTCAGTTAATCTTCAATATTAACTTTGATCAGCTAGGATTCAGGAATTAATTGTACGTAATTTCACTTATTGTAAAACAGGTAAATTTGCTGTTGCACAGACTTCAAATTCGAAGTAAATTTGACTATAAAAATAATGCCAATTATATAATTTATTTAGTTAGTTAGTTTTGGTTTTTAAGTTTAGGTTTAGAACAGTCGTCGGGGGTCGACTGTTCTTTTTTTGTGCTTATTATTTTTCGCACCTATCCATATTAGGACAGACACTTCTTTTGTGTTCGTTTACCGT
>JACAAW010000126.1 GCA_013377115.1 Bacteroidota bacterium | reverse complement strand
CCTGTAATGGTTGCCATCAAGTTGAAGGAAAAACTTTCTGGGCAAAAGAACATTTTCCTGGTTCCATTTGTCCGTTATACGATTGTTCTATAAACAAAAAAGGATTTAAAAATTGTGGTAATTGCCAGCAACTTCCATGTCAGGAATTTAATAATTTAAAAGATCCAAGTATTACTGAAAAAGAGCATCTTGAATCAATTTCGAAAAGGGTCGAATTGCTAATAAGTTTGTCTTAATTAATACAGATAATCTGAAATGAGAATCATTTATTTTTTGCTTTTCCACCTCCTTTTAAGCTCATATTGGGCTTTTGGGAATTCTGATTCTCTAAAAATAAAATGGAAAAGGCCTATTAATAAAGATAATATTGAAAAAATTCAAACCACTTTTATCTTTCGTCCATTTTACATCAACCAGTCAACAAAATTAAGTTTTAGCGATAATGATGGAATTGGAAAAGACATTATTTATAAACCAAATGCTAATGGTAGTGTTGGATTTGGAATAAATTTTTTCAATTTAGGTTTGTCGTTTTCTGTCAAAGTACCTTCCAGTACCAGCAAAAGAACAAAGTACGGAAACACTGATTATACAAATATAAGAATCACTTATAACATGGAAAGGATCGGAATTAATGCATTTTATCTGGGTTATAAAGGCTTTTATTTGTCTAATCCAACGGACATAGAATCGGGATGGAATTACAACCTGCCATTTCCTCAAAGAAAAGACATCGACGTTTATTCGGTTGGACTCTATACCCATTTTATTTGGTCAGATAAATTTTCTTATAAAGCCGCTTTTTCACAAACAGAAAGACAAAAGAAAAGTGCTGGTTCATTAATCATTATGATTGCTGACAGATTTACTCGTATAAAAAATGATTCAACTTTTATTCCTCTCTGTCAGCAGGCCAATTACAACGATATCAATGGCTTAAAAAATGGAATATTCAATACTGTTAATGTTGCACCTGGTTATGCTTACTCTTTTGTCTATAAATTTTTTAATTTTACAAATATTTTAGCAATTGGTGCTGGCTTTCAGCAACAAATTTACGATATGGACAATGAAACAAAATTTAAAGTAAATGTTCCTTATTTTTTTAATTTCAAAAGTTCTTTGGGATACAATAGCAAAAAGTATTTTGCAAATATCACTTATAACGCAGATGTGAATAATATTCCAATAAAACAGACGAATATTAAAATCAATTATCCATCTTTTGAAGTTGTTGCAGGAGTTAGATTTTAATTAATAAAAATGAAAAAAGATAAAAACTGGGATGGTCAAACAAAAGCAAATCCGCTAGGAATTAGAATTTTCATGTTTCTAATTTCAAATGTTGGTGTAATTCCTGCCTATATTTTATTATTCTTTATTTCTGGGTATTATACCTTTTTCAAAAATTGGCACCATAAAAAAGTTTTAAAAGCTTACAGAAGCAAACTTGGTTTAAAAACCAATATCTTCCATGTTTACAAACATAACTTCTCTTTTGGTTTGAATATGATTGACCGCTTTGCTCACATTGCAGGTAAAAAATCGCCTTTTGATTTTTTGTGTATCGGTGAAGAAAATTTCAGAGATGCTTTAGCTAAAAACAAAGGATTGATATTGCTTTCAGCACATATAGGAAACCAGGAAATCGCTGGCGACGTACTTTCAGAACATATTAGTTTTACTAAAATTAATTTCCTGATGCTCGATAATGAAAGTAAAGAAATAAAAAAAATATTCAGTAGGGTTTCAAATAATCGCCAGGTCAACATCATACCAACCAATTCTGATGGAATGGATATGATGATTAAAGTAAAAAAAGCATTGGACAATAATGAAATCGTTTGTATGCTTGGCGATCGAGTAATGGGCGCTGAACCACATATTGAATTAGAATTTTTAGGAAAAATGGCAAAGTTTCCAACCAGCCCGTTTAATGTTGCTGCGATTACCGGTTCTCCAATAATAACAGCCGCTACAATAAAAACAGGAGTTTATAAATATACGCAAAAAGTGTATAATTTTATCTCTTTTGAAAAGATTCCAAGAAGTATGCGGCAAGAGCACATTAAAAATTCAATGAAAACCTATGTTTCCATATTGGAAGATATGGTAAAAAACAACCCTTATAGCTGGTTTAATTTTTATGATTATTGGGAAGAAATCTCCTAAAACTTCAAACTTTCACATCAATTCCTAAGTTCAACTCACTCGCAGGATTTCCACCTCGTATCCCCCAATTTTCCAGTGGTTGCTCATTAAGTACAATAGTTAAATCGTTATCCTCAATTCCCAATTCTTGTTTACAGTTTATAGAGATTTCTTTATAGAGTGATTTTTTTGCATCTAAACTTCTCCCTTTGAAAGGAGTAATTTCAATTATCGTATAATTTTCGGTTCTATCCCCTACTTCAAAATTTTCATTGGAATATTCAATTAATCTTTGGCGACGATCATGGTCAGGAATTTTAAAATTGTTTACCAAAGCCTCATGAACAATACCCATAAGCTTTGTTTTATATACTTTGCTTTTTCCCGAAATTATTTCAATTTTTACTAAAGGCATGATTTCGTGTTTTTTGGTTATTCAAAATTAATCAAAAAATGCATCCAATCTTAATTAGAATATTTATAAATAAAATTGTAATTTTGCATGAGAAACTGAATTTTTGAGATTTGGAAACCAAGAAAAGATATCGTTTGTTTCTGATTAATCCCAAGCAGAAATACATCAACTACGCTGCGCAATCAGAACTGAGCAAAACATTAGGAAAAAAAAGATTTATGGTGCCATTGGGACTTCCAATGGTGGCATCTTTAACACCCGACAATTACGATATTCGAATCATTGACGAAGAAATCGAAAAAATTCCTCAGAACGATTTACCAGATGTTGTCGGTATAACGACATTAGCTTCTACAATTTTAAGGGTTTATGAAATCGCAAAATGGTACCGCGAAAAAGGCATCAAAGTTATTTTAGGTGGCCCCTACTCTTCATTCACCGTTGACGATGCACTTAAACACGCCGATAGCGTTGTGATAGGCGAGGCAGAAGATGTTTGGGAAACCTGTCTTCGCGACTTCGAAAAAGGGGAATTGAAACCATTTTATAAATCCGAAGGGAAATGCGAATTCAAAACTCCAAAATTTCCTCGTTGGGATTTAATCAATATGAAAAAAGTATTCCAGGTTGGAGTGCAGGTTTCAAGAGGTTGTCCTTATCGTTGTGAATTTTGTTTGGTCTCCAACGTTTTTGGAAACAAAATGCGATATCGGGAATTTGACAATGTTGTGGAAGAAATAAAACAACTACCAACAAAAAAAGTTCTTTTCATTGACGACAATTTAACGGCCAATAAAAAATATGCCCGAGAATTGATGCAGCGATTGAAACCATTAAAAATTTCCTGGGGCTGTATGTCGAGCATTGAAATCGCGAAGGACGAAGCTCTTTTAAAAGAAATGGTGGAAGCTGGTTGTTTCAATATTCTGATTGGATTTGAATCATTAAATCCTGAAAGTCTTGACGAAACCAATAAAGACCATAATAAAGCTGCTAAAATATACGAAGAAGCCATCAAGAAAATTCACAATGCCGGAATTCATATTACCGCTTCTTTTGTAGTTGGTTTCGATAATGACACTCTTGATGAATTTGATAATATCCTTGATTTCACAATAAAAACAGGACTTTCATTTGTTAATTTGAATATTTTGGGCGCACCTCCAGGAACTGCACTTTTCGATCGCCTTACAAAAGAAGGCAGAATGTACGATAGCAACCCTGATTTTAGAAGCGGATTATTCCCTTGTATGCACTATAATAAAATGTCGCAAATCGATATTTTCAATAAATATATTGCCACGCTTGATAAAATGTTTTCTTACGAGACCATCTACAATAAAGCCATTACGCTATTTGGTGATGGGAGTTTTATTCTTCCATTCAATGACAATGAAGCAACTTTCTTTTTTAAATTCAAATCAACAATGCTTATTCTTAGGGAATTTTATTTTACTTCTGACCCCTACAAAAAGAAAATTTTTAAATTATTGATTGGTTATATAAAAGCAAAAACGATTTCCATTGATAAGGCAGCTTCCTTCCTGTTTTCAATGCTCAGTTACCATCGTCATATTGAAATTTTGAAAGCAAACTTAAATGAGTATCGAGAAATCGTGAAATCCTACGACCAAGGTTCATGGGAGGAAATGAATAAAAACAAATGAACGAATTGAACGAAAATATTCAGATCGGAATTGTTGGAAATGGAAAAATGGGAACCGACATTTTACATTATTTGGCGAATTTTAATTTTCGTTTGGTTTGGCTTTTTAAGTTTGATGAGGAAATTGAACCTGCAATAAAATCGTTCAATAAAAAGCAATCGCGCCAGTTCAAGAATGAATTGATAGATGAGGCTAACTTTAATTTTCGAATTGAAAACACTGTTTTTACTACAAAAATTGAAAAACTTTCCGATTGTGATTTCATCATTGAAGCGATCTGGGAGAATTTGGAAGAGAAACAATTGCTTTTTAATTCATTGGATAAAATTGCAAAAAAAGAATGCATTTTCTTAAGCAATTCTTCTTCAATAAAACCTTCTTTGATTTTAAAAAACACGACAAGAAATCAGAATTTTGCAGCCTTGCATTTCTTTTATCCAGTGGCTTATAAAAACATTACGGAATTCATTTTTACTCCAGAAACTAGCGAGTTTACAATTAAGAAGGTTAAAGAACTTCTTAAAATTATCAACCGAGAATATTTGCTTTTAGAAGAAGAAAATGCCTTCATTTTAAATAAAGTTTTTGTGGATTTCCAGGCTGTTGCTTATCAAATTACAGTTCAAGAAAACTTGTCTTTTGCTACCATCGACAATATCATTAAAGATCATATTTTCCCAATCGGAGTTTTCGAATTATTTGATAATGTTGGAAATGAAATAATTCATTTTTCAATTTCCAATTATATTGAAGATTTTGATGATAAAAGTTTGTATTTACCATTGCTTAATAAGCTACAAGAATTAATTTCTGAAAATAAACTTGGGATAAAAACAAAAGCTGGTTTTTATAATTATCCTCTACTTCCTGCAGAAGAAACCATTATTGACGAAGTTAAAATTCAAGAAATTATAAAGGTATTGAACAATCATTATGAGAATTCTGCAAAAGCAATAATTGAAAAAAATATTTGCAAAAAAGAAGAACTCAATTTTGCCATTAAAGAGTATATGGGAGTTGAAAATGGTCCAATCTTTTAATTAAACTTATGTCAACCAAAATAAGCATTTTCCTTTCTTTTGTTTTAGTAATTATTGGAATACTTTTCTTTTATTCTTGTTCAAGAAAAACAAGTAAAATCGAAAAATCCAGGATTAAAGAAGCCGCATTAAAAAAAGAAATTTATGATGCAATCATCATCCCTGGCGTTCCTTTCAATCAGCCAAAATGGGATAATATCATGAAAGCCCGAGTTTATTGGTCGTATTATTTATATAAAATTGGCGTCGCAAAAAATGTGATTTATTCTGGCTCTGCAGTTTATACGCCTTTTAAGGAGGGAGTTATTATGGCATTATATGCCGAAGCACTTGGAATTCCAAAAGAAAATATTTTTTCAGAAACAATTGCTGAGCACGGTTCTGAAAACTTATACTATTCCTATAAACTTGGAGAAAAACAAGGGTTTAAAAAAATAGGATTAGCAAGTGATCCTTTACAAACAAAAACCTTGGTCCGTTATGCAAAAAAATTCAATTTGACGGTTGGATATTTGCCAATCAATTTCGGAATTTTAGATTCGATGCCAAAAACAGACCCAGTCATTGACCCTAGAAAAGCATACGTAAAACCTTTTGTGGCATTGCCTGACAGGAAAGGAATGTTTTATCGATTAAAAGGTACTTTTGGAAAAAACATTAAAGTTGAGAATTAACATATTAATTTTAAAATTTTTTAGTTAAGATTTTTCTGTAATTTTGCAAAAAAAAATTTAGATTTGTTAATTAGCAAATAAATAGATGAGCGGAAAAGTTGTTATTACAGGAATGAACATTATCTCCTCTTTAGGTTTGAGCCTTAAAGAGAATTGGGATAATCTTGTTGCTGGGAAAAGTGGTGTTAAAAAAATTTCGCTTTTTGATCCATCTCATCTTCAAACACAAATTGCTGGTCAGGTTTCTGAAAAATTTGAAGATTATTCGCTTTGCTATATTACGAAAAGAATGGCAAAGCAGATGACCCGCGTTTCAAAAATGGCCTTGGTTTGTGCAAAAGATGCCGTAGCAAATAGCGAAATCGATTTTGAAACTTTTGACAAAACGAGATGCGCGGTTATTCTTGGAGTTGTTAGCACTTCAAATTCAAGTGTTGAAGTTGGAACAACAGCCCAAAACACCATTATCAAAAGCATGAACAACGCCATGTCGGCATGGATTTCTTTAGAATATAAATTACTCGGACCAAATTATACTGTCGCTTCTGCTTGCGCTTCTTCAGCATATGCAATTGGTTTAGGATTCGATTTAATAAAAACCGGTAAAGCCGATGTTGTAATTGTTGGCGGTGCAGATTCTACAATAAATCCAGAAGAAATTGAAGGATTTAATGAACTTTACGCACTTTCAACTGAAAATTCGAATCCAGAAAAAGCTAGCAAACCATTTTCATTGAATAGAGACGGCTTTGTAATTGGCGAAGGAGCCGGAATTCTAATTTTAGAATCCGAAGAATCCGCAAAAAAAAGAAATGCAAAAATTTATGCTGAACTAGTCAATTATGCCATCACAAGCGAAGCTTATAATATTATGGCGCCAATGAAGGACGGTGAAGGCATTGCTTTAACAATTGAATCTGCAATAAAAAATGCAGGAATTAACAAAAGTGAAGTGGACTATATCAACGCTCACGGCACCTCAACAATGCTCAATGACAAATACGAAACTCTTGCTATAAAAAGAGTTTTTGGAGAACAAGCATATAAAATTCCTGTTTCTTCAACAAAATCAATGATTGGTCATACTGTTGGTGCTGCTGGCGCTATTGAAGCCGTGGTTACCGTTATGACTTTGAATGAAAATACCATCACCCCAACAATTAATCTTGATGAACCAGATCCTGAATTGGATTTAGATTATGTACCAAATAATGCTAGAAAGCAAGAAGTGAATTGTGCCTTGTCTAATTCATTTGCTTTTGGAGGACATAATGCAACTCTGGTTTTTAAAAAATATAAATAATAACCCTCAATTATAATGGCCAAAATAACCGAAAATACAAAAGATGAAGTAAGAGAAATTGTTTATAATTTCTTTAGCGAAGAATGCGATGTTGATTTATCTGAAATTTCTGATGACACCAATGTTATTAGAGATATTGAAGGTGATTCTTTGATGTTTCTTGAATTGATTGAACTTTTTAAGAAAAAATATGAATTGCATATTGAATTAAAAAGCATCGGAAAATATATTGTAAAACATCCTGCAGAAACTATTGGAGAATTGATTGACACAACCATGTTGATTATTGAATTCGAAAATGGAATCGTTGATTTATAGAAACCAAATTTTCACCAAAAATGCATGAAGTTTTTGGGTGCGGAATAGACATTGAAAATATTTCTCGATTTGAAAAACATCTTCTTTCAGAAAATGAGGTTTCTGATGTTTTTAAACGTGTTTTTACTCCGAAGGAAATTAAGCTCAATTTGCAAAATCCCAGAGAATTTTTTCCACTCGGTTTTTCTACCAAAGAATCATTTTTCAAGGCTTTTGGATTAAGTTGGACCAACAGTGCACTTCAATGGACTGACTTTGAAATTCTATTTAAAAACCCCAACGATTTCAATAATTTTGAATTGGTTTTATCAAATCATGCTCAAGAATTGATTAGCCAAAATTCAATTAAAGAACAAGATGTTTTTTTGAAAATTCATGAAAATTTTGTAATTTCACAAGTAATATTGTTAATGTAGATTGCTACTTTGATAGCTAAGATAGCGCAATGGTATCAATTAAGATTTATTTAAATTAGCCACGAATAAGGTAGCTGAGCTTGTCGAAGCTTAGGTCGTGGTTATTGAAAAGAAAAAAATATGGGCTTCTTGCACTGAGCGCAGTCGAAGTGTAGCCCAAAAATTAAAATGTTTTTTAAAATGAATTCTGAAAAAATAGCATTTATTTTTCCGGCTTTTGTAAATGAATATCTTGGTAAGGAAAGAGAAATTCTTTCCTCTCTTTCAAATGATTTCGAAACAAATTTAGAGATTACCTCCGATTGGCTCGGGAAAGATCTCTCCAATTTTCAAGAAGATGAAAACAATTATCTGGACGAAGAACTTCTAACTCAATACATCACCTATACTTTTAGTTGTAGCATTTCGGATATGCTGCAAAACAAGGGATTTAAACCTGATTTTATTACCGGTTACAGCATGGGAATTTATGCTGCAATTTATTCGGCGAAATCAATTGATTTTATTGCTGGATTAGAGATAATAAAAATGGCCTATCACGAAATGCAAGCTTTTTTAGGCGAAAAAGAATTTGGGATGGGCATTGTTATCGGTTTGAGTGTTGAAGACATACAGATGCTTTTAAAATCATCAACAGCAGACGTTGAATTGATCAATGCCAATGCCGAATTTTCGCATGTTATCTCTGGAGAGTTTAATGAAGTTGTAAAAATGTTGGATATTTTTAAAGAAGAAGGCGCGCTCAACACTAAATTACTCAAGGTTTCCAGTCCATACCATTCTAAATATGTAATAGAAGCTGCGAAAAATATTGGCAAGCGAATTCAGGAATTTAGTATTAAAACTCCTGTGTTTCCTGTGATTTCTCTCATTGATCAAAAATCGATTTTAAGTTCTAAAGATGTTGTAGGTGAAATTTCCAGAAATATTGATCATAGCTTGAATTGGTATAAAACGATGCAGTTTCTAATTGCAAATAAAGCAAGGACAATTATTGAATGTGGTGCAGGCAATGGCTTATACAAAAATGGCAAATTTGTTGAAGGCGATTTTCAGATTTTTCCGATTACGAAATATTTTATACTGTTTTAAAAAATTAGATTTACAATGGCAATTAGTTAAATAATCTTTGTCAATGAAAGATTTTACTCAATGATCCTAGAAAAGAGATTCCTCACTTTGTTCGGAATGACAAAATTACTTTGTTATTAAGGGAAAGCGAGGGAGCGTCAGATTCAACAAAAGCGAATCTGACGCTCCCTCCCTTTCTCAAACAAATTATTAAAGCCCTGTCATTCCGAACAAAGTGAGGAATCTAACAACAAAGAAATATTATTTTGCGCAACTAAAATTAAATAATAAAATAAAATGATGACACCCAACGAAATATTCGAATTCTTAAATAAAAATCCATTTTTCTTTTTAGCAACTTCATACGAAAACAAACCTTATGTGCGTGGAATGATGTTGCACCAAACCACCAGAAACGAAATTATTTTTACCACCACCAAAGTCGGCGATTTGTACAAACATTTAAAAATGAATCCTTCTGTAGAACTTTGTTTTAGTGATAAAAAACTTCAAATTCGTATAAGTGGAACTGCCGAAGAAATCAGGGATAAACCCGAATTAAAAATAGAAATCGCCGATGCACGTCCGTTTATGAAACCTTGGATTGAAAAAGCGGGTTATAAACCGATTGCAGTTTTCATGTTATTGAATCCATTTGCTGTTACCTGGACAAGAGAAACTTCGTTTGAGCCGAAAGAATATATTCAGTTGTAGTGGTTTCAAAAGCTTAAATTTACGAATAATATAAGGGACACTGAGCGGAGTCGAAGTGCCCCTCGAAGCCACCAAAGAAAAAAACTCAATACTAATTAATATGATATTTTTTTAGTTCCCAAACTTTCAAATTATTACTAGAAATTTCTTTGTATTCTAACTTTATTAAGCCGACAAAACGACTATAATAAGTTCGCAAAAATTCTATATTACCAATTGATTCATTACTTGAAAAAACTTTAACATCTTTAAAGGTTGTGTTTTTAATAAATAAAGAATTGTAAAATTTTTCATATTTTAAATTTCCGCTACTAACTCCAATGTCAACATTACTAATAAAAATGGGATCTGATTGTAAATATACATAAGAATTATTTTCTGAATAATTAGAAATATAATCATTTATTTTCCCTGAATTGTGGTTAGTATAATTGTTATAAGAGTGATATACTTGTTCAATTATATATTCACAGATGTACGGAAAGTTATTGTCATCAAGCATTGTGCTTGTCCGTGATTGTAAATTAGTGCTATCAATAGCTCCACTTATTGAATCTTGATATATCCAATAAGAACCAATTGGAAATATAACATAATCTTTAAATTCCTGGGGCATATTAAAAGTTGGCTTTTCCTTCTCTTTGCAACCCACTGCTGAAAGAAGAAAGAAAATTAATGCAGTAAATAAAAATAGTTTTATTTTCATGAATTTATCTATGAGCAGAAAAATCACATAAAGATAAGTTAAATATCTGAGAATGCAAATTTTAGGATGAAATCTTTTATAATTTAAAATTGATTAACTGTGTGGGTTTTTAGATTGCTTCTCAGTCAGCTGACTGATCGCAATGACGCAGAAAACTTATTATAAGCGGCATTTAAATACCGCCTGGCAAAAACTTTTTAAGGGCACTTCGACAGGCTCAGTGACCCTCTATTTCATCAAACGTTTCACTTTCATCAATGTGCGGAACATCGGTTCCTGGAGATTTTCTTCTTTCCGCATTTTCATTGCAATTTGCATCATTTCTTTTGATGGCGTGGATTCGCTGGCTGGAATACAATTTGAAAATTCTAATGAGAACTTTTTAATGGCTTCGTCCAACGCGTCTTTTCCAATTTTATCCGAAACGTAGAATGTAGGTTTTAAAAGAGAATCCTCAGCTTTGATTACTTTTTCTTCAATTGCAATTCGCTGTAATTCTGTATTTGGATAAATCCGAAGTCCAACCGTCATGTGAACCATATCATCGGGATTGATATATTTTGCAATAAAATCAAATGTTTCGTTAACGGTTTCGATGCTTTCCTGAGGTGAACCAAACAAGAAAAACCACATTGTCGGAATGTCCGATTCTCTAATCAAAGATGCTGTATTTTCCAATTGCTGAATGGAGAAATTCTTTTTCAAAATCTTCACAATTTTGGGTGAAGCCGAATCCGGTGTGGAATCAATTTGCATGAAACCTGCATTGAGCATCAGATGAAGAAGTTCTTTGCTGATGTGAGCGGGATTGATGCCCATAGTTCGCAGATTGATTTTCAAATTACGTTTAATAATTTCTTTGCAAATCGCTTCTGCATGACCAGCTGGGTCGTTAAATGTGGAATCTACAAATTCGAAAGTGATGTTGCCTAAACTTTTATGTGCATTTTCGATTTCATTGACGATATCAACAGCAGTTCGCAATCTGTAATTGCAACCTTCAATAATTGGATAAGTACAATAAATGCATTGATGATGACAACCTCTTTTTGTTTGTATAGAATAAACGCCTCTTTCACGATAAGGTGTGAAATCAATTCTCTCATTTATCAATGATGCTTTTACCAGTTTATCAGCAGAACCCAATGAAATTAATGAATTGGAACTTT
>JACAAW010000125.1 GCA_013377115.1 Bacteroidota bacterium | reverse complement strand
AAGGATGGCGAAGCATTGGATCTGCAACCAGAGGAGGATAAAAACCCATTTATGGTTACAGTTTAATAATATCATTCTGATGAAAGTCCCTTGAATTTTGGGGACTATCATCAGAATAAAATTTCAAATAATAATCTAAAATCAAACATATGAAAGATGGAAATTTTAATAATTGGTTAAACATTGGAGCCTCGGTTATCGGAAATGGCCATATTACTAATGGAACTCCATGTCAGGATGCTCATTTTACATCACCTCTGAATCAAAATTGGGGAATAGCAGTTGTTTCTGATGGTGCTGGATCTCATGAGAATTCTCATTTGGGCTCTGCATTTGTTGTAAAAGATGCCGCACAAGTATTTACAGAACTTTTAAAAGGCGAAAAATGGATCGAGGAGATTTCTTTTCCTTCTGCTTCTGACTGGCGTGATATTGCAATTACGGGGTTTAGCTTTGTTTACGATAATTTAAAATCTTATGCAAAATCAGAAAATGTTGATTTTCGCTCATTGAGTTGCACCATCATTTTAGCTATTTATTGTGAAAAAGGAATGGTAACGGCTCATATTGGTGATGGGAGAGCTGCAATAATGAATGAGTCTGGGCAATGGCAATCAGTAATGAGTCCTTTTAAAGGAGAGGAAGTTGGTTCCACGGTTTTTCTTCCTTCAGCATACACTTGGGAAGAACCATCATGTTGTATTGAAACAAGAGTTTTTAGCAAACCTATTCGTGCATTTGCTCTTCTTACAGATGGTCTCGAGACTTATAGTTTTTATTGCTACATGAAAAGAGAAAATGAAGAGTTTTATTATGATCCTAACGAACCATACAGTGAGTTCTTTAACCAGAATATTGCAGGGATTAAAAACATGCATAAAAATGGTTTGGAAAGAACTGAAATTGAAGAAAAGTTCTCTGGCTACCTTAGTTCTGGTCATCCACAGATTGCAAAAGAAAATGATGATAAAACTATGTTAATAGGTGTTTTGATTAGCTAATTCAAATTTTATGAAATTTAAAACGGGCAAAGGCAATTTAATAGAAGTCCATGACAAACCTTTTGCAAAAGGTGGTCAGGCTGGTATTTATAAGGTTATCACACCAAAAATTAGCTATTTAATTGCGAAAATATTTTCAACTAATTCCTTTATTAATAAAGCAACAGGAATTCTTGATTTAAAAAAAGTGACTAAGTTGAAAAATAGATTAGAGTTTATGGTGAACAATAATCCTTTTATCAACTCACAACAAAAAATTCAAGAAGCATTTGCCTGGCCTACAGACCTGCTTTTTGATGTTAACAATAATTTCGCAGGCTTTTTATTACCATACTTTGATAATAGTATAGAATTAATTAAAATTCTATCAGGGAAGAAACTTCCTTTGAAATGGGATAGATTTGAAATTCAACATTCTGATTCGTACAATTCTCGCCTAAAAGTTTGCTATAATATTTCACAAGCAATTGCAGAAATACATTCCAGCGGAAAATATACTATTATAGATTTAAAAGCAGAGAATATTATGCTTAAAAACAATGGATTTGTAAGTATGATAGATCTAGATAGCATTCAAATCTCAAATAACAACACTGTCCTTTTTCATGCAGAAGTTCATACACCCGATTTTAGTCCTCCAGAATTTCATAAAAATTTATTGAATTATAAAAAAGATTTTGTTGATGAAACTTGGGATCGATTCAGTTTTGGCGTTTTAGCGTACCTCTTACTTTTTAAAATTCATCCTTTTGCTGGTATGACACATTTGAAAAAATCAAATATCCATACTATGGATGATTTTATTATTAATGGATTATTTGCACATGGTAACCAGAAAAGCGATTTGGATTTAGCAAAACCTCATTTGAATTATGATATTTTATTAAGCGATGACCTTAAAAATCTTTTTTATAAATGCTTTGTCGAGGGACATAAAGATCCAAGAAAAAGACCTTCCATAGTTCATTGGAGAGATGCATTTCTAAAAGAAATAAGTAAAAATAGATTCAGAAAAATATCAGGAGCAATCAATCAACCAAGTCCTTATATTTCTTTATTAAATCCAATTATTAAAACTCCTGCAAATAATGCCGTCCCTTTACCTTTTGTTAACCATTTTACCGTGACCCCTGCTGGTGTTAATTTGGCATATCTCAATTGGAATATTTCTAACGCTGCGACTATAGAGATAAATAATAAGCCAGTTGCTGCCATTGGTAATATGCAAATTAAACTCACTAATCAGGCTTACATTTTAAAGGCATATAATTCAATCGGAAAAGTAATTTCCAAGCAAGTTTCGGCAAATTTTAATGTGAAAATTAATTCTTTTTCCCACACCATAATTCAAAATAAAATAGATTTTAAATGGAGTGTATCTAACGCCAAAACTGTTGCAATTGATAATATTCCTGTTGCTAATTCTGGAAGTAAAACAATTTCTCTTGGAGTTGGATCGCATACTATAGTGGCAACAGATGTAAATGGATTTTCTGTTTCTCAGCAATTATTAATAAATGTTTTGACCAGTATCGATAAATTTGATTTGAATCTTTTCAGATCAAATGCTGAATTAAATTGGGATGTGGTAAATGCAAAAGAAGTCAGACTTGATAAAGTTATTGTTTCTTCTAAAGGTACCAAATCGGTTTCACTTAATCCCCAAACATATACTTTAACGGCTGTAGACATTAATGGAAAAGTTCTTGCAAAAAATGTAAATGTTAATGTTTCTCCTTTTATTAAAAAGTTTGATATTATTCAAAACAATGGAATCATAGAAGTTTTTTGGGATGTTTTTTATGCAAAGGAATGTTTGCTAAATGGAGATAAAATTCCATTAGTTGGTTCCAAAAAATATTTTGTTTCACCAAAAAAAATCAAGCTGGAGATTTTTGATTTTAAAGGACAGTCCGTAATCAGATGCAACACAATAAATGCAATAATAAATTCCAATATTATTGAAGTAAGCTCTTCAAATAGTAATACTTCTGTTAACTCTAATGGAGGAAATATTAAGGTCCGCATTCAGGGTGGTAACAATCTGATTATTTCAAATACAGGAAATATAAAAATAAATTCTGCAGGTAATAAAATCCATATTAAAAATAATAAAGGAGAAATTGATATTAATATTTAAAATGCATTTTTAGGAGTCAGGTTTCATGAAATAATTTTCCACGAGAAACGAAGGAAAACTTTTTGTTTGGCATTTTTGTTAAAACTTTAGAATTATGAAACTCAAAACAGGTAAAGGTAATATTATTGAAGTAGATGATACTCCTTTAGCAAAAGGAGGCCAAGCAGGTATTCATAAAACGATTTCGCCTACAATGAATCCACCTGTTGTTGCAAAAATATTTTTCGATAAAGCTTTTTTGGACAAAACAACTGGAAATGTTGATACCAAGAAAGTAAAATACTTGAAAGACCGATTGGAATATATGGTTAACAATAATCCATTCATTAATTCAAAACAAAAACTACAGGAAGCATTTGCCTGGCCAGTGGATTTGCTTTTTGATTTGAACAATGAATTTAAAGGTTTCTTGTTGCCTTTTTTGGACCAAAGTATTGATTTAATAAAAATATTATCTGGGAAGAAACTACCAGCCCAATGGGATAAATTTGAAATACAACATCCAGATTCCTATAACTCTCGCATAAAAGTTTGTTATAATCTTTCCCAAGCTCTTGCAGAAATGCATTCTGGGGGAACTTATACTATTGTAGATTTAAAGGGAGAGAATATCATGCTTAAGGACAATGGTTTTATAAGCATGATTGATCTAGACAGCATTCAAATTTCACAAAACAATAAAGTGCTTTTCCATGCAGAGGTTCATACTCCTGATTTTAGCCCACCTGAATTTCATAAAAATTTATTAAATTATAAGACAGATTTTGTTGAAGAAACTTGGGATCGCTTCAGTTTCGCTGCCCTAGCTTATCTTATATTGTTTAAAGTTCATCCTTTTTCTGGAATGACCCACTTGACCAATCCGAGCATCCATTCAATGGATGATTTTATTGTAAACGGATTGTTTGCACATGGTAGTCAGAAAAATTCTTTGGCTTTAGCTCCGCCCCATTATAATTATGACACACTTTTGAGTGATGACCTAAAAGACCTTTTTTATAGATGCTTTGAAGATGGACATCAAGATCCAAAGAAAAGACCCACCGCTGTTGAATGGCGCGATACCTTTCTGAAAGAGATTAATAAGAACAAAAACACCAATATTTCTGCTGGTAGCAATCAGCCTGCAAGTTATGTTCCTGCACCACAAAATACATTTAATCAAATACCAGTCAACCCAACTAATGTTAATCCAATAAATCCAATAATTCCGAATATTCCAATCATACCTGTTATTCCTAATATACCTATTTTTGCTCCAGCAGCACTTCCTGTTTTTATTAATAATTTTATGGTTACTCCTGCTGGACCAAATCGAGTTAATGTAATTTGGGATGTTTCTAATGCCACTATTGTAGAAATTAATTGTATGCAGGTTGCTGCAACTGGAAATATGCAATTTGCTTTATCGAATCAAATTTTCTACTTAGAAGCTTTTGATGCAAGTGGTCAATCAGTAACAGCCCAAACTTCCGCCAATTTGCAAGTTAACATAAATACCTTTAATCATCAGTTATTACTAAATGCTATTCAATTAACTTGGAGTGTAACAGGCGCAATAAGTGTAGTTGTTGATAATAATCCTGTTTCGAGTAATGGAATATTAAACCTTCCCCTTGCAATAGGAACACATTCAATTGAAGCTACAGATATAAACGGATTTATAGTATTTCAGCAAATTCAGGTAAATGTATTGACGGCAATTAATCAATTCGACTTGGTAATAAATAGATCAGATGCCACTTTAACCTGGGATGTAATGAATGCGGTTAATTTAACCCTTAACAATAAAGCTGTGGCATCTAGCGGTACGATCACTATTACCCTTGATCCCTGTTTTTATACATTAGCTGCAATTGATTCTGCTGGAAATGTAGTTACCAAAATAGAAAATCTTAATGTTTCTCCTAAGATTGTTAGATTTGATTTGGTTCAAAATAAACATTCGGTTGAAATTTTTTGGGATATATTTTATGCTAGGAACTGTTCTCTAGATGGTGAACAGATTCCATATTTTGGAAGTAAAAAATTCCCGCTTTTTCCAAAAAAGTTCAAACTGGAAATTGAAGATTACAGCGGATTTATTACAGATCATGGTAAATCGTTGAATGTTTCACCAGCTGGAAGCATTATTCCAATTACTCCTTTGAATGATGTTGATTTAATAAAATCAGACAGCCTTGCTTTAAATAATTGCATTCAGGATTTTAGTAATATTTTGAGTTTAACATCAATTTCAAACCAATTAAACTCTTCAATATCCATCAATCAAAATGAAATTCAATTAGCAGAAAATAATAAAAATTTAATCAATATTCAGGCAAAACTTTTGCAATTGAAACAGCCAGTTCAGAGCAATAATCAGAAATTGAACTCAAATGGAAATATCACAACAATTACAGGAAAAATCATTCCGCTTTTAAAAAGGATTTCCTCAAAAGCAGCCATGTTTTTTGCTTTGTTTTTTGGGTTTATTTTCATGAGGTAAAAGTTAATAATCGGAGATACTTCGGAAAACTTTTAGACAACCAAATTTGTACTAAACTTTAAAACATATAACTATGAAACAATTTAATTTTCACTCCGCTCTATTATGGTTAAGTAAAACCGATCCTAAACTATATACTCTTTGTCCTCAAAATGTAAAATGGAACAGGACAGCATTAGGCTATTTCGTTCTACTTACAGGGATATTTGCTTTCTTCACAGGTTCTTATTTTGTAAGATCAATTTTTGCAGAATATAATGAAGTCACTAAAACCATCGAAACTTCAGCAATTGGTTGGATTGTTTCAACTCTTGCTGGGGCTCTTTGGGGATGGTTGGTTATTTTAATTGACAGAGAAATAGTTTCTGCCACTTCTCGTTGGTCTGCTTTTGTCAGAATACCATTGGCAATAATTATCGGGCTGGTAATTGCCACTCCTTTTAAGATTCAATTGTTTTCAGGTAGAATCAATAAAGAACTCATGAAATCAAGTAGAGTCGAGAATAGTGTCTACGAAAAGAAGAAGGAATCTACCATAAAAGGTTCTGAATCTAAAATTTCTGATCTTGAAAGCAAAATTCAGAATGAGCGCAATCAGATGGCAGATTGGCAATCAGTAATGGAAGCTGAAACAGTTGGTAGAGTTAAATCTGGCAGAACAGGTAAAGCAGGACAAGGTCCAGCTTACGAAGAAGCCAAGCAAAATTATGAATTGCATAAGGGTTTTGCTGAAGATTACGAAAAACAGTTATCTAGTGCTAGCAGTAAATTTGATGCAACGGTTACTTCTGCTAAAAATGAATTCAATGGACAGAAGATTGACCAAGCCTATGACTTTCTTAGTCAATATGAACAAATGGAAGCCTTGAAGGAAACTAATAAGAAATTGTCCTTTTTTGCTTTCTTAATCTCAGCGTTGTTTATTCTAATAGAAGTAGTTCCTGCTCTTATGAAGCTTTTAAAAAGTTCCGATGAGTATGACGCCCTTCTAGAAGTTAGAACTGTTGTTTCAAGGCAACTTGCTTATGCGGCAGCCAATATGGCAATGGATGAGTTGGCAACCAATCCTGCTAATCTTTTATCTAATGGGAATTATCCATATTCACCAAATGAAACTATTGAATTAATCAAGAAAAACATTTAAGCCATGTATTTCAATAAAATAAAATATTTAGGAGGCTTGCCTCATCCTTTTGGAGCAGTATGCATGATTGACATCCTTGTCAGTCATGCGACTCAGCAACTTTCCTTCAAACAAGGTACATCAAATTGTATTGTTTTTGATAAAACAGATATTATTGATGTTGAGACGGAAATTAAGCAGGATCGTTCTATTGGTAAAGGTTTGGTTGGATATGCTGTTGGTAGTTTTATTAATAAAAAATATGGGGGTTTTATTGGAGCTGCAATAGGAGCAAAACGTAAGGATGTTTCCATGGTTTATATCAGATATGTATGGAACAATAAACAAAATACGATTGTATTAAATCCTGGAAAACAAGCCTGGGATATTTTTGCTGCTATTAATAGTTTTATTGCCTGAAATTATGAAATGTGATGTTTGTGATAAACCAATTTACGGAACATACTTTATTGACCCATGGGGCATAAAGAGTCATCAGGTTCATGATGGTCAGGCTTCTGAAAGATGTTTTTGTTGTGGAAGATATATTTCTACTTATAAAAGCAAAGCATCATATATGCTCAGTGATGGTCGAATAATTTGTGATTTTTGTAATGCCAATGCAGTAAACAACAAGGAGAGCGGCAAAAAAGCTAAAGAGGAGGTATATTCTTTATTTGAAAAAGCTAAAATTATTCTTCCAAAAGAAAAAATCACAGTTATGATTAATGATAAAATTTATGCAGAAAAAGTACTTAATAGAAAAAGCTTTTTTGGTTTAATGACGTCATCTCATACCACAAACGGTTTTAGAGTTACCTCAGAGTATCAAGTTAATATATTGTCTGGGCTTCATAAATTGATGTTTAATGCAGTATTGGGACATGAACTCATGCACGTATATATTTCAGAACAGAAGATGAATTTGACGCTAATAGAGGAGGAGGGTCTTTGCGAATTGATCAGCTATTTTATTTATCAGGCCAGTAGAACAAAATTTGGACAAATTGAAATGGAAGCTATGGAGAAATCCCAAGATCCAATTTATGGTGAAGGGTTTAGAATGATGAAAAAAATGTTGGATAAAAAAGGAAGTTGGGAAAATTTATTACAAAGTTTAAGATAAGTATGTTATTTGAAGTTTTAAATTGGAAATATTATGATTATACAAACATCAAACGAAAATAAAATAGCCTACAATTTTATTGGTGAATATAGTATTATTATATCTGAACATAACCAGATTACCATTCCTCCTTCATTTGTGAAACAAGGGGCATTGTATGATAAATTTATCATAAAAAAAGATGACGATTATAGGTGTTTAGCCTTTTATCCAATAGATGTTTGGAATAACCTTATTGAGTGTTTAAATAAAACTGCCAACAACAAAAATACTTCTAAGGATTTTAAGGAATTGCAAAAGAGATTTTCGAAAGATATTTATTCGATAAAATTTAAGAAAGATTCCCATAGTTTCAATATCCCTAAGCATCTTTGGAAGTTTATAAATAATGAGAATAATCTTGTTTTAGTTGGCCTAGAGAATAAATTTGAACTATGGCCGCAAAAAACCTATACTGAATATCTGAAGCATTATGACCAATCTGATAATGATATGAAAAAAATGGCAGAGCATATACTTTCAATTAACACGGAGTTTAAGTAATACAGAAAAGTTCAAGAGAATGCTTTTTAACCATAAAATGAAAAAAAGCTTGCTGATATTTTGGATGGCAAGAACCTTTTAAATTGATAAAATAATTTCTAAATAATTTGTTATGATAATAAATCTAAAAGTTTTAAAATTGTTTCTGATTTTCCTGATAACAGTTGGTGTATTTATATGTTTTTCATGTAATGAAACAGCTGAAAATGCTGCTGTTATTGATAGCTCAGATAGTCTGATTGAAACTGATAAAACTCTTCCTGACGAAGTTTTATTTGCTTATTCAAAACCTTCTGATTGTTTTGAAAGTATTGTCAATACAGGTAACTATGAAATTGGTGAGACTAAACTTCTTCAGCACTATAAAATTGGAGAACAAATTTTAACTAATTATGGAAATCTTGAATGGATTTTGCTTTCCAAGTCTTATATTAACAATAGATTAAGAATCCACTTTATTTCTGATATAAATGGTTGTTCCTCAAAAGCAATTGACGTTTTTTTTCTAACAGGTAATGAGGTTGCCTCAGTTTTTAGTTTTGAGCAGCAGGATAAAACCATAGGTACTCGTCACTTTATTGTTGTAATTACCAAAACGGGTAAAGAGTATTTTGATGCCATTTTCGAGCTAGTTTGTAGTGGGTCAGGGCAATGTGAAATTCTGAAAACCGACGATAATTTTTGTTTACCTGAAATGAAAAGTTATAATGAATTTAAAAAAATATTCCCCAAGATTTATGAGGAATTCAATTCATGCTTGAATAGTAAAAGCTATTATAGGGAATTTGTTCAGGAGGATTTGCAAAGACCTGATAAAACCTATATTGCACACTTTATTTCTAATTATTATGATTCAAATATTATTAATCATATTTCAAAATTCGACTTTGACAGGGATATTAACTTCTACAATATTGACAGAGTTTACTCAGTTGGAAGCCAGTTTAACATTTCCACAAGATCTTTAGAAAAAGTGTTTTTTCGAAAGAATGTTAGAAACGTAAATAAACCTATTGAAATTTGTTTTCTGAGCACTTGGCCATGGTATGATTACTGGGATGATAATGTTAAAGATATGCAAAAATTTTCAATATTTGGCAGAGATTCAATCGTTTCTGTGTTTGGTTATGTTGACAATGCAATAAAATTTGACAATCAATATTTAGTGGTCATTTCCAAAACAGGAAGGAACTCTTTTTTCACTCAAATATTCAAAGAAAGTTGTGGGAATCATTCTTGCTCCATTGAGCAAATTTACTATTTGCCACATCAAAATCATTTTCAGAAAATAAAATCAAGAACTGATTTTATCAAATGGTTTCCAAAAATTTCTCAGGAAATATCAGAAAGAGATATTGTAATTGGAGTGCAAAGGGATTTTTAAAATCAATCTCTATCATCAAAAAATAAAATACTATGGTTATAATAACAATCTTGGGGAATCTCCATGTAATCTTCTCCAAAAATCGATTTTAATACAGAATCGTAATTTTCAGGAATATAAAATTCAGCATCTTCAAACATAGTCAATTCTCTATTTTTAATTATGCTGGAATAAAATGTCTTTGTATTAAATGTTTCTTTATTGTTATCGGCAGAAAAAAAGTGAAGCATTTTATTTTCATAGAAAGAATTGAAAATCTTTAACGTAAAAGTATTTAATCTGACTAAAACATTTACTGGCAATATTGAAAAAAACTTTGCTGGTAAAAATTCATGTTGTCTAAAATCAAACTTATCTATTTTTTGTCTATAAGCAATGTTTAAAAAAATCGTAATATTCTTTTTAAAATGTTGAATAAAAGAATTTCTGTTTGGAACAGAATCTAATGGGCATATATCTAATGTTAAATTATCATGATATTGAGTTGTAAGTGTTGAATATCTACTTGTGCATTTAATTTTGTTTGATAGGCATATGAATTGGTTTAAATATTTAGTTTTTTTATTTGAAATATATGGGGTGACAAGTTGAAAATCTTTAACGTTTTCATTACTTGCAACTACAAAAAAACGTTCGTAGTCCTTTCGAAGCATTAATATATCTAAATCATCATCCCAAGGGATAAAACCTTTATGTCTTATTGCTCCTAATAAAGAGCCAGCGTGAATAACATATGGAATATTATATTTTTCACAAATATGATGAATAGATTTCATCATTCTCAAGAGCTCTGATTGTATGGGTGCAATGTCTATTTCCCAATTATTATATGGCAAATATCTATCTAGTTTGCGAAAAATTCCGAATGTATAAGGCGAAAACAGTTTTATACTTTTGCCGTTAATAATTTTACTAATATAACTGTATATAGATGAATCATCTATTACTACATATTTGCCAACTATATTTTTTAATTGAGAAAAGAGTTCTATATCAGAAACATTATTATAATTTAGGATCGTACAATGATTATTCAACCTATAATATTTTCTGAAAAAATTTATATTGAATTTTCCTTTTTTAAGGATAATAATTTCTGTATTTTGGTTATACATCTAAGTATCTTTAAACTACATTTCAGGTTCAATCATATCCAAAAATTTCTCCAAGCAGAAAAGAAGCCATTTTTGTTCACCAGTCATACCTATATGACAATTAGGAATAAATTCTGAACGCTTCGGGCCATCCCAATCCGCTAACCATTGATTAACTGCTCTCGGCATCGGAATTTTATCAGGAATATTGAAATTAGGATAACGTAATTTAAACAATTCACGTACCAAATATTTAGGTTCTCCATGTCTAATTCTTTGTATATCTAGTGGTTTATTTAGACCAATTTTTGTATAAATACTTATGTGTTTAATGCCAGTTAAATTAAATGGATTGTTAAAAGAAGTATCTCCTTCTTCGCCTAATGGCCCATTACTAATAAAGCGAAACACATCAATAAAACCATCTTCTTTAACAAATTTAAAGATAGTGTTCATCATTGATACGGGCTTTTTTAATGCTTTTTGAGGATCAACATAAGTGTACCATCGCATAAATTCTTCTGGATGCCAATCTCTAGAAAGAATCCTATTTAGCCCCCCGAATCTATCGTCTGCCCCAAAACCTGTAACAATAGAATTTAGACCATCGTTTTTAGCCTCAATCAACCCCTTATAGATTTGAGGTCCAATGGAATGAATTGGCATGCCTTGGCTTATCATAAGTGTAGGGAGATATTTCTGATAATCTTTCCAAGTAACTATAATCATTTTCCAATCGAGATCATATGTCCTTGCATATTGCTCGGCAATTTTAGTTTCATCAATTTCTCCTAAGTCACATTTTAGAGTATATGCCTTTGTGCCCTTTGGTAAATAAGATGCTACAATTGCAGAATCAATTCCGCTACTTAGAAAAATTCCAGTTTTGCTATCAACGTTTTTTTTAACTAATTGCTCAACTGCCGAACTAAATTCTTGAACGGTTTCTATACTCAATTC
>JACAAW010000124.1 GCA_013377115.1 Bacteroidota bacterium | reverse complement strand
AAAAAAATTGTAAATTTGCCTTTGTAAAACAAATTCTATGAAGAAAATATTAATCACTGGTGGTGCCGGATTTATAGGTTCGCACGTTGTCCGTCTTTTTGTAAACAAATATCCAAATATAAAAATCGTTAATCTCGATGCGCTCACTTATGCTGGGAATTTGGAAAACCTTCGCGATGTCGAAAATCAACCAAACTATCAATTTGTCAAAGGCGATATCGTTGATGGAGATTTTATTTTAAATCTTTTCAAAGAGCATCAATTTGATGGAGTTATTCATCTTGCTGCAGAGTCGCATGTTGATAGATCTATCGAAAATCCAATGTCATTCATACAAACCAATATCGTTGGAACAGTTAATCTTCTAAATGCAGCAAAATTGATTTGGAAAGACAATTCAGAAAACAAACGTTTCTACCATATTTCTACCGACGAAGTTTATGGTTCGCTAGGAGATACTGGTTTTTTTGTTGAAGAAACTTCATACGATCCTCGTAGTCCTTATTCTGCTTCAAAAGCAAGTTCTGATCATATTGTAAGAGCTTATCATCACACATTTGATTTGCCAATTGTTATTTCTAATTGTTCAAATAATTACGGTGCAAATCAATTTCCTGAAAAATTAATTCCTTTGTTTATCAATAATATTTGCACCAACAAACCTTTGCCAGTATACGGAAAAGGAGAAAATGTTCGCGATTGGCTTTTTGTAGAAGATCATGCCAATGCTATTGATGTTATTTTCCACAAAGGTAAAAATGGTGATACTTACAATATTGGTGGTCATAACGAATGGACCAACATTAGCTTGATTCATCTGCTTTGTAAAATCATGGATAAAAAATTGAACCGACCAGAAGGAGAATCTGTAAAATTAATTTCTTATGTGAAGGATCGCGCTGGCCATGATATGCGTTACGCCATTGATTCAACAAAGCTTCAAAACGAATTGGGATGGAAGCCATCATTGCAATTTGAAGAAGGACTTGAAAAAACTGTTGATTGGTATCTAGCTAATGAAAAATGGTTAAATAACGTTACTTCAGGCGAATACCAAAAGTTCTACGAACAACAATATGTAAATAGATAATTTTAAATGAGCTTTTTTACCAATCTTTTTGGAAACAACAACAATAAAACCAATGTCGATTTATCGATTGTTGGCACCGATTTTCATTCGCATTTGATTCCAGGCGTTGATGATGGTTCTAAATCTATTGAAGAATCCCTTGCTTTAATAAAGCGTTTCCATGAATTGGGTTATAAAAAATTGATTACAACTCCTCATGTTCAATCAGATTTTTTCAAAAACACTCCTGAAATTATTAATAAAGGATTAACAGATTTACAAAATGAGGTTAAGTGGGCTAATATTCCAATTGAAATTGAAGCCGCAGGCGAGTATTTGATTGACTATGGTTTTGAAGATAAATTGAAAAATAAGGAACTACTTACCTTTGGCAATGGCCATTTATTGGTAGAGCTTTCGTATTTTGCGCCACCAGATAATATTAATTCAATGATTTTTGAATTGAATGTAGAGCGATATAAAATCATATTGGCGCATCCAGAGCGCTATTCCTACTGGCACGACAATTTTAAAAAGTTTGAAGATATCAAAGAACGAGGTGTTAAATTTCAAATGAACGTCATTTCTTTGAGTGGTCGTTACGACAAAAGTGTGAAAAAAATGGCAGAAAAAATGATTGATGCCGAAATGATTGATTTTATTGGTTCCGATATGCACAATGAAAGTTACATGGCTTATTTTGAAAAGAGTTTATCCAATAAACACCTCGAAAAATTGATTAAATCTGGGAAATTGCAGAATTCATTGTTGTAATTTCATTCAGGCAATAATTTCCGAAGTATATAGAATCTACTATAAAAGCACGTCATTGCGAACGCAGTGAAGCAATCTAATTTTGATTAATTTTTTTTATGATGTTCACCCTAATTCTTGACAACCTTCCCAAAATAAACTTTTTCCTTTTGTAAAATTTTGATGAAATAGCAACCATTACCAATCGAACCAAATCCGATTTCAATATTATCAGTATTTGATATTTTTCCTTGTGAAACTACCGAGCCTAAAACGTCCATTACTTCATAATCTCCTTTGTCTATAAAAGGAAAATTTACATTGATGTTATTGCCATTGCTTGGATTAGGATAAACGGAAACAAATCCAGAAGCGATTTCATTATCATTAATTCCGGAACCAGAACTTACACAAATTTCAATGTCTTGCAATGTTTGTCCTATAAAAATGCCACTTCTAAATTCTTTTACAAGAATTGCAGTATTAAAACATCCAACCTGTGTAGGATAATCCCAAACAAAATCGCCAGTAGTCGGATTTAATGTTATTGAGTTTTGTGCAAAAGGTAAATTATAGCCTGGAATATCTCCACAATATTCACCTTTGCAATTTGCAAGTGAATAAACTAAGCTATCTCCGTCTGAATCAGCAGCACCTAGATTATATGTAAAGATCTCATTGTCAATCGCGTTGTCAATAAAGGGGAAATTAAATATTGGGGAACTGTTTCCACCAAGAAATGGATTCATAACTAAAATAGCATTTATACAAAAAGGAACATTTACCGAATTTGGAACATTAACTATTCCTGCAATTCGGTTTGTATCTTGAAAAGAAACATTATAAGTACCTGATGTAGCATACGTATGAGTTCCAGAATAAATATTTTTTTTGATACCATTAGTAAGCAAAACACCTCCTCCAGAAAGCGTTTCAAATGTTCCGTCACCACAATCAATTTCCTGAGTAAAATTATTGTCAGAACTATCTGTAAATGTTGTTAATGTGATTTCATAAGTTAGATCATTAAGCCAATGATAAGATAATCCACCAGAAATGTAGTTAGCATTTGCAAAATTTGCAGTAAAAATAATTCCTGCTAAAAATAAAAATATTTTTTTCATGGCTATTTGGTTTTACTTAGGAAAAACTATTTTGAAGAAATAGAATGTAAATTTAACAAATAAATTGATGTAAATCAATTTGTTAATTTAAATCTATTTTTTTTCAAAAAAAAGAGCCAAACTTATTAGTTATGGCTCTTAAATATGTTATGTGTTTCAATTAAGCACTCACTGCTTCAATATCACTTTTTACTTTTTTTACCAAACCCTGTAAAACAGTACCTGGACCAACTTCAATAAATTTAGAAGCACCATCGGCAATCATATTTTCCATTATTTGTGTCCAGCGAACTGGTGAAGTTAATTGAGAAATTAAATTTTGTTTAATTTCAGTAGGATTTACAACTGCTTTTGCATTTACATTTTGGTAAATTGGGCAAATTGGTTCACTAAAATGAATCGAATTAATGGCTTCAGCCAATTCAATTCTTGCCGGTTCCATCAATGGAGAGTGGAAAGCGCCACCAACTTTTAATGGTAATGCTCTTTTTGCGCCAGCTTCTTTTAGTTTTTCGCAAGCAATTTCAATTCCTTTCATAGAGCCAGAAATTACCAATTGTCCCGGACTATTATAATTTGCAGGAACAACAACTTCGTCAATTGCGGCACAAATTTCTTCCGTTTTTTTATCATCCAATCCTAAGATTGCTGCCATTGTTGAAGGTTCAGCTTCGCAAGCTTTTTGCATAGCATTGGCACGCATTGAAACCAGGCGCAAGCCATCCTCAAAGCTAAGAGTTTTGTTGGCAACCAAAGCCGAAAATTCGCCTAAGGAATGACCAGCAACCATATCTGGTTTAAAACTTTCACCAAGAGTTGCAGCTAAAATAACCGAATGAAGAAAAATTGCTGGTTGAGTAACTTTTGTTTGTCTCAAATCTTCTTCAGTTCCTTCGAACATTAAATCAGTAATTCTAAAACCAAGAATTTCGTTGGCTTTTTCAAACATTTCTTTTGCTAATGCAGAATTGTCGTACATGTTTTTACCCATGCCTACAAACTGCGCACCCTGACCGGGAAATACGTATGCGTTCATCAATTATATTTTTAGTAAATAATAAATTTGTTTTTTGTTTTATTACCGTTATTAAGATTGCTTCGGTCGTTCCTCGCTCGCAATGACGTAATTGCGAATCAGTCAGCAGACTGTTGAAGTAATCTCTTTTGTAATTATTTTCAGTTTAAAATGGCTATTTTCTACCGCCAGTAAAGCGTAGAATAAATAAAAAGAGGTTGATAAAGTCTAAATACAAAGACAATGCACCTAAAATAGTAAGTTTGGTAGTTTCTTGAGTCCCAAATTCAACGCCAGCACCAATTCTTTTCAATTTTTGCACATCGTAAGCTGTAAGTCCAGTGAAAACCAAAACACCAATAAAACTAATGATATAATCCATGGTTCCGCTTTTCATAAACATATTTACAATGCTAGCAATGATAATTCCAACGAGTCCCATCATCATTATTGATCCAAATTTGGTTAAATCAGTTTTGGTGGTATATCCCACAAAAGCCATCAAACCAAACATTCCGGCAGTTATTCCGAAAGTTGCAGCAATTGAACCATGTGTATAAATTAGAAAAATAAAACTAAGACTCATTCCCATAATAATGGAATAAACGACAAAAAGAAGCATCATCATCGGAGCTGAAAGTTTATTCATTCCCCACGACATCAATAATACAAATCCAATTGGAGCAAGCATAACTACCCAGCCTAAGCCAGTTAAACTTGATTTTACTCCATTTGTATAATATAATAAATTAGTTAGTTCGGCATTGTTACCAAAAAAATAAGCTACAACACCAGTAATTGCAAGTGCCAAAGCCATCCATGAAAATACATTTGCAATAAATGTTCTCGACATTGAAACACTTTCGGTTTGATCCTGAGTGTAATTAAAATTTGTGTTTTGCATAAATTTGAATTTTTTATTTGTGCAAAATTAATATTTTATTAACAAATGTTACGCATTAATGTATTTTTACTTTTTAGATTTCTCACAATTTTTAATTTTACTTCGACTAGCTCAGCACAAGTTTAATTGTGTTCGAGATATCGCTTCGCTAGATTCTTCAATACGCTTCGCTTCTTTCTGAATGACATCGTCATTGTTATTCGTATGAGGGAGCGAGAGCGCATTCGCCTTGCTTTCGACATTATAAATGCGCTCTCGCTCTTTCCCATTTCATTGAATAATTGTCTTCCGAACGTAGTGAGGAATCTCATTCGAATTGTTATGCGGAAAATCAGTAATATAGCTAAATTCGTTGATTTAATAAAATTACAAATAGTCCGCAAAGGAAAAAATCATTTATGATTTTTTAAAACTTTGCGACCTTGTAACTTTGCGAGAAATAAATTTAACGAGAAATAAAACGTACCTATGAGGTAACGAAAAATCAAGTTTTGAATTTTATTTCTTAACTTTGCTAACTTTATACAATATTTATTGTTTTTTCAAGTTTAAAGTTAGTTTAGATATCCAAAATGGGTTTTATAAGATTCTTAAAAAGTAAAGCATTTATTAAAAACTTTTTGTTGTCAATAATAATCACTTTAGTTTTGATTTGGCTGGTAACAAAAGTGCTTTCCGTTTTCACGAAACATGGAGACTTCATCACAGTACCAGATTTTACAGGATTGAAAATAGAAGAAGTTGAAAAGTTTGCAGATGAAAAGAATTTAGAATATCAAATTATTGATTCTGTTTTTAATTCAAATAAAGCAAGAGGAACTGTAATTGGACAGGATCCTTTACCAAATATGAAAGTTAAAAGTCATCGTAAAATTTATTTAACTGTGGTTGCCCGTTCGGTTGAAAGAGTTGCGATGCCAAATTTAATTGATTTAACGGTGCGACAAGCCGTTTCGATGCTTGAAACCTTTGGCTTAAAACCAGGAGAATTGGAATATGTTCAGGATATGGCCACAAATGCTGTTCTTAAACAAAAATACAAGGGAAGGCCCATTATTGCCGGCGCAATGATTGAAAAAGGGTCGGAAATAGATTTGGTTGTTGGAAGAGGCGAAAATGGCGGAGCTGCTACGATTCCTTTTTTATATGGAAAATTTAGAAGCGAAGCTTTAAATGAATTGAAAGCCGCGTCTTTAAATATTGGTGAAGAGCATTTTGCTGATGGCGTTGATTCAAATCAAGCAAGAGTTTACAAACAAAGCCCTGCATATTCAAAAAGGGGTTCAATAAATTTAGGATCAAAAGTTTCTCTTTGGTATAAATCGGATAAAAAATTTGATTTTAATGCTTTGCTTGAGAAACTTCGAAAAGATACTGTGTCAGAATAAACATTAATTGCATTTAAAATAAATTGCTGATGAAAAGAATACCAATAACACTCCTTTTAATTCTTGGAATTTGCTTCTCTGTTTTTTCTCAAGAAATTATTACAGGATTGGGCTCTAATGTTCAAATTAAAGAAAAGATAAAAGCTCAAGGTAAATTGAATATTTCTAATTCTCCAAAAACCACAACTTACCTTAATTTGCCTTTTGTTGATGATTTCTCGAAATTGAATGTTTTTCCAGATAGCTCACTTTGGTCCGATAAATTTGCCTTTATCAATGCTGATTATGCATTACATCCTCCAACACTTGGAGTTGCAACTTTTGACGCGATAAATGATTCTGGTAATATTTATATTGATGCAGCATCAACAGCTTTTATTGCTGATTATCTTACTTCAAACGAAATTCGATTAGACTCAGAAATGATCATTCCTGCGCATCCTTATAAAGTTTCGGATTCAATTTATTTTAGCTTTTATTATCAACCTCAGGGTATTGGTAATGCTCCTGAAACAGATGATTCATTGGTTGTTGAATTTTATTCTCCATCAAATGCGAAATGGTATCACGCATGGAGTTCAAAGGGAATGCCCATTACCACCTTTTATACCCAGAATAATTCTTACTTCAAACAGATAATGATTCCAGTTTTGGATTCAGCAAATTTTTTTCAGAAAGGATTTAAATTTAGATTTAAAAATTATGCAAGTCTGGCAAATAATAGCATGCCAAGTTGGGCTGGTAATGTTGACCAATGGAATGTAGATTACGTTTATTTAAATCAGAACAGAAATAAAGCAGATACCGTAAAGCGCGATGTTGCTTTTGTTGAAAAAGCTCCATCCATGTTGAAAAATTATCAATCGATGCCATGTTCACAGTTTTTGGTGAATCCAGGTCCTGAAATGAAATCTAATTTAAAAATGTCAATTTCAAATCTTGATACTGCAATTCATAATTATAGTTACCGTTATGAAATATTTGATAAAAATTTACTTCCGTTAAATAATTATCCAGGTGGAAGTTGGAATATTTGGCCATTTTTAGATTCTGGTTTAGTAAATTATGCTCCACATGCAACTCCTGCGGTAACTTATTCATTTCCTTGCATCGGCGATTCATCCTATTATTTTATTAAACATATCGTTCACGAAGGCGTTATTGGAGACAATCGTCAACAAAATGACACCACCACTTTTGAACAAAAGTTCTTTAATTATTATGCTTACGATGATGGAAACCCTGAAGCTGGCTATGGCTTAACTCCAGCAAATTCTAAAATGGCATATCGTTTTACATTGAATCATCCTGATACATTGCGTGCTATCCAGATGTTCTTTAATAAAACTTATAACAATTCAAATCAGCAATATTTCTTTCTAAAAATTTGGAGTTCTTTATCTCCCGAAACTGTTATTTATAGCCGTGCTGGTTACAAGCCTCAATTCGAAGATAGTTTGAATCAGTTTTATACTTATTTTATCACTGATACTACTTTAGTTTTAAGCGGAACATTTTATATTGGCTGGCTTCAAACCACCGATGATAATTTGAATATTGGTTTTGACTGGAATAATGACAATCATGCCAACATTTTTTATAATGTAGATGGTACTTGGCAAAATTCTCAAAAAGCAGGTTCAATAATGCTTCGTCCAGTATTGGGAAAACAAATTTATTTTGCCGGACTTAGTGAAAATGCTGACATAAAAAATGAAATGAATGTTTTTCCAAATCCTACAACATCAGGAATCATTAATTTTTCAGTGAAAGCCGGAAATTCTGATAATTTGAGAAATGCAAAAATAGAAATTTACGATTTAACAGGTCGTACAATTATAAGTACTGAATATCAATCCCAAGTAAATGTTCAAAATCTTACCGACGGACTTTATTTCTATAGAATATTTAGTAATTCAACACAGAAATCATTTTCTGGAAAATTTATAGTAGAAAAAGAATAGGAAACCTTTATGAGTGAAGAGCCAGAAATTATTGAAGACGATCAGGAATTTTTTGAACATATTAGAATTTGCGTAGATAAAGGTCAGGGATTATTGCGTATCGACAAGTTTTTAATGTCGCGAGTTGAGAACGCTTCCAGAAATAAAATTCAAAATGCTGCGAAAGCAAATTGTATTTTAGTAAACGAAAAACCTGTAAAGTCCAATTATAAAGTCAAACCCGGGGATGTAATTTCTGTGGTAATGACAACTCCACCTCGTGAAGTTGAAATTATTCCCGAAAATATTCCAATCGAAGTTGTTTATGAAGATGACGATTTAATTCTTATTAATAAAAAAGAAGGAATGGTTGTTCACCCTGGTTATGGTCATTATACTGGGACTTTAGTAAATGCTTTAGCTTATCGATTTAAAGATTTGCCTTCAAGAGATGGAGAACCAGTAAAAGGAGCTTTGGTTCATCGTATTGATAAAAACACAACTGGAATTTTATTGGTTGCAAAAAATGAACTTTCCCAAACACGATTGGCAAAGGAATTTTACGATCACACTATAAACCGACTTTATATTGCATTGGTTTGGGGCGATTTTAAGGAAGATGAAGGAACCATTGAAGGTCATATCGGTCGTAGTTTGCGAGATCGGAAAGTTATGACTGTATTTCCTGACGGAGATTATGGCAAACATGCAATAACACATTATAAAGTAATTGAGCGTTTTGGTTACGTTACTTTAGTTGAATGCAAATTAGAAACGGGTAGGACGCATCAAATTAGGGCTCATTTCAGATATATTGGTCATCCACTTTTTAATGATGAAACTTATGGTGGTGATCAAATTTTAAAAGGAACTACTTATTCTAAATACAAACAATTTATTACCAATTGTTTCAAAACAATTCCAAGACATGTTTTGCATGCAAAATCATTGGGATTTAACCATCCAACTTCTGGGAAATTTGTTTTCTTTGATTCCGAGCTTCCAGAGGATATGCAGAATGTTTTAGAAAAATGGAGAACCTATACTACTGCTTATCAAGATAATATAGAACAAGAAGATTAATTTTCTGGAACTACATTATAGATTGAGTCTCTTTCAATTGGAATCCTTTTTGCGTCAATAATCAACTTTTTAATATCATCGGTATTCATGGATGGCGTTTGGTCTTCAGCACCTGCTAGCGAATATATTTTTGTTGAATCATCGATTGTTCCATCTAAATCGTCTACGCCAAAAGAAAGCGAAAGTTGAGCGGTTTCTTTACCGATCATTGGCCAGTAGGCTTTTATGTGAGCAAAATTATCAAGAAAAATCCTGCAAATAGCGTAGTTTTTTAAATCTTCAATAAGAGAAGTTTCTTTTATTTCAGAGAACTCGTTGTTTTTATTTTTGAATTTCAATGGAATAAAAGCATTGAACATTCCAGTTTTGTCTTGTAAATCTCTAAGCTTTAATAAGTGATCAACCCTGTCGGCATAAGTTTCAATATGGCCATAAAGCATGGTGGCATTTGATGGAATTCCGAGTTTATGCGCGGCTTCATGAATTTTTAGCCAAACATTTGAATTTGATTTTTGATGACAAATTTGGGTGCGAATGTTTTCATTAAAAATCTCGGCACCACCACCTGGAATTGAATCCAAACCGTATTCTTTTAGTTTTGCCAAGCCTTCTTCAACTGAATAACCAGCTTTTTTAATCATGAAATCAAGCTCAACGGCAGTAAATGCTTTTACATGAATGTCTGGCCTAATTGCTTTTATGGATTTAATAATTTCACCATAATAATGCAAATCTCTATCCGGATGAACACCACCAACGATGTGAACTTCAGTAACTGGAATTTCTTTGTATGCATTTACTTTAGCAATGATATCATCAGCATTTAATTCCCAACTACTGGCTTTATCTTTTGCTGAATAAGAGCAGAATCGACATTTGTAGATGCAAATATTGGTTGGTTCGATATGGAAATTTCTATTATAATAAGTGAAATCATAGTTTTTACTTTCTCTTACAAAATTCGCGAGTGACGATAAAAAACTTAGGCCAGCTTTTTCATAAAGCAAAACACCATCTTCAAATGTTATCCTTTCTTTATTGAAAATTTTTTCTGCTATATTTTGCAAATCATTATCATAGTTGCCTTTTTTGATAATTTGTTTTGCGACTTCGATGTTCATAATTGTATTTTTAATTGATATGCAAAGGTAAAAAGAAAAGAGCATTTCGAAACTACGAAATGCTCTTTTCAAAAAAAGTAAATGTTATTTATTTAATAACAGAAATTCTTTTTGTAACGTTTCCTTTGTCAGAAAGAATATTTACATAATAAATACCTGATTTAAATGTAGATAAGTCAATTTGAACTAAAGATGAGGTGTTTTTTGAATCAACTGAAGAAACTAATGATCCAATTGAATTATAAACACTGATTTTTACTTCTCTTGAGAAAGAAGAAAGATCAATATTTAAAATGTCGTTTGCAGGATTTGGGAAAACTTCAATACCATTTAATAAATCAACTTCAGTAAAACCAACACCTGAACAATTTGTAGCAGATGAGGTACTTAAAGTATTTAATGCTCCACCAGTTGCAAAACAAGCTTGAATTCTTGATTTTTGATTTGGAGTAAAGTTTGTATAACATGCATCATCAGAATAATCCATGAAATTCATATACATAACACCATTTCCAGAAGTTGTACAAGCATCCGTAACAGTTGCCCCTGTTGCAGGACAAGTATAATTTTCACCAGCTTGGTTTGGAGTATCACCACATAAATCGCTACCTGTACATGCACCACCATCATCACCCCAAATATGATACAAATTAAAACAGTGACCAATTTCGTGAGTTGTGGTTCCACCTTGATTATAAGGAGCTGTAGCACCAGTTACACCAAAATATTGATAATGAATTACAACACCATAAGTTGTGCTAAGAGGATTTGTTGGAAACTCAGCATATCCACAAAGTCCACCAGTTAAATTACCAACCCAAATATTCATGTATTTATTTGCATTCCATTGATCTAAACCACCACTAGAAGCATGTTTTATATTGTTATTTGTTGAAAATCCAGTAGTTGTTGTAAGTTTTCTTTCGATACCATTTGTTGCGGCACCAGTATTAGTTTTTGTTGCTAAACAAAATTGTAATTCAGTATTTGATTTTAAAGTAGTAGCAAAAGCTCCCATAGAATGGGTATTTAAACCAGCATAATCGCGATTTAAAACAGCAATTTGTTCTGCAACTCTAGCGTCGCTTATGTTTTGGGATACTGAACTGTAAACAATATGAACAACAACAGGAACAGTAATAACAGTTTTTGTTGCTTCTTCTGGGTTATTTTTGATCCAGTTTTGTGTAAACTCTTCTAATTGTTGTAATTGTAATTCGTAAGATGGATTGCTTGCTTTTAATTCAGCAATATGCTCCATAGTACCGCATTTTCTTTTAACATCAGTTTGTTGATCATTGTTTTGATTCTGTGCTATTCCCGAATAAAAGGAAAGCATTAAGAACGCAACCATTAAGGTAAGAGTTTTTTTCATAATAAATTGGTTTAGTTAGATAATTAATATTTCGTTTAATTTTAGACAAATTGGAGCGTAAATATAGTATAAAAATTGATTAATTTTACAGAA
>JACAAW010000123.1 GCA_013377115.1 Bacteroidota bacterium | reverse complement strand
ATTGCGCTTGCCTACCGAAAGGTAGGATCAGCCCACTGGCTGAGAAGCAATCTAAACCCCAAAATGAGATTGCTTCCTCGTGCCAGCCCTTAAATACCCTACCCAACGCCTCGCAAAGACGACCGCACCTTATGCTGCATTGCGTTTGACCTTTAACCATAAATAAAATAATAAATGAATTTCATTTGCAAACTATTATTTAAAAAATATTTAATACTTTTAGGCATTGAAACTGACGTGGTTTCAATATTCCAAAACCGTAAGCTTTACCGAGCGGAGTCGATGTACCCTTATTAGCATAAAAAATAAATTAACAGAACAAAAAATAAATAAAAATATGAAATCAAAAGCACCAAAATCAGCAGAAAATATTTCTTCCAAATTACGAGAAAATGAATCTCCAATAATCGCAATTGGTGCCTCTGCTGGTGGACTTGAAGCTTTGGAACAGTTTTTTGGAAATATGCCTATTGATAGTGGGTTAGTTTTTGTGGTAATTCAGCATTTAGATCCAGATCATGTCGGCATTATGCCAGAATTGTTGCAACGAATCACCAACATGAGAGTTTTTCAGGCTTGCGACAATATGAAAGTAAAACCCAATTCTGTTTATGTTATACCACCAAACAAAAGTATGTCAATCCTAAAAGGCAATCTACATTTATTTGCGCCAGTTGAGTCGCGGGGTTTGAGATTGCCAATTGATTTTTTCTTTCGCTCATTGGCTTTAGATAAAGGCGAAAAAAGTATTGGTATTATCCTTTCAGGAATGGGTTCTGATGGCAGTTTAGGATTAAAAGCCATTAAAGAAAAAAATGGGACCGTTTTGGTTCAATCACCTAAATCTGCAAAATTCGATGGCATGCCACGTAGCGCTATTGAAGCCGTAATTGCCGATATTGTTGCTCCTGCCGAGGACTTACCAAAAAGGTTGATTTCTTTTCTAAAATTTGTTCCTAAAGATGATTTCAACCAAGAACCCGATGAAAAAGAAAATAGTAACATTTCAAAAATCATCATTTTACTTCGCCAGCAATCAGGTCACGATTTTTCCTTATATAAAAAAAACACCCTATTTCGTCGTATCGAAAGGCGCAAAGGCATTCATCAAATTGATAAGATAAACAATTATGTTCGCTATTTACAAGAAAACCCAAAAGAAATAGACATCCTTTTTCAGGAATTACTAATTGGAGTAACCAATTTTTTTCGCGATACGATTGTTTGGGAAAGATTAAAGCAGGAAATTTTACCTAAAATGTTAAGCGAATTGCCCAATGGCTACATTCTTCGCGCATGGATCCCTGCCTGTTCTACAGGCGAAGAGGCTTATTCCCTTGCAATTGTTTTTCAAGAAGTAATTTCGAAATTAAAAAAACCAAAAAATTTAACACTTCAAATTTTCGCAACAGATATAGATAATGATGCCATCGAAAAAGCACGTAAAGGAATCTTCAGTGTTAATATTGCTTCCGATGTATCAGCTGATCGCTTAAGCCACTTTTTCACACAAGAACCAGAAGGATTCAAGATAAGTGCTTATATCAGAGAAATGGTTGTGTTTGCTCCTCAAAATGTAATAAAAGACCCACCTTTTACCAAGCTCGACTTCTTGTCATGCAGAAATATGCTTATTTACATGGAGCATGAATTACAAAAAAAATTAATGGCTTTGTTTAATTACAGTCTTAATCCTGGGGGATTATTGGTATTGGGAACTGCCGAAACCCTTGGCACCAATTCTGAGGGCTTTATGGAATTAGATACCCGATTAAAAATTTATCAAAGAACTGCAAGCCACGTGATGCCTGAATTAATTGATTTTCCAAGTTCCTTTTCGAGATCAAAAAAATCTTTACCCAATATTAAAGCAACACCGCAAAATCCAGAAAATATTCAAAGTTTAACCGACCAATTTTTACTTCAAAAATTTTCGCCTGCCAGCGTTCTTATTAACGACAGAGGAGATATTATTTATATTACCGGACGTACCGGGAAATATCTTGAGCCAACAGCCGGAAAAGCAAACTGGAACATTTATTCCATGGCACGAGAGGGATTGCGAGAATCCTTGCCAATTGCAATTCGAAAAGCAATGAAAAATTTTGAACCAGTGGTATTGAAAAACATTAAGATTGGCACCAACGGAGGCACTCAGTTTGTTGACCTAACGGTTCAAAAAATTGAAAGTCCGAACGATATCAGAGGGCTTTTAATAATTGTATTTAGTGATGTTCCTGCAATAATAGGACTTGATCCTACAGGCAAAAAGCCAAGAAATATTAGCTCCAAAGGAAGACAAAAAGAGCTCGAAAATGATTTGCAAAGAAGCTACGAAGATTTGCAAAGTACCCGCGAAGAAATGCAAACGTCGCAGGAAGAGCTTAAATCAACCAACGAGGAACTGCAATCATCTAACGAAGAACTGCAATCTACCAACGAAGAGCTTACCACATCCAAAGAAGAAATGCAGAGCTTAAACGAGGAGCTGCAAACAGTAAATTTTGAATTGCAAAGCAAAGTAACGGATTTTGTTCAGGCAAATAACGATATGAAAAACTTGCTTAACAGTACAGAAATTGCTACCCTATTTTTGGATAAGGAATTGAATATACGCAGATTTACCGATTCATTGGTTCATCTTTTCAAACTCCGAGGCACTGATATTGGCAGGCCATTCACTGATTTGGTAACCGATTTGGAATATCCAAATATTGAAACTGATGCAAAACAAGTTTTAAAAACGCTTTCCTCTATTGAAACCGCAATTTCAACAAAAAACAATAAATGGTTTACCATCAGAATTATGCCATATCGCACCATGGATGACAGAATAGATGGATTGGTACTTACCTTTATTGATATCACTGTTGTTAAAAAGTTGGAATTAGAAATAAAAAAAGCCAATGACTTGATGGTAATTTCTGAAACACACTACCGTCGCCTTTTCGAATCGGCACAACATGGTATCCTAAGTCTTGATGCTGAAACAGGAATGATAACAGATGTAAATGAGTATTTAACAAAATTATTAGGTTTTTCAAAAGAAGAATTTTTTCAGAAGAAGATTTGGGAAATTGGCACGTTTAAAGATGTTGTGGCTAATAAAAACAAATTTCTTGAATTACAAAAAAAGGAAATTATTCATTTAGAAAATCTCAACCTCGAAACTTCAAATGGAAAGAAAATAATGGTCGATTTTAATGCAAATGTTTATTCTGTTTCAAACATAAAGGTAATACAATGCAAAATTCGCGAAATAGAAGTAGTTAATCAAAAAGAAAAAACTTCGAGTCCAAAAAAGAAAAGTTAACATTTTCGTAATATATGTTTAATGTACCATAAAAAAAACCACCGAAATGCTTGATATTTCGGTGGTTTTCTGCTTTTATTGTGATCATGCTGGGATTCGAACCCAGGACCCCATCCTTAAAAGGGATGTGCTCTACCTACTGAGCTACATAATCATTCCATTATCATGCGATTTTGGAGGTGCAAAAATACAGGTAAATTTTGAAATAACAAATATATTTTATCAATTATTTTCATTTTTTTAACAATTCGCTTTATACCAACCACTTAAAAATAATAATTTATTTTTTTTTGTTAAAATTGTGGAATTTCAAATAAATATGAATTAATATTGTACCGCAAAATGATATATATTCGCCTAAAATGAAAGACAAGGTTGTTATTGTTACCGGAGCATCTTCTGGAATAGGCAAATCAATAGCTATTGAAATGCTTGGGATGAACGCCAAAGTTGTTCTTGCTGCCAGAAACGAAGAAAAACTCAACGAAATTGCCGAACCCTTTCAATCTTCCGGCAAGAGTATTTTAGTGGTTAAAACCGATGTTAGAATTGAATCTGACTGCCAAAGTCTAATTGAAGAAACAATTAAACACTATGGCAAAATTGATGTTTTAATTAATAATGCTGGAATTTCGATGCGTGCCAACTTTCAGGAAACCGATTTAAAAGTCCTGAAAGAATTAATGGATACTAATTTTTGGGGCACGGTTTATTGCACCAAATATGCATTAACGCATATTTTAAATACAAAAGGCTCGATTGTTGGCGTTTCATCAATTGCAGGTTACAAAGGATTGCCTGGCCGAATTGGATATTCTGCATCAAAATTCGCCATTCAGGGTTTTCTCGAAGTTCTTAGAACTGAAAACATGAAAAAAGGTTTGCATGTTCTAATTGCTTGTCCAAATTTTACGGCATCCAATATTCGCAATGCTGCTTTAACAAAAGACGGAACTGCACAGGGCGATTCTCCAATGACGGAAGAGAAACTCACATCAGCCGAGAAAGTTGCCAAAAGGATTTGTAAAGCAATAATAAAACGGAAAAACAGACTTATCATAACCTTCGAAGGAAACTTAATCGTTTTTCTTCACAGAATAATGCCACGTGTGCTCGATAGAATCGTGTATAACAGAATGGCAAAGGAACCCGATTCTCCCTTAAAGTAAATTTTCTTCTTTTATTATTATTTAAATTTTGTTAATTTTGGCAAATACTTTAACAAATTTAAAATGGAAAATCTAGAAATTAAACCAAACATTGGTTTTGGAGACATCACTTTCGGCGCAACACAAGACGAAATCATCAAAGTAGTTGGAAAACCTGAAGAAACTGAAAAGTTAACTGAAGATGAAGATTTTTATGCCATCGCATGTAACTACTGGGACAAAGGTTTTACTTTATTCTTTGATGGAGACGACAATTCAGTTTTCTCATGCGTTGAAACAGACAATGCTGGCGCAACTCTTTTTGGAAAACAAATTTTCAAATTGAAAGAAAAAGCCATCATCGAATTGATGCAAAAAAATGGATTCAATGATCTTGATACAGAATTAGAAACATGGGGCGAAAAAAGAGTTTCTTTTGAAGACGCTTTAATCGACTTTTATTTCGATCACGATAAATTGGTTTCAGTTAATTGGGGTGTAGTTTTTGACGAAGAAGAAGGCGAAGATTAATTTCTCCTTTTGTTTTCTCGTGGATGAAATTGAATTATCGTATCCCTTAAAAACTCTCTATCCAAATGGGTATAGATTTCGGTAGTTGTAATTGATTCATGACCCAGCATTTCCTGAACTGCTCTTAAATCAGCCCCACCTTCAATTAGACATGTCGCAAAAGAATGTCTGAAAGTATGCGGGCTGATTTTCTTTTTCAAACCAGCCACTTTTGCTAAATTATTGATTAAAGTATAAATCATAACTCTGGTGAGCTTATTCCCTCTTCTATTTAAAAAAACGATGTCCTCCGCTCCTTTTTTTATGGTTTGATGACACCGGACAAATTCAAAATAAAGATTGATTTGCTTTTTCACAACTCTTCCAATTGGCACAATCCGCTCTTTATCGCCTTTCCCAATGATTTTAATATAATCTAAATCAAAAAAGAGATTAGAGATTCTTAGATTTACAAGTTCAGAAACCCGCAATCCGCAACTAAACAATGTCTCGATAATTGCTTTATTCCTTTCTCCTTCTGGCTTCGACAAATCAATACAAGAAATTAAATGATCAATTTCAATATTGCTAAGCGTATCTGGAAGTTTTCGGCCAATTTTTGGAGCTTCTAATAATTCGGTCGGATTTTCATGAATAATATTTTCGATAATCAAATATTTATAAAAAGCTTTAATACCAGATATAATTCGGGCTTGTGAATTGGCATTCATTCCCAATTCGTTTATCCATTTCAAAAAATCATGCAAATCAGAAAGTTTTATTGATTCAGCTTTTAATTCCAATTTGAAATAATCATTGTATTGAACCAATTTTTCAACATCATGCAAATATGCTTCTATTGAATTTTTTGATAATGATTTTTCTAATTGAAGAAAACTTTTAAAACCTCTAATATATATTTCCCAGTTCATAGCGTTTTGCAAACATTCAAAAATACTTATTTAATCTTTTAGTTTAGTAAAATTTAGAATATTTAATATTTTTTTCATATTTTTGTTTTTATAATCGAAAAAAGTTTAACTTTGCACTCCTAAAAAATAAAGATTTTATACAATGGCTAAGAAAAGTAAAGAAGCAAGAGGTCAGGTGATTTTAGAATGCACTGAACACAAAGCTACTGGTTTACCAGGAACTTCAAGGTATATCTCTACAAAAAACAGGAAAAATACTCCTGAGAGATTAGAACTTAAAAAGTATAATAAGATATTAAAAAAAGTAACTGTTCACAAAGAAATAAAATAATTTAGACCATGGCAAAGAAAGTTGTTGCATCGCTAAAAACTACTACTGGAAAAGACTTCGCAAAAGTTATCAGAATGGTTAAGTCACCAAAAACTGGTGCTTATTCATTTAAAGAAACTATTGTTTCTAATGATGTTGTAAAAGAATTCTTAGAAAAAAGCTAGTTCTTCTTTCAGTTAAAATATTAAAAAGCTTTTTCCTTTATGGGAAGAGCTTTTTTAGTTTTCAAATTTTTAGATTTCCATTTCATTAAAAATCATTACCTTAGCAGCATTATTAGTTAAAAAAAATTATGGGTATTTTTAGTATATTTTCAAGAGAAAAAAAAGAAAGCCTAGACCAAGGATTGGCGAAAACAAAGGAAAATGTTTTCTCTAAACTATCTAAAGCTATTATTGGAAAATCTAAAGTTGACGCTGAAGTACTTGATAATTTGGAAGAAATTCTTATTTCCTCCGACGTTGGCGTTGAAACAACACTTCGAATTATTGAAAGAATTGAAAACAGAGTCTCTAAAGATAAATACCTTGGCACCACAGAATTAAACGGAATCCTTCGTGAAGAAATTGCCAGCCTACTTTCCGAAAACAATAATGCCGATAGCATTGAATTTACCATTCCAAAAATGGACTCGCCATACGTTATTATGGTAGTTGGTGTTAATGGAGTTGGTAAAACAACAACAATAGGAAAACTAGCTTATCAATTAAAAAAAGCTGGAAAAACAGTTCTGCTCGGCGCTTCCGACACATTTAGGGCTGCTGCAGTTGACCAATTGACCATTTGGGCAAGCCGTGTTGATGTTCCAATTGTTAGTCAGGGAATGGGTGCCGATCCTGCTTCTGTTGCCTTCGATACATTAACTTCTGCCGTTGCAAAAAATACAGACGTTGTTATTATTGATACTGCTGGCCGTTTGCACAATAAAATCAATTTAATGAATGAACTTTCAAAAATAAAAAAAGTAATGAGTAAAGTCGTTCCCGATGCTCCTCACGAAATTTTATTAGTTCTGGATGGTTCAACTGGTCAAAATGCATTTGAGCAAGCAAAACAATTTACAATGGCTACTGAAGTAAATGCTTTGGCAATTACCAAACTTGATGGAACTGCAAAAGGCGGCGTTGTAATTGGAATTTCGGATCAATTTAAAATTCCAGTAAAATATATTGGCATCGGCGAAGGAATTGAAGATTTGCAAGTTTTCAATAAAACCGAATTCGTTGACAGCCTTTTTAATTCATAATTTTCCTTTCTTTTTATATGAAAAAAAATAAATCAAGTGTAAGCATCATCACTCTTGGTTGTTCAAAAAATATTGTTGATTCAGAAGTGATTATGCGCCAATTGGCAGAATCTAATTTTGAATTAAAATTCGACAGCAATCAAAATTCAGAAATTATCATTATCAATACCTGCGGATTTATAAATGATGCAAAGCAAGAATCTATTGATACCATTTTAGAATGCGTAAATGCAAAGAAAAATGGCAGCGCAAAAAAGGTTTTCGTTACGGGCTGTTTATCCGAGCGTTACAAATCCGAATTACAAAAAGAAATCCCTGAAATAGATGGTTTTTTTGGCGTAGCAGAATTACCAAGTTTATTAAAATCATTAGGCGCAAAATACAAATCCGAATTATTGGGAGAACGTTTATTAACAACACCTAAACACTACGCTTATTTTAAAGTTTCGGAAGGTTGCGACAGAAAATGTTCGTTTTGTGCGATTCCGCTGATACGTGGAAAACACGTTTCCAGACCAATTGATTCATTGGTAAAAGAAGCCGAATATCTTTCATCTATTGGTGTTAAAGAAATAATTTTAATTGCTCAAGATCTAACTTATTACGGAATAGATATCTACAAGAAAAATGCTTTAGCAGAATTATTAGAAAAACTTGCCAAGCTCGAAAATTTTCCTTGGATTCGCTTGCATTATGCCTACCCTACTAACTTTCCATTAGAAGTTCTTGACGTGATGAAAGAATATTCGAGCATTTGCAAATACATCGACATTCCTTTTCAACATATCAGCGACCGTATTTTACAATCGATGCAACGCGGCCACAGTCAAAAAGACATTTATAAACTTATTGATAATTTCAGGAATAAAATCGAAGATATCGCTATCAGAACTTCATTAATTGTTGGCTATCCTGGCGAAACTTCAAAAGAATTTAAAGAATTAATTGAATTTGTAAACAAAGCACAATTCGACAGATTGGGAGTTTTTAAATATTCTCCTGAAGAAAACACCAAAGCATTTGCACTAAAAGACAGCGTTTCTGCCGCAACAAAAAATGCGAGATTCGAAGAATTGATGGAAATTCAGCAAAAAATTTCGTTGAATAAAAACGAGGCAAAAATTAGAAAAACTTTCAAAGTAATTATCGACAAATTAGAAGGCGATTATTATATTGGTCGTACCGAATTTGATTCTCCTGAGGTAGATAATGAAGTATTGATTAAAGCAAAAAAAGAGAAACTCGAAATCGGAAATTTCTACAATGTAAAAATCACTGCTGCAGAGGAATTTGATTTATTTGGTGAAATTGCGAAATAATAATTAGGCTGATTATTAACAAAACCGTCATTGCGATCCGTAACCTGGCGGAGAAGCAATCTTAATTACAATTAGAATTATTCGACACGATTTCAGTGAATTAAACACATTTTTTTTGAGGAATAAAAAAAATCAAAACCCTAAAATCAAATATTTTTTAATCTTAAATCAAAATTTCCTTTTAAAAACTTACCTTTACAGAAATAAAAATTTTCAATAAAAAATGGAGTTCCAATCATTTGGCTTTGATCCAAAACTTTTCGAAGGAATTGAAGCAAACGGCTTTTTAACAGCCACCCCTATCCAAGAACAAGCTATACCAGTTATTTTAGAAGGTCGAGATTTGCTTGCCTCAGCTCAAACTGGAACAGGAAAAACCGCAGCATTTTTGCTTCCAATTATTCATAAAATTATTACTTCGCCACCCTCAAATAGCGTAAAAGCACTTATTGTAGTTCCTACACGCGAATTGGCAGTTCAAATTGATCAACAACTTGAAGGATTATCCTATTTCACACCAATCAGTTCAATTGCTGTGTATGGCGGCACCGATGGCAGTTCTTTCACAAGAGAACAAACCGCTTTATCAGAAGGCGCTGACATTATCATTTGCACTCCAGGAAGAATGATTGCCCACCTCAATCAGAATTATGTAAAAATCTCTAAACTCAAATATTTGATTTTAGATGAAGCAGACAGAATGTTGGATATGGGGTTTTACGACGACATCACTAAAATAATTTCCTATTTACCTGAAGAACGTCAGAATTTACTTTTTTCGGCAACAATGCCTGAGAAAATCAAATTGCTATCGAGAAAAGTATTAAAAAATCCTTTCGAAATAAGCTTGGCTGTTTCAAAACCCGCGGAAAAGATTCTGCAGCTTGCATACGTGGTTTATAATAATCAGAAAGTTCCACTTGTAAAACATATTTTGGATGCTAAAACCTTGAAAAGCATTTTGATTTTCTGTTCTACTAAATTAAGTGCCAAGAATTTGGCCATTGAACTTAAAAAAGCGAAGTTGGCTGTAGAAGATATTCATTCTGATTTGGATCAAGAAAAAAGAGAAATGGTTTTATCACAATTTAAAAGTAAACAGCTCAATATTTTGGTCGCAACTGACATTCTTTCCCGAGGAATAGATGTTGAAGATATTGATTTGGTTATCAATTACGACGTTCCGAATGATGGCGAAGATTATATTCACCGTATTGGAAGAACTGCAAGAGCTGAATCAGATGGAGTTGCCATTACTTTGATAAACGAAAAAGAACAAAGTAGATTTGGTGAAATTGAAGCACTCTTAGAAAAAGAGGTTCACAAAGCAATTGTACCAGCCCAATTTGGTGAAGGTCCGAAATACAATCCCACAAAAAGACCTCAATTTAAAAAGAAGTTTAGAAGGAAAAAATAATTTTGAAAACGCAATTTTTCAATAATATTTTCTTCAAAATAATTAACTTTGACAATTAAATCGCCAAAAATGGTTAGACTCGCCATCATTTTTTGTATTCTTTTTACCTCTGGAGTGAAAGCCATAAACCAAATTCGTTGGGGCAGTTCTGATGGTCCAATAAACGGACTTACAATTACATGGAGTAATTCCGGGACATCAGATTCAATAAAATGGGGTTATTCTTCTAATTTAGAAATGGGAACTTCTGTTGGAACAATAAGACCTGGTTATTTGGATAATTTCTTCAAATATTCATTTCAGAATGTTCAAGCCAATTCAACCATTTATTATAAATTATTTGATTCCAATTTAAGTTCCTGGACTACTGAGATGACTTACCAAACAGCCCCACCACAAAATGACACCAGTTTTAGTTTTATTGCTATGGGCGACAGTCGCACAGACATGACCACCTGGAACCAAATCTCCAATTTAGCAAATTCAAAACATGGAAATTTTGCAATATTCACGGGTGATATTGTTACAAATGGTGCCAATAATTTAGACTGGGATGATTGGTTTTTTAATGGCAGTCAATACATTAACAATAATCTAGTTTTTCATTGTATCGGAAATCATGATCTAAGCGACTCCGCTAATTATCAAAAAATATTTGATTTGCCAGAAGTTAATGGTTCTGAACTTTATTATTCATTTGTTTATAATAACGCCGTTTTTATTTGTTTAAACTCGGAAGATCCAGCAAATTTGAATCAATATAATTGGTTGCTAAATACATTAAATACCAACAAAGACAAAACCTGGAAAATTGTTTTTTTTCACCGACCATTTTATACAACTGGCGGCCACATTGGAGATATGAATGCATATTTTAATACATGGTGGAAAGCTTTTGATGATTACGGAGTGGATATTATTTTTAATGGTCATGATCATTTGTACGAAAGGACAAAACCTTTAAATAGAAACATTAATAAAATTGCCCCAGTTCCAAGTTATGGCAGTGACCCAGATAAAGGAAGGTGCCAAATTGTTTGTGGAGGTGCCGGTGCGCCACTTTACACAGGAAATGCAACATGGTTTATTGAGAAATATCAAAGCAAACACCATTTATGCAAAATAAATATCAATGGCAAAATTCTCACTGATACAACTTTTTCAGAAACTGATTCGATTATTGATATTTTAAAAATCGACAAAAATCCAAGCTCCAATATTATTTTCAATAAAATTTCAATTTTCCCAAATCCAACCAATGATTTTTTTACTTTAAAATACAATTCTCTTGAATTGGGTGAAGCAAAAATAACAATATATGATATGGATGGAAAAGAAGTTTCAAATAAAAAAGTAATAAAACAGAATGAAAATTTGGAACTTAACTACAATATTGAAAATATTTCAAAAGGTGTTTACAATGTTGAGCTTAGAATTGGAGATAAAAAAGAATCTGTATTTTTAATAAAAAAATAAAAAAAGCCGCTCCATTTCTGGAACGACTTTCAAGTTAACCTAATTAATTATTTTATTTTGCAATCACAATCCTTTGCTTAGGAGCATTTCCATTGTTTTTGTCGAAAACAAAGTAAATACCACTGCTTAAATTGTCGATGGTTTCAGTGTAGTTATTTTCACTGGTCAATCTAACAA
>JACAAW010000122.1 GCA_013377115.1 Bacteroidota bacterium | reverse complement strand
CAGCCACACATTTTGTATTTACACTAACGGGGTCGGAAATTCCAACCTATTTCAAAATCCAAATAATGACGGTTACAGGTAAAGTTGTTAGAGAAATTGGTGGCGAAGAATTAGGGAACATTCATATTGGAAGAAACATTACTGATTATGCCTGGGATGGTAAAGACCAGTATGGTGATCAACTTGCAAATGGAGTTTATATTTATCGGGTAATTACAACCTTAAACGGTGAAAAAATTGAAAAGAAATCCACTCAAGCTGATAAATATTTCAAAAAGGAATTCGGAAAAATGTTTTTAATGAGATAAAGAAAATTTGATTTTACCATTACCTATTATGAATTAATCCAAAATGAAATATTATTTCCGAATTTTATTGAAGGCCGTCATTGCGATTAGCCCTCCGGTTGAGAAGCAATCTCTTCTTGTAAGGAATACATAAAAAGAGATCGCTTCTTCGCAAACAGGCGAATCGCGATTACGTTTTACTATAAGATTTGCTTTTTGATTTATCGGTCTAAATCATAATGATTAATAGTATTACCTCCAAAATACGAAGCAAAAAAAATCCCTCCAAAATTTGAAGGGATTTTTTTATTTGTACAAAGACTTATTGAATTACAAATAATTTTGTCATTGCTAATTGTTCACCATTTGCAGAAAGACGAACATAATAAGTACCATTTTCGATATTCTCCAAATTTAGTTTCAAATCATTCATTCCCTTTTGAGCATTTTCAGAAAAATTAGAAACCAATTTTCCTACCATATCAAACATTTCAATTTGAACAACTGAATTTTCACCAATATTAAAATGAATATTCGAAGTTTTTGCAGCAGGATTTGGGTACATAAATGTAACTTTATTTTCTTCATTTTGAGTTAACGAAATGGAAGTAGTGCCACAACCTGTAAAATAAGAATTAAATCCAGTTGCTGATGGAGGATAGTTTACATCATGATTATACGTTTTATCTGGGCAAACCACTGAATATGTTGGGTATCCTGACCAAGTATAAGTGGAAGAGTAAGTAGTATTAACAGCATTTGCGCCACCTTCAACTCCACTAGCACAAGGATTAGTAACCCCATAAGTAGATTTATAAGCAATTACCTGGGCATTATTATCACCTTGATCGATACCCCAAAATTTAATATTTCCGTTGCCAGATCCATGAGCGGTAAATGCTTGATCAATTATTGGCGCATAAGTTTGGCACCAGCTACAAGTAGTATAGAAAAAATCTAACAATACTGTGCTTCCAGAATTACAGGCTGCATATAGATTTCCAGTAGTTCCATCAGTAAAAGTTACTGTAAAGTCAGGAGCTGTAACTAAAGGTTTTAGCGTTACATCATTTTGATGAATTACATTCATCTGGCATTTTTCTTTGTTAACATTGTTTTGAGCGATACCAAAGGAAAAAACCGTCAATAAAGAAACAAAAAGTAAAGTTTTTTTCATAATTATTATTTTTAAATTTTAGTTATTTATTTCAAAGATAGTATGAGAAAGGAAAAATTCAAAGAAAAAAAATGGATTTAATATGCTTTCTAAAGCAAAACTCCAGCTTTATTTTTTGATTTCAAGGTAAAGAATATAAAAAACTACGACAAAAAATTATTTGTTTTTTAACTTTTCATTGCTCAAATGCCGAGTGGAATCACGTTTTGATTTCTTTTCAATGTTTTTCGTCAATGCTTGGGTTAAATCCACACCAGTTTGATTTGCAATACAAATAAGGACAAATAAAACATCGGCCAATTCATCAGCTAAATCCAATTTTTCTTCCGATTCCTTGAAGGATTGATCTCCATATTTACGCGAAACAATTCTCGCCACCTCTCCTACCTCTTCAGTTAGAATTGCCATATTCGTTAATTCACTAAAATAACGAACGCCTTTGGTTTTTATCCAATTATCGACAATATTTTGAGCTTCTTGAACGGTCATTATTCTTTGTTTTTTGAATCAATTATTATGGTTACAGGGCCATCATTAATAAGAGAAACTTTCATATCCGCACCAAAAATACCAGTTTGTATTTTTTTTCCAATTTCAATTTCCAGTTGAAAAATAAATTTTTGATAAAGAGGAATTGCAATTTCAGGTTTTTCAGATAAAATATAAGAAGGTCTATTTCCTTTCTTCGTGCTGGCGTGCAATGTGAACTGGCTGATTAATAAAACATCACCGTTTATTTCATTTAAGGATAAATTCATTAAACCATTTTCATCATTAAAGATTCGAAGTTTCGAAATCTTTGCACAAAGCCATTCAATATCTGTAATTCCATCTCCAATTTCAATTCCCAATAAAATCATTAAGCCATTACCAATTTGACCTTGAATTTTATTTTCAATATTTACAGAGGCTTCAGAAACTCTTTGAATAACAACTCTCATAATGCAATTAGATTATTCCCATTCTTTTTCATCCATCTCAACATTATTAAGAATATTAAGATAATTGATATAACGACTTTCACTGATTTCATCCGTAGCAACAGCATCTTTTACAGCGCAATTGGGTTCGTGAGTGTGCGTGCAATTATTAAACTGACATCCATTTAGAATTTTCAACATCTCTGGAAAATAATGAGAAACCTGCTCTTTTTGAAATTCCAAAACACCAAATTCCTTAATTCCAGGTGTATCAATAATATAACCACCAAATGACAATGGGTGCATTTCTGCAAAAGTGGTGGTATGCTTTCCTTTTAGGTGAACAGAAGAAATCTCTCCAGTTTTCAAATCTAAATTAGGCTCAATAACATTAATCATTGCCGACTTTCCAACGCCCGAATGACCAGAGATTAAACTGATTTTATCTTTCATCAATTCTTTAATAACATCGATATTGTTTTTTTTCAAAGCAGAAATTGAATAGCATTCATATCCGACAGAAGTATAAACATCAATAATTTTTTTAAGATCAGCTTTGTTTTTTTTGTCGTAAATATCAATTTTATTAAAAATGATTTTCACAGGAATTTGATAAGCTTCCGCGGTAACCAAAAATCGATCCATAAAACCCAATGAAGTTCTAGGCGAAGCAATAGTTGCCATCAATAATGCCTGATCAATATTTGCTGCAATGATATGCGATTGTTTAGAAAGATTGGTAGCTTTTCGAATTATATAATTTTTACGTTCATGAATTTTGTGAATAAGACCGATATCTTTGTCTTCGTTTTCCAGAACAGTATATTCAACAATATCGCCAACAGAAACGGGATTGGTAGTTCTGATATTTTTTATCCGAAAATTGCCCTTTAATTTACAATCTATCTTTTGTCCATTTTCATTTTGAACAAAGTACCAACTTCCAGTAGATTTAATTACAATTCCCTTCAAACGATATTTTTTTACAAACCTACTTGATTTTTCTCAAAAACACAAATTAGATTTCCACAGTAGGTTCATTTAACGATTTTTAATCTTTTACTCAGATAACCTAAAACTATTTTTACTAATTTCGCTTTTGTAAATTTAAAACAATTTATTGATGTCGATAATCACAAAAGAGATTACAAAGCTTTATGGCGAGCAAAAAGCCTTAAACAATGTTTCGTTGGAAATTAAATCAGGTGAAATCGTTGGACTATTGGGCCCAAACGGAGCTGGAAAGTCAACCATGATGAAAATTTTAACTTGTTTTATTCCTCCTTCATCTGGAAGCGCAACTGTTTGTGGATTCGATATTATTGAACAATCGATAGAAGTTAGAAGAAGAATTGGCTATTTACCTGAAAATAATCCACTCTACGTTGACATGTATGTTCGGGAATATCTTGAATTTATTGCTGGTATTCACAAACTCGGTCAAGCCACACAAAAAAGGATTACCGAAATGATTGAAATTACTGGTTTGCAAGTTGAACAAAGCAAAAAAATTGGGGCATTATCAAAAGGTTATCGTCAAAGAGTTGGGTTGGCTCAAGCTTTAATTCACAATCCAGAAGTTTTGATTTTGGATGAACCAACTTCAGGATTAGATCCAAATCAATTGGTAGAAATTCGGAATTTAATTAAAAACATAGGAAAAGAAAAAACCGTAATGCTTTCTACACACATCATGCAGGAAGTTGAAGCAGTTTGTGGAAGAGTGATTATTATTGATAATGGAAGAATCGTTGCAAACAAATCTACATCAGATATGCACATCAACGAATCGAACAAACAAATCATTTTCGTTGAATTTGATGCTCAAGTTTCAAAATCTTCATTAAAAACTATTAATGGAGTAATTGATGCGCAAAATATAAAAGACAATAAATGGGAAATTACTGCAAATAATGATAAAGACATTCGAACAGATATTTTTCAATTTGCTGTAAAAAACAAATTTGCAGTAATATCAATGAATAAAGAAGAACAAACGCTAGAACAAATCTTTCAAAAGCTAACAAAAAAATAATTTTTTTTGGTAAAAACATTTTAATTGATTTATTTTGCGGTGAAATGTGGAAAGATTTGACAGATTGCAACCACGGGAAAAAATGCTAAAAACCAGTTTCTCCCTTTCCAATTGCCCAAATCAAAGCCAAACAGTAAAAAGGAATAATTTAATAACTTAATATTTAAAACAATGGGATATTTATTTACATCCGAATCGGTTTCGGAAGGTCATCCAGATAAAGTTGCAGACCAAATATCGGATGCTTTATTAGACGAATTTTTACGCTGGGATCCAGAATCAAAAGTAGCTTGCGAAACTCTTGTAACAACAGGATTGGTAGTTTGCAGCGGCGAAGTAAAAACAAACGGTTATGTGGATGTTCAAAAAACAGCAAGACAAGTAATTAAAAGTATTGGCTATACAAAATCTGACTATAAATTTGATGCTGATTCATGTGGTGTTATTTCTGCAATTCACGAACAATCTTCTGATATCAACCAAGGTGTTGTAAGAAAAACTGAAGACGAACAAGGTGCTGGTGACCAAGGAATGATGTTTGGCTACGCAAATAAAGAAATGGATAATTTTATGCCGATGCCTATCGAATTGGCTCATATGTTTCTTCACGAACTTTCTGCAATCAGAAACGAAGGAAAAGCAATGAAATATTTACGTCCTGATTCAAAATCACAAATTACTGTTGAATACGATGATAAAGGAAATGCGGTTAGAATTGATACCATTGTAATTTCAACACAACATGATGAATTTGTTCTTCCAAAAGGAGCAACTGAAAAAGCATCAAAAGCTGCTGAAAAAGAAATGCAAGACAAAATCAAAGAAGACGTTGAAAAAATATTAATCCCTAGAGTAAAAAAATTATTACCAGCAAGAGTTCAAAAACTTTTTAAAGGTGATTTTAAACTCCACGTAAATCCAACTGGAAAATTTGTTATTGGTGGACCTCACGGAGATACTGGTTTAACAGGCAGAAAAATTATTGTTGATACTTACGGCGGAAAAGGTGCTCACGGTGGTGGAGCTTTCTCTGGTAAAGATTCTTCAAAAGTTGACCGTTCTGCTGCTTATGCAACTCGTCATATTGCGAAAAACCTAGTTGCTGCTGGTGTTGCCGATGAAGTTTTAGTTCAAGTTGCTTATGCTATTGGAGTAGCTCAACCAGTTGGATTGTATATCAACACATATGGTACTGCAAAAGTAAAAGATAAAAAAGGAAATACGCTTACTGATGGAGAAATTTCATTAGCTGTAAGCACTGTTTTTGATATGAGACCAAGTGCAATTGTAAAACGTTTCGGACTAAAAAATCCTATTTTCTTGGAAACAGCTTCTTTCGGTCATTTTGGAAGAGATTCTTACAAAAAGAAAGTTAAAGTTTACAATAATGGAAAAGAAACTACAAGAGAAGTTGAATTTTTTGGATGGGAAAAAACAGATTATATTCCTCAATTAAAAAAGAAATTCGGCATTAAATAACAAGATGAATTTCTATCTCATAAAAAAAGCAGCTGATTAAGCTGCTTTTTTTATTCATGTATTTTTCTAGTGGTTTACAACCAATTTCTTTGTTGAAATTATTTTATCATCCACAATAAAAGAATAGAAATAAACTCCTGATTTCAAATCATTGGTACCAACATTAACTGTTCCTTGTAAATCATTAATTTGGTATTCTTTAACAGTAGCTCCTAAAAGATTTCTTAAAACAAATTTTGCACTGTTTGTTGTGCTAGGAAGATTATAATTAAACTTGGTGTAGCTGTTTGCTGGATTTGGGTAGGAATTCGAGAAACTAGCTTTATTTACTGAATTTTCAGCAACGCTCATATTTACAACTGCATTAAATTGAACAAAAACCGAAATAGTGTCCATTAGATTTGCAATATCAAAAAACTTATATCTCATTAATGTAACTCCTGAATGACCAAGTGGAGTATAATCAGAGGAGAAACCTGTAAAAATAAATTCTGGAACAAAATTCACTGAGTCGGGAGCAATATAAGTTGTTGATGGATAACATTGTGTCCAACAAAAGAAATTATCTGAACCTGGAACTGCATTACAAACAAATTTCTCAACTTTAACATTGATAGTGTTTGAAGAAAGATTTTTTATGTCAATAATTTCTGATGCAAAACCATTCGTATCCATCACTGCTGAAAATATTGTATCATCATTAGAAATTGGATGACCACTGTAAATCATCTGAAGGCTCTGAGAATAAAGAAATCCTGATAAAATCAGTGAAATTGAAGCAAGTAATATTTTTTTCATAATAAGGGGTTTAAAGAGTGTAAAATCCTTCACAAATATAAAGCCAAAAATAATCAATTCCAAATGCCAAAATATTAATTTTGAAAATAATTCTAATTAATCTCCAACAAAAGACATATTCACTTGATTTACTAGCACATATAAACCTAAATCATTTTAGAAAATCTTTTACACTTTTTCTTTGTTTTTCACTGAAACCTTTTCTAAATTTGCATTCTATTTCTAATTTAAAATTATTCTAAATAAAACCTCTTTTCCAATTAAAATGGAAGCATCCAAAAATAATATTATAGAAGAAGTTACCCAAGGCGAATATAAATATGGCTTTGTTACTGATATTGAAAATGATTTTGCTCCAACCGGTTTAAGTGAAGACACCATCAGATTTATTTCAGCCAAAAAGAATGAACCAGAATTTCTTTTGGAATATCGCCTTAAAGCATACCGTCATTGGCTTACTCTTGAAGAACCAGAATGGGCCCATCTTCATCATCCAAAAATTAATTATCAGGACATCATTTTCTACGCAGCTCCTAAAAAGAAGGAACAACTTGGTAGTTTAGATGAAGTTGACCCTGAATTAATTAAAACTTTTGAGAAACTAGGCATTTCTTTAAACGAACAAAAAATGTTTACAGGTGTTGCTGTTGATGCTGTTATTGATAGCATTTCCGTTACAACAACCTTTAAAGAAACCCTTGCTGAAAAAGGAATCATTTTTTGCTCATTCAGTGAAGCGGTGAAAGAACATCCAGATTTGGTAAAAAAATATATGGGCTCAGTGGTGCCTTATACTGATAATTTTTTCGCAACCCTTAATTCAGCTGTTTTTAGTGATGGTTCATTTTGTTTTATCCCTAAAGGAGTTCGCTGCCCTATTGAATTGTCAACTTATTTCAGAATAAATGCTGCAAACACTGGCCAATTCGAAAGAACTTTAATTGTTGCTGAAGAAGACAGTTATGTAAGTTATATGGAAGGCTGTACCGCACCTCAACGCGACGAAAATCAGCTTCACGCTGCTATTGTTGAAATTGTTGCATTAGAAAATGCCGAAGTAAAATATTCCACCGTTCAAAATTGGTACCCTGGAAATAAAGAAGGCCTTGGTGGTATTTACAATTTCGTTACAAAACGTGGAATTTGCAAAGGGAATAATTCAAAAATTTCTTGGACGCAAGTTGAAACTGGATCAGCAATTACATGGAAATACCCAAGCGTAATTTTAAAAGGTGATAATTCTATTGGAGAATTTTATTCCGTTGCTGTTACCAATAATTTTCAACAAGCCGATACTGGTTCCAAAATGATTCATATTGGAAAGAACTCTAAAAGCACCATCATTTCAAAAGGTATTTCTGCTGGTAAAAGTAATAATAGCTATCGAGGATTGGTTAAAACTACAAAAAGTGCTGTTAATGCACGAAATTTCTCACAATGCGATTCTCTGTTATTAGGCGATAAATGCGGTGCTCACACATTTCCATACATCGAAGTTGGAAATAAATCATCAGTGGTTGAACATGAAGCTACTACTTCAAAAATTTCTGATGATCAATTATTCTATTGTAAACAAAGAGGAATTGACACCGAAAGTGCAATTGGACTTATTGTTAACGGATATGCTAAAGAAGTTTTGAACAAACTTCCTATGGAATTCGCTGTTGAAGCACAAAAATTACTTTCTATCAGTTTAGAGGGTAGCGTTGGTTAAAAAATTTAAAAAGAAATTTATGTTAAGTATTAAAGATTTAAAAGTATCAATAAACGGAAAGAAAATTTTAAACGGCTTTAATTTAGAAGTTAAAGCTGGTGAAGTTCATGCAATCATGGGACCAAACGGAACAGGGAAAAGCACATTGGCTTCTGTTATTGCTGGTCGCGAAATTTTCGAAGTTACCGGTGGTGAAATCATTTATAAAAACCAAAATTTATTGGCTTTAGCACCAGAAATTAGAGCTAGAGAAGGTATTTTTCTTGGGTTCCAATATCCTGTTGAAATTCCTGGAGTTAGCATCACCAATTTTATGAAAACTGCTGTTAATGAACACAGGAAATACAAAGGTTTGGCTCCACTAACTGCAACTGAATTTCTCGCTTTAATGGATGAGAAAAAGAAATTGGTTGAACTTCAAACAAAATTAGCCAATCGCTCAGTTAATGAAGGTTTTTCTGGTGGTGAAAAAAAGAAAAATGAAATTTTCCAAATGGCAATGTTAAATCCTGATTTGTCAATTCTTGATGAAACTGATTCTGGACTTGATATTGATGCTTTGAGAATTGTTGCTAATGGCGTTAACAAACTTAAAACAAAAGACAACGCAAGCATTATAATAACTCACTATCAGAGATTATTGGATTATATCGTTCCTGATTTTGTTCATGTGATGTACGAAGGAAGAATCGTAAAATCTGGCGGAAAAGAGTTGGCTCTTGAATTAGAAGAAAAAGGTTACGACTGGATTAAAAAAGAATTGGAAGAAAAATCAAATCTTTAATTAGAGTATGTCTATAATGTCCGTATTCTTCGTTAATCTCAGTTTGAAAATTAACATTTATCTAAGTAAATTAATAATTTTCAAACTGTCGAAAGCCTCAAATACAAACATTCTTGACAAAACTCTGATTTCATATAGTAAATAAAAAAATATGGACACAACCATTAAAGATATGGATCTTAAAAGCAAGTTAATTTCGACATTTCATGAAAATCGTGAATTGTTTTATAAAAATACACCCGCCGAAATTTCTGCTTTAAAAGATATTGCAATAAAAGATTTCGAAAGACTTGGCTTTCCTCATACAAAATTGGAAGATTGGCGATTCACAAACTTAGCCAACGCTTTGAGCCACGATTATTCATTAAGCATAAAACCAGAATATCAGGAAATTGATATTGAATCTATTTTTCTTTGCGAAGTACCTGATATGGACACTTACAATGTTGTATTGTTAAATGGTTGGTTTGCTAGTAAAAATGCTTCTCTTTCGATTTTATCAAACGGAACAATTATCGGAAGTCTTGCAAAAGCAATGCAAACCTACCCACATTTGGTTAAAGAACATTACGGAAAATATGCCAACACCAGTAAATATGGTTTAGACGCATTGAACACCGCTTTTTCTCAAGATGGAATTTTTATTTACGTTCCAGATAATGTTAAGGTAAACAAACCCGTTCAGATTATTAACGTTACCAATTCTGAAGAAAAACTATTTGTTCAACCCAGAAACCTTTTCATTGTTGGAAAAAATAGCGAATTGACAATTGTAAACTGTGATCATTCTTTAAATCACAATGTTAAATTTATCAATTCTCTTACAGAAGTTTTTATTGGTGAAAATGCCACTCTAAATCATTACAAAATGCAGAATATTGATAATAATTCTGCACTTATCAATTCCATTTATTTTCATCAATCAGCAAATTCGAATTTAACAACTAACAGCATTACTTTAAATGGTGGTTTAATGCGAAACAATTTAAATATCGCTTTGGCTGGAGAACACAGCAATGCTGATTTATTTGGAATTTATTTAATTGATAGCAATCAACTTGTTGATAATTGCACTTTTGTTGATCATATCGTTCCTAATTGCACCAGTAATGAACTTTACAAAGGAATCATGGATGACAAATCTCGTGGTGTTTTTAACGGTGGAGTTTTGGTAAGGAAAGATGCTCAAAAAACACAAGCATTCCAATCGAATCGTAATATTTTATTAAGTGATGATGCTACAATTAACAGCAAACCGCATCTTGAAATTTATGCTGACGATGTGAAATGTAGTCATGGCGCAACTGTCGGACAACTGGATCCTGAAGCAATGTTTTATATGCGTTCGAGAGGAATTTCTGAAGACAGCGCCAGAATGTTGTTGATGTACGCTTTTGCAAACGAAGTTATCAATAAAATCAATATTGAAGTTTTGCGGGAACGAATAGACGAAATGGTTTCGAAACGATTAAGAGGTGAGCTTTCTATTTGCGATCAATGCGTATTGCAATGCAAAGACAAAGCCCCTTCAGTTTTCAATATTGATATGACCAAGATATAATCCCTAAAAAATTGAATTTAGATATAAATAAAATACGGTCTGAGTTCCCTGCATTGAACCAGGAAATTTACAAACGACCATTGGTTTATTTTGATAATGCTGCAACCACTCAAAAGCCGCAAGTTGTAATCGACACCTTGTCTCATTACTATTCAAAGCAAAACAGCAATATTCATCGTGGGGTGCATTATTTGAGTCAGCAAGCAACTTCGGCATATGAAGAAGCGAGAAAAACCATTCAGAATTTCATAAATGCAAAACATTCTCACGAAATTATTTTCACCAGAGGAACCACAGAATCCATTAATTTGGTGGCATCTTCTTTTTCGAAAAGGTTTGTAAATAAAGGCGATGAAATTCTAATTTCCGCTATGGAACATCACTCGAATATTGTTCCTTGGCAAATTGCCTGCGAAGAAAGACAAGCAAATTTGAAAGTAATCCCATTCAACGAAAAAGGAGAATTGATCATTTCTGAATTCGAGAATTTACTGAATGAAAAAACAAAATTAGTCGCACTTACTCATGTTTCAAATGCTTTGGGAACGGTGAATCCAATTAAACAAATTATTGAAACAGCTCACAAATACAATATTCCGGTCTTGATTGATGGCGCTCAGGCGGTTTCACATATTAAAGTTGATGTTCAGGAATTGGATTGTGATTTCTATTGCATGTCGGGTCATAAAGTCTACGGACCAATGGGAGTTGGTGTTTTATACGGGAAAGAACATCTTTTGAACGAAATGCCACCTTATCAAGGCGGTGGTGAAATGATCAAAGAAGTTACCTTCGAAAAAACCACTTATAACGAGTTGCCATTTAAATTTGAAGCCGGAACTCCAAGTGTTGGTGATGGTTTGGGATTGGAAGCTGCAATAAAATATGTTCAAAGTTATGGATTAGAAAATATCGCAGCTCACGAACATGAATTGCTGGTTTATTGCACCAATGAACTAAAAAAAATCTCTGACATCCGTTTTATCGGCAAAGCAGCAAATAAAGTAAGTGTTGTTTCTTTTTTAATTGGAGAAATTCATCCATACGATGCTGGAACCATTCTCGATAAATTAGCGGTTGCTGTAAGAACAGGTCATCATTGCACCCAACCAATTATGGATTTTTATGGAATTCCAGGAACTGTGCGCGCTTCATTTGCCATGTACAATACCAAAGAAGAAATTGACATTATGATTGCTGGAATTATTCGTTTAAAAGAAATGTTCGC
>JACAAW010000121.1 GCA_013377115.1 Bacteroidota bacterium | reverse complement strand
GTTAGGCCGACATAAATTTTGGACGAATTGGATGAATAGCAAATTGCATTACCACCAGGATTAGATTTTCCAAGTTCACATTTAATTTTTCCACTTGCTAAATTGTAAACTTTAATAGGATTTCCACTCCCTTTTCCGCACGCAGCTATAGTTAATCCATTTGGTGCAAAAGCTATTCCGTAAACGTAATCTTCATCACCTTCATTCCATTTACTGGTCCAAATTTTTGTTTTATTTGAAAGATTCCAAAGTGTAATAGATTTATCGGTGCCACCACTAGCCAAAATGCCTCCGTCAGGAGAAAATGCAACTGCAGAAACATCTGATTTTGTATCGATTTGCATGGTTTGTTTCCCTGTTTTTAGATCGTAGATTAAAATCCCTTTTTTCTGATTAGAGTTTGCCATTGCCACCTTACTGCCATCTTTTGAAATTGATAATCCATCAATCACATAATCAGACATTTGGCCTGAAATTAAATTGAATTTTATTTTCTTTTCTCCAATGTTCCACACATCAATTAATTGATTTTTGTAATCTTTTTTTGGGGCAGCGCTCACAATCAAATCATTAGAGGTAGGAGAGAATTTCATTTTGCCAACTGAAAAGTAATCGTAAAACTGGAAATATTCTGAATAAGTTAATTCACCAGATTTTTTATAGATGATAAATTTTCCACTAGCATCGCCAGCAGCAATATATTTGCCATCAAAACTCATACTTACAGAAAAAACAGGGTTAGTGCTGACTTTTATTTCCATTGCTAAAGAAAGATCGGAAGAATTTAGAAGTATTAATCTTCCGTAGGCACTTGCAGCAATTAGATATTTTCCATTATCACAACTTTGTAAATCCCAAATTGTTTCAACACCTTTAAAAGAAGCTTCATTTATTGATTCTGTTGGTCCTTCAGGGTTTTGACTTGAATTTGGATTCTCATTATTATTGGTGTTCAGAGGTTTTAATCTAGAAACAGTTACTGTCTCATTCCATTCGGCTCCATAACCATCATAGGTAATTTTGTATTTGTCATTTTGAACTTCTAAAATTTTCCCAGGAAACCATTTTCCGTTCCATTCAATATTTACGGCATCATTTACATGATAATTTTGCGAAAATAAAGCGGTTGAAATCAATAAAAATATAAAAAGCAGTTTAAATTTCATTTTAATTTAGTTTTAAAGTATTTAGAGGTGCATTATAAAAATATTATTGGAAATTTTATAATTTATGAAAAGGGTCTTGAGGCGAAAATAGCATGATTTAATATCGAGAACAATTTTTTTTTTAGATTTCATAATATCTGTTGAAATTTTCTATCTCTTATTTTTATAAAGAGCACCTCGCATTTTTGCATACTTAATCGAAATTTCAAGTCCGCCTTTATTTTTGGTAGCATTTGAAAAGGAGGAGGTATTGACATCGTAGGAAAGTCCTATTGCAAAATTGGAAAATTCAAAGTAAGCTTGAGGACTAAAAGAATCTTTGTGACGATAATGAAGTCCTATTGAAAAAGCCGATTCTGGAATGAATCCAGTAACTCGAGTTCCCTGATTAATTTTAAATCGAAGGAGAATTCCAGCATCAACTTCGCTTGCTGGTCCTTGTGACATGTAGAGTACTGAAGGAACAACTCCGACAATTGTACCAGGAAGATCGTATCTCAAGGAAGTATGAAGGACAATCCTTGGATATTGATGCTCGGTCATCCCTAAAGAAGATTTCACGATTGGTTTAGTTACATGAAACATAGCGCCGCCCAATGTAAACCTTACCATGTCTTTTCCAGTTCTTGTATTTGAATAATTTAAATACTGATAATGCAGTCCGGCCGCCATGTCAAAAAACGAATAAGTAGTCAATCTATTAGTTTCGTAAGAAGGTAGGTTTGGGTCATAGGTTTGTCCATTATATTGATTTGGCCATTGAATTGGAGTAATATCAGAGTTTCGTTGAGCCAATCCTGCTTCAATACCTGCTGATAATGTGTTGCTGTTATTTACTGAAACAATACCAGATACAGAAACGCTAAATTGAGTTGTACCATAGTTGGAATCGCCTGCCTTATCAGAAAACAAAAAAGCACCAATTCCCAAATGGGCGCCATTTTTATTTCGTTTATTTTCGAATGGCATATCAAATGAACCCATAAAAGTGCGATATGGGTTTCCCATTGAGGCCCATTGACTTTTGTAATTTATTATTCCTCTGTAATAACCATCGTAAACTCCTGTTGCTGCTGGATTTAGTAAAAGTGGTGTTTCGCTTATTTGAGAAAAATGAATGTCCTGTGCTTTTGAACCAAAAGCAATAATTAAAAGACAAGCAAGGATGAAAATTTTTCTCATAAACTAAAAGTGCTTTTTAAAGCATAATTTTTTTTCAATTTAAAATCATTGGTAATTCTAGCTAATTCATCGCATTAAAGTAATGTTTCCAGTTTTTAGAGTTACAATTCCTTTATAGTCAGTCAATGAAACTTTGTATGCATAAACTCCAGATTGTAATTTCTCACCTTTATAAGTGCCATCCCAGCCTATCGTTTGATCGTTTGTTTTGAAAATTTCTTGTCCCCATCTATTGTAAATAACCAATTCAAATTTGGCAATTGTACCGTAAATAAAATAGACATCATTATTATTGTCACCATTCGGTGAAAATCCATTTGGAATATAAATTTCCGGACAATCATTTGTGATTGATACGGTTAATGAAGCTGTGTCTTTACATCCCGCACCTGGTCCATTGCTGCCAACAATTATGTAAGTAGTGTTTTCCAAAGGTGATGCAATTGGGCTGGGACAATTAGTACAACTTAATCCTGTCGAAGGAGTCCAGGAATAATAGGACGCGCCTGAAGCCGTTAGTTGAACGCTATTTGGAATACAAATTTCTTGATTTTCACTATTTGTAAGAATAGGTGGTGGTGCAATATTAATCGTAAATTCAGCAGTACCTGTGGTGCAATTCCCTGTAACAGAGACAGAATAAACTGTTGTGACATTAGGAGTTGCGACAGGATTTGCACAGGTTGTACAACTTAAACTTGCTGCAGGACTCCATAAATATGTATTTGAATTAGTTACTTCTAGTTGAGTAGAATCACCAATGCAAATTGTGGGAAATAAAGTTGTAATAGTTGGATTGGAAACACTTGGTTCGTTGATAGTTACAATAGCACTAGCTGTACCTTGGCTGCAGCTTCCAGTAACCGAAACTGTATATGTTGTCGTTACTGTTGGTGTTGCAATGGGGTTCTGGCAATTTGTACAACTTAAACCTGTGGCAGGACTCCATAAATACGTGCTTGCACTACTTGATTGCAAAACGGTGGAATCACCTATGCATATTGTCGGATTTGTAACGGTAATTGTTGGAGGTAAGGTACTTGGTTGGTTAACTGTAATTGTAACACTTGCTGTGCCACTAGAACAAGTTCCAGTTACTGAAACAGTGTATGTTGTAGTTATGATTGGTGATGCAACAGGATTTGCGCAAGTAGTGCAGCTCAATCCGGTTGCCGGACTCCAAATAAAAGTACCTCCTGTGTTTACGGATAATGTTGTAGAATCTCCAACGCAGAAACTTGACATTGCAGCTGATGCAATTGGTGTTGAAGTTCCTGATGAAAAATGAGCTACTATACTGTCAGATGTATGTAATGATACTGAAATTGAGGTATCATTTATGCCAGGTATTGGCGTATGATTTTGAAATTCCCAGTAATCAAAACAATAGGAGGTATTAGGGTGCGCAGTCATCAAAATTGGTAAATTACCTGGATATTGACCGCTCCATACAAATGAAGTTAAATTTAATGAATTCAAATCAACTGTTCCAGCACCTGGAGGTGAAACATTAACTTTGATAGGGAAAGGTCCAGTTACAGGATAACAATCATCAAACTGCTGAACAACCTGATTGCAACGGTCTTGTATAAATGTTTTTAAAGTTTGTACATTTGCCCACCAATCACTATAAGAACCTCCCCATTTATTTACTTGTCCTTGCATCTCAGGTTGAATAACATTAACCATACTATCAAGGATGTCAATCATACGACTGCATTTAAGTGGTCCATTGAGCAAATCAAAATACCGCATAATATAATATTGATTGAAGGTTGGATTCATTAAAAGTGCATTAAGAATTGGCACATGCCCTTCTCCTCCTGGATTTCCAAGTGTTTGAGGGTCACATGGATCGGCATTAGGATTGGTGCTGGGAATTCCAGTGTAGTTAATATAATGATTAAAGGTTGCATCTTCATCCCACAAATCATATCTCCATTTCTTTTTGTTGGCGTTGGAGTTAATTCCTCTCCACCAAATGGTGTTCCAATTAAGCCAATCACTTGTTACGCAAAAAGAATTAAGAATAACGTAATCTGCCAAACTTTTTACACTGTACAAACTATCAACATAATTGTAATTAGCGGGAATTGCCATATTATTACCAGTAATAAATGCGGAAAGTGCATTCCAGTCAGTTTGTGCTTGTGCACCACCGTATTCTGACCAGGTTCCGCCCCAGGTTTTGAGCATTTGCAAGGAGTCGGCAGGAGTGTTGTAATAATAATCCGTATAGTCACCATCATCTACCTTTTCGCGAGTATCATAAACTCCCCAATATTGGCCGTTTACATAAAGAATGCATGGTGCCCATGTTCTGGCATCCATATGTAGATTGGCTTTTTGCGATAAAGTCATTACATATGAATCACGCAAATGCACAGCGCCTAACTGAGTATTTGGACCCCACGCATAAGTGCTGCCGGGGGTTTCGAATGGATAATTATCATTGGCAGCCGCTTTGAATATTATATGTTGAAATTCGGTTCGGGTTTTAGAATTAAATATCTGATCAACAAGTGCGTAATTATAGCCATATTCATCGTGGCTTACAAAATCAATTCCTCTTTGAGGATACGACCATGAATCATTTCCATGCTTGTTAGCGTTACCGTAACTTTCTGTTTTAAAGGTTCCTGTGTTGTCAAAATATTCTATTCCAGTATAGGGAGAACTTTGAGTTCCATTCAATAATGGTAAAATTTGATCTCCGTAAATTGAAACGACTTCGGTTGTATGTGAAGCATTGATGAAGAAAGTATTACTTTCAATAAAACTGGCTGGCACATTGGGAATTGAACTAAAAGCTTTGGCCCGTACTACTTTTGTTGTTGAAATATTAATTGGCATAGTATATAAAGTTGATGCTGCAGTAGGAGTGCTTCCATCAATTGTATACCGAATTGTAACACCTGGGTCAGGAGAGGTGATTGTAAGGCTTTGCGCAATTGCATAAAATCCGGCAGCAATACTCATAATAGGACGAGTAGCATATTCCGTGTAAGGACTTGCATTAGAAGCATTAGGAGTTGGATTCATAAAAACGCTCCAGGTATTAGCTCCATTAGTTGTTCTGCCACGTGAATGCCCTTCCAAATTTGGTTTTAATGTTAATGAATCAATAATAACTCCAGTGGTGTTTGCTAAAACAATGGCTTCGGGTTTACACTGGGTTAGTTTAAATCCTGCATGCAAAGTGCCAGTTGAAATATTTCTTCCAGAAGCCCATACGCGCAGAAAACCATTAGCAGGAATAGTTGCAGTAGTTATTTTCCATTTTGTTGGATTGGTTTTTTTATCGCTCATGTACCAACCATTCAAACTAACTGGTGATGCGGTTGTATTATATAATTCAACCCAATCTTCGTAACCACCATAATTGTCAGTGAATGAACTTACATTGGCACATGAATATTCGTTAATTACAACCTGTCCTTTGATTCCCAAATTTATTATTACCGTAAGTAAAAAAACAATAAGTAAACTTTTTTTCATTCAGAAAAATATTATTGATTAAGTTAGGTAAACTTTTTGTGTCTAGAATACAAATATACTAATATATTCCTGAAAACCAATAAATATTGTGTTGTTTTTATTCTTAACTTTTACAATGTTTGTTTAGTAAATTATTTTAATAAAATCCCTATTTTAATAATGTTAGCTCTTTAATATTTTTATGTGTTGAAAAGTTTAAGAAAAGAAATCTTTAAAAAATATTAACAAAAACTTTTTCAAATGAAAAAAGTTATATATTTATTGCGAAATTTTAATGAAGTTGAATTGTGATTATTGATAACAAAATGCTTGATATTATGAAAGATACGCCAATCAATTATGGGATTGTAAAATCGAAAATTGAAGAAAGTAAACTCCCTGCGGTTGGAAAAGCTTCAATTCGTGAAATAAAAAGGTTAATAGATAATATAGAAACCGAATCAGGACAAAAATTTGTTAGGATGGAAATGGGTGTTCCTGGAATTCCAGCCAGCAAAATTGGCGTGGATGCTCAAAAAGCTGCTTTAGATCGCGGTGTCGCAGCAATTTATCCTGATATTGATGGTGTTCCTGCATTGAAAAATGAAATTTCAAGATTTGTAAAACTGTTTTTGAATGCGGATGTCAGTCCTGTTAATTGCATTCCTACAGTTGGATCAATGCAAGGATGTTTTGCTTCTTTTATGACTGTAAGTCGTTTAAATGAATCAAAAGATACCATTTTATTTATGGATCCAGGTTTTCCTGTCCATAAATTACAATGCAAAGTCCTGGGAGTAAAACATGAAAGTTTTGATGTCTATAATTATAGAGGCGAAAAACTTAGAGAAAAGTTAGAATCAATATTCCAAAAAGGAAATATTGCCGGAGTATTATTCTCAAATCCAAACAATCCTTCATGGATTTGCTTCACAGATAATGAATTGAGAATTATTGCTGATTTATCCATAAAATATAATGTAGTTGTTTTAGAGGATTTGGCTTATTTCGGAATGGATTTCAGGAAAGATTATTCTCAGCCTGGAGTTGAACCATATCAACCTTCAATTTCAAAATACACTGATAATTATATTTTATTTATTTCCAGTTCTAAAGCTTTTAGTTATGCTGGTGAACGAATTGGAATGATGGTGATTTCTGATAAGTTATTTCAAGTTCAAGCTCCTGGATTATTAAGATATTACAATTCGGATATTTTTGGTAGAGCGATGATATTTGGAACTGTTTATTCCTTAAGTTCTGGAACTTCCCATTCTGCTCAATATGCATTAGCTGCTATATTGAAAGCTGCAAATGACGGAGTTTATGATTTTCGACATGATGTTATGGAATATGGCGAAAAAGCAAAAATAATGAAGAAATATTTCACTGACAATGGTTTCCATATTGTTTATGATAAAGATGAAAATGATCCGATTGCAGATGGTTTTTATTTCACGTTTTCTTATCCCGGTTTTTCTGGCGAACGACTTTTAGAAGAATTGCTTTATTATGGTATTAGTGCAATTTCATTGTCTATCACAGGAAGTGAGAAAATTGAAGGAATGAGAGCATGCGTTTCTCTTGTGCACCGAAATCAATTTCCTGATTTAGAATATCGATTACAAAAGTTCAATGAACATCATAAAAGTTAGTTTAGTCTTCTAATAATTTTTATTTAAATTGTTAACAAAAAAAATGGCTTTCTTGAATTTTATTTCAAATAAAATTACATAGCTTTGTGACCTTAAGAGATAAAAAATACTAAATTATAATTAACAGAATTCTGATTATTAAATAGAATAAAAATGGCAAAAGTAAAAGGCGAAATTGTGATAAACATTGAAAGATGCAAAGGCTGTGTATTATGTGTGGCTGCATGCAACGAGCAAGTTATCGCTATGTCAAAAGAAGTAAACGGAAAAGGATATCATTATGCCGAAACCGTTAATGAAAATTGTACAGGTTGCACAAACTGTGCAGTTTTATGTCCTGACGGAGTAATCACCGTTTATAGGGTAAAAATTTAATTAAGAACTTTAAATACTAATAGAATGAAAGAATTAAGATTAATGAAAGGTAACGAAGCAATCGCCGAGGCAGCAATTAGATGTGGTGCTGATGGTTACTTCGGATATCCCATTACTCCCCAATCAGAAGTTTTGGAATACCTAATGGCAGAAAGACCTTATGAAAAAACTGGAATGGTTGTTCTTCAAGCTGAGAGCGAAGTTGCTGCAATCAATATGGTTTATGGTGGTGCTGCTTGCGGAAAGAAAGTACTTACCTCTTCGTCAAGTCCTGGTATTAGTTTAAAACAAGAAGGTATTTCTTATATCGCTGGAGCTGAATTGCCTTGCGTTATTGTTAACGTTGTTAGAGGAGGTCCTGGTTTAGGAACAATTCAACCTTCGCAATCGGATTATTTTCAGGCAGTTAAAGGTGGTGGACATGGCGATTATCGATTAATTGTTTTGGCTCCCGCATCTGTTCAAGAAATGGCTGATTTTGTAAAATTAGGCTTTGATTTAGCTTTCAAATACAGAAACCCAGCAATGATTCTTACTGATGGTGTTATTGGTCAAATGATGGAAAAAGTTGAACTTTTCGAATCTCAACCAAGATTAACTAAAGAAGAAATTCTTAAACAAACTCCTTGGGCTACAGTTGGAAAAACTCCTGATAGAGAAAGAAATATCGTTACTTCGTTGATTTTAGATTCTGCAATTCAAGAACAACACGTGAATAAATTGCGTGATAAATATATTGAAATTGAAAAGAATGAAGTTCGCTATGAGAAAATTCAGTGCGATGATGCCGAATATTTGTTTGTTGCTTTTGGTTCAAGTGCTCGTATTTGTCAGAAAGCAGTTGATATGGGTCGCGCAAAAGGAATTAAAGTTGGTTTATTAAGACCTATCACGCTTTTCCCTTTCCCAAAACAAGTTTTATTCGAACTTGCTGATCAAGTAAAAGGAATTTTAGATGTTGAAATGAACCTTGGACAAATGGTTGAGGATGTTCGTTTGGCAGTAAATGGAAAAGTTAAAGTAGAACATTATGGTAGATATGGTGGAATGATTCCTTCACCTGATGAAGTTCTTTTAGCATTAGAAAATCAAATAATAGGAGGCAAATAAATGTCAGAAAATATAACAAAAGAATCTATTATTAAAGAAGAAAATTGCGTTTATAAACGTACAAATCTTCTTGTAGATAAAGCTTTAAGCTATTGTCCTGGTTGTGGACACGGAACAGCCCATCGTTTATTGATGGAAGTTCTTGAAGAAATGAATATTCAGTCTGAAACAATTGGGATAGCTCCAGTTGGTTGCGCAGTTCTTGCTTACGAATTTCTAGATATTGATATGCAACAAGCTGCTCATGGTAGAGCTCCAGCAGTTGCAACAGCTGTAAAAAGATTAATGCCAGAGAAATTCGTATTCACTTATCAAGGTGACGGCGACTTAGCTGCAATTGGAACAGCTGAAACAATTCATGCTTGTAATAGAGGCGAAAATATTACCATTATTTTTATTAATAACGGTATTTATGGTATGACTGGTGGGCAAATGGCTCCAACAACTTTACCAGGTATGAAATCCTCAACCTCACCTTATGGTAGAGAAGTTGAAACCATGGGAAATCCATTGAAGATGACCGAATTGGTGGCTCAATTACCTGGAACTTATTATGTTACTCGTCAATCAGTTCATACTCCAGGCAATGTTAGAAAAGCAAAAAAAGCCCTTAGAAAAGCAATGGAAAACCAAAAATTAAACAAAGGTTTGTCATTTGTAGAAATCGTTTCTAACTGTAATTCAGGTTGGAAAATGACTCCTGTACAATCAAATAAATGGATGGAAGAAAACATGTTCCCATTTTACCCACTTGGTGACATTAAAGTTCCTGTGGAATAAAAATATTTTAGAATTTAAAAAATAAAAGACATGACTGAAGAAATAATTATTGCTGGATTTGGAGGACAAGGCGTTCTTTCAATGGGTAAGATTTTAGCTTATTCTGGCGTAATGCAAAATAAAGAAGTTTCATGGATGCCTTCTTATGGACCTGAAATGAGAGGTGGTACAGCAAATGTTACTGTTATTGTTAGCGATGAGAGAATAAGTTCTCCTGTTGTTAACTCTTTTGATACTGCCATAATATTGAATCAACAATCAATGGATAAATTCGAAGGTAATGTTAAACCTGGCGGATTACTTGTTTATGATGGAAATGGTATTACCAAACATCCAACCAGAAAAGACATTAATATTTATAGAGTTGATGCCAATGATGAAGCTTCAAAAAGAGGTATGTTAAAGGTTTTTAACATGATTATTCTTGGTGGATTTCTTAAATTAAAACCAATTGTTGCTCCTGAGTTTATTCATAAAGGATTGGAGAAATCACTTCCAAAAAGACATCATGGTTTAATTCCTGATAACGAAAAAGCAATCGATATAGGTAAAGAAATTATTTATCCAGTTAACTTGCTAAATTAACTTTAATTTATTGATAATGAGGCGCCTTCAGAAATAGAAGGTGCCTTTTTTTGTTTTATATGGAAAAACTTACCCATTCAGAATTATTCGATTTTCTTGAACTTAAGTATTTAAAATACAACCAGTGCTCATTCATTGAATCTGATCCAATTTCTATTCCACACCAATTTTCGAAAAAAGAAGACATTGAAATTGCCGGTTTCTTAACTTCCATAATTGCATGGGGACAAAGAACTACTATTATTAATAACGCCAATCGCTTGATGAATCTGATGGAAGGTTCTCCTTTTGAATTTATTATTTATGCACATGATAAAGATTTTTTGAAGTTTGAAAACTTTGTGCACCGAACTTTTAATGGAATTGATTGTATTTGCTTTTTAAAATCATTGCAGAATATTTACAGAAATCATCAAGGATTGGAAACTGTTTTCTCAAATTTATACACTGAAAAACAATCTATTAAAGATGTTATTTCTGAATTTAATAAAGTTTTTTTCGAAATAGCTCACATTTCAAGATCCGAAAAACATTTGGCCAATCCAATAAATGGTTCTGCAGCAAAAAGGCTGAACATGTTTCTGCGTTGGATGATAAGAAAAGATAAAACTGGAGTTGATTTTGGGATCTGGAAGCAAATTCCCACTTCCGCTCTTTTTTGTCCGTTGGATGTTCATTCTGGAAACGTTGCCAGAACCTTGGGCTTGCTTAACCGCAAACAGAATGACTGGAATGCGGTGGAAGAGCTAACTAGCAATCTTAGGAAATTCGATTCAAACGACCCAGTAAAGTACGATTTCGCACTTTTTGGACTGGGCGTTTTTGAAAAGTTTAAGTAAATCTTTTTATTTGATTTTCTTATTTAAAATTGGCTTTTTATCAATTTTCGACGAATCAACTTTTGCCTGAACGGGTGCAAAATAGGTTGGTACTTTTAATCCACCTTCTTGCATTATCCATTTTTTATTAATCAATTCACTATTTGTACTATCGCTATTAGGATTGTTTAAAAGGATTCCCATATTTTTGTTGATGAAAATGCCTTTCCCAACAGGGATTTTTAATAAAATTCGCACATTTTGATTTCTCCACTTTTCTTTTACTGGAAGATAAAAATATGGATTGAAAAGCAGGACAGAATCTTTTTGAACGAATTTGTAATCAATTAAATTAGCTCTTTGCATTGCAATGTCTCTGTTTTCGCCTCTTGCTGAATAGAAGATTAATAAATTAAAACTATCAGTTTCACTTTTAATAAATTCAAGATTTGGAACGCCAAAATGAATGTTTTTCCCATTTGCAGTAACCATATTCCATTGTCCTAATAAGAATTTTTCATCATAACTTTTTAAACTGTCTATTGAATTATCAGGCTTTAAATCAAGATACAACGTATTTTTTATTGGTTGAATAAGACTAGCAGTTTGTGTTTTAACATATTTATGTGAAAAGCTTCTGGTTACTTGTAAAGCAACGATTCCACATAATACCAGGCCCGTTAACCATAATGAAAATGATGAAAGTCCAATGAAACGGAATTTGGTTCTAAAACCAAAAATTAATTTTGTTCCATTGTAAATCAGCATTAATAATGGGATTCCAATCAAAAGCGATAGACCAATCATTGCCAATGTAATTTGTGATGAAGAAGTTAACAATATTTTTAGGAAAACGGGAATTGAAAAACTTGAAACACCCATGGATGAAATGTATACAAT
>JACAAW010000120.1 GCA_013377115.1 Bacteroidota bacterium | reverse complement strand
GCTCCAATATCAAACCAGCGTTTTGTAAATTCAAGTGCTTTTTTCATTTCGGTTGGACCTTCAATCGGACAGCCCCAAATGGTACTAACAGTTCCATTTACTTTAATTCCGGCATCATTTGCTTTTTTTATCCACTCTTCAGACATTTTCCAATAATCTGTCAAAGATAAACCAGAGTTTTTGATATGATGCGATTCACTGGTTGAAACCATCAATAAAATTCTATCTGGACCAAAACCATCTTTTTTATTTTGAATGGCTCTTTCAATTGCTTTTTCGCGAATAGTTACACATGTTAACGATACATCATTAATGAGGTGAGCAACACGTTTGCTTTTTCTTAATGATTTCATCAAAGGATCTGCATCTTTAAATTGAGGCATACCTACAGGATTACCAAGATTGGTAACTTCAATGTGTTTGAGTCCAGCTAAAATTAATTGTTCTGCAACCCAAAGTTTTGCTTCAACAGGAATGTATTTTTCTTCGTGCTGGAAACCGTCTCTAACCGTAATATCACCGATGGTTACTTTTTTAGGATAATTCATATTATTTTCTTTTTTTACGTAAAATTAAACAATAATTTCTGGAATTTCACCTTCTACGATTAAATTTCCTTCTGTAGCTGCTCTTATTTGCTCAACAGAAACTCCAGGTGCTCTTTCTAATAGTTTAAAACCTCCCTCAACAATTTCGATTACCGCTAAATCACTTACGATTTTTTTCACACAAGCAACTCCAGTTAATGGCAGGGTGCATTCTTTTAAAAGTTTTGACTGACCTTCTTTATTAGTATGTTGCATTGCAACAATAATATTTTTTGCTGAAGCTACTAAATCCATTGCTCCACCCATTCCTTTAATTAATTTACCAGGAACTTTCCAAGAAGCGATATCTCCTTTTTCAGTAACTTCAAATGCGCCAAGAATTGTGATGTCAACGTGTCCGCCTCTAATCATTGCAAAACTAGTTGCTGAATCGAAAAATGAAGAGCCGGGCAAATAAGTAATTGTTTGTTTTCCTGCATTGATTAAATCAGCATCAAGGGTTTCTGCAGTGGGGAAAGGACCCATTCCAAGCAAACCATTTTCAGAATGTAAAGTAACACTAATTCCTTCAGGGATATAATTGGCAACCAAGGTTGGAATTCCAATTCCCAAATTTACATAATATCCGTCTTTTAATTCACGGGCAATTCGTTTTGCTATTTGATTTTTATCTAAAGCCATTATTTTTATTTTGATAATGTTAATTGTTCAATTCTTTTCTCATAATCAACTCCTTGGAAAATTCTTTGTACAAAAATACCTGGAGTATGAATAAAATTTGGATCGAGTTCCCCGGCAGGAACCAATTCTTCAACCTCTGCAATCGTAATTTTTCCGGCCATGGCCATCATATTGTTAAAATTACTGGCAGTATATTTATAAATCAAATTCCCTGCAGTATCACCTTTCCAAGCTTTTACTACAGCATAATCGGCAGTGAGTGCATGTTCTAATAAATGCATTTTTCCGTTAAATTCCCTGGATTCTTTCCCAATACCAACCTCTGTTCCGTAGCCTGCAGGAACATAAAAAGCAGGAATACCAGAACCTCCAGCTCTAATTTTTTCCGCCAAAGAACCTTGTGGTAATAATTCCACTTCAAGTTCCCCGCTTAATAATTGTCTTTCAAATTCTGCATTTTCGCCAACATATGAAGCAATCATTTTTTTAATTTGATGATTCTGTAATAGAAAACCAAGGCCAAAATCATCAACCCCGCAATTATTCGAAATACAAACCAAACCTTTAATTGTGGTTTTTGAAAGTTCCATTATTGTATTTTCTGGAATACCACATAATCCAAAACCGCCAAACATAACGGTCATATTGTCTTTTATGCCTTCAATGGCTTCCTTCGCATTCTTAACAACTTTGTTCATGATAGTTTTTTTGTTCAAATATAGTTTTTTTTCGTTTTATTAAAATCAAATCTGAGAAAATATTTTTTGTGCTTTTTCTTTGGCAATAGCCAAATAATCTTCATTTAAATCCAATTCCACATTTTTAAATTTAAAATAGGAAACTAAATTCTCCGTACTTAAATTCCCAATAATTTCTTTCGCAGACATTGGACAACCTCCCATTCCAAGCATTACAGAATCAAACCGATTACATCCATTTTGATAAGCGGCTTCTACTTTTTTATTCCATGAATATGAAGTGGTATGCAAATGGAATCCAAAATCAATATATGGATACATTGGAATTACTTTCGAAAAAACTTCACTGATTTCTCCAGGCTTTCCTAAGCCAAGTGTGTCGGCAAGATTGATCGTTTTAATTCCAATTTCATATAAAGAATTTATTGAATCGAAAATTTGTTCAATATCCGAATTGTCGTTATAAGGATTGCCAAAAGCTACTGATAAATAAACAATTAATTCCTTATTATTTTTCGAACATGAGTTTTGAATATTCTCAATTGCTAATAAAGCATCCTTTTTATTTGTGTTTATATTTAAGCTTAAGAATTTTTCAGATGAAGAGTAAGGAAATCCAAGGTATTTAATTTCTTCGAAATTCATGGCATCTTTAGCCCCTCTTTCGTTGCCAATAATTGCCAAAAGTTTTGTATTTGTTGCCGATAAATCTAATAATTTAACAACTTCGGATGTATCTCTTAATTGAGGAATTGCTTTTGGAGAAACAAAACTTCCAAAATCAATGGTGTCGAAACCAATTTTTAACAAGGTGTTAATATAATCCGCTTTCACATTAGGCATTATATAAGGCCCAAATCCTTGCATTGCATCTCGCGGACATTCAATTAATTTAATCATTTTGTAATAATGTTTTATCACCACATCTTTACTATAACAAAGATATGAAATAAAATTACATTATTTACTATTTTATGCATTTTTAAGAAACAAAAAAGAATTGTTTTACCTTTAATAAGAAAACTTTTTAATATACTCCTCTGTTCCATTTGAAATTCGAAGGATATAAAATCCTCTAATTGCTTCTCCCATATTTATTGGAATAATTCCATTGATATTTGGTTCAAGAAACGATTTTTTGATTATTTGATGTCCTAATACATTTATAATTTCGACAGAAAAGGCTGAAGACAAAGGATTGTTTATGCTGATATTAATTAAATTATTTTCAAGATCACTATTAATAAAAGAAAATCGTGCTTTCTTTTCTGAAAAGTTGATTGATTTCACTCCGCTGAAAGTGTAATTTCCATCGTAATCTGTTTGTTTAATTCGGTAATAGGAAATCCCCTTTGCAGGAAAAAAGTCTGTAACAGTATAATTCAAAACTGTATTGCTATTTCCAGCTCCATCAATAATCGCAATCGCAAAATAATTTATATCATCTAAAGACCTCTCAATTGCAAAAAACTCATTATTGGTTTCGGATGCTGTCGACCAATCAATATCAATTTTTTCTTGATTTGGATGCAAACTAAAATCAATTAACTCTATTGGCAAAAGGGCATTATAACTTAAGGTAATATCATCAACCGCAAAAGATGGATCCGTTCCCACTCCATCATCATTGTTAACCCATCGAAAACCTATTTTAATATTTGAATTATTATTTGCAGCGGCTGGAAGTAGCGTTGAAAATGCAGTCCACTTTCCCTGACCAGCGCAACCTGCGGTACTAGTTTTAGCTGTATTTACTAAAAGTGCCCAAACTGATCCATCAAAAAACCAAAGACTAGCATCATCATTTGCTCCTTGTCCATTTTCAATATAGTTAAATTTTAAGGTTATTCCTGTGAAGCCCGCACAATTTATTCCTGGCGACAGACACCGTTTATCAGTTGTAGTTCCGCTTCCCCAGCCACCCATACCAAAATCACACCAACCACCGGCATCAAAGGATGCTCCCATATCTCCCATTGTTGTGGAACCAATATGCAAAGAAGGATCTGTTGCTCCACAAGTAGAGCCACAAATTCCCACCGAATTGCCACATTCCGCACCACTTACATACCAAGTGTTTGGAGAAGTAGCATAACCGCAACCGTCTAAAAGCGGACTATTATCTGTTATTGTCCATCCTCCATTCGGTCCAAAATAGGCATTTGCATTACAACTTGCTGCACAACCATTTTGAAAAGTTTCAGTCCAAAAAATAGTTTGGGCATTTAAATAAAATGAACCACCCAAAAGGAAAAACATGAAAATGCAAATTCTTTCTCTCATAGATACAATCTAAAGGTACTAAAAAAAAATAAATTATGCAAGTAAATTAATAGGAAACATATTGCTTTTTGCAATTTATTTGCTTTGAATTCCAGACAAATACAAATATAATACAATAAAAAAGAATTTATTGATTCAAGAAGTTCTGTTTTCGATAATAGTACTTATTAAAAATAAAAATGACCTGAAGTGAAGGTTATCTATTTAAATAATCATCATCCAACCGAATTCTAAATGCCAAACCTCCACCAAAAAATAATTGATCTTTCATTTTAGAATAAACGGGCAAAGTCGTTTCTTTTTCTTTATTATCATTGTATTGCTGATAATAGTGATGCAATGCATAACCTATTTCACCAAATACCATAATTTGCTTTGTGATGTAACAATGCAAGAAACCTTTTAGCTGATCGTCTCCCCAAAAAGGATCACCCTGACGCACATAGTATTTTCCGAGTTTATCATTTAGGCGGTAGGATGCAGTGATACTTTTGTAAGAAATTCCAGTATATAGTTTTTTGTCAAGAAGTTTGTACTCGAAGTTCATGGTTCCTGGCAGTAATCCAAAGAGATATGCATTTGAATTAATTTTCCAGTCGATACCAACCAAAGGCATAAAATAATTTCCAAAAAATTCTCGATTATAATACAAACCAAGTTTGAATTTTAAACTGTTTTTTTTAATATAAGTTAACAATAAAGCTCCTCCCATTTGAAAATCTCTATTATCAATATCTTTAAAATCGGTCGCAATTTTTGGCACAGCAACCATCATTGCTTTAAATTTGGAACTAAATTGCTTTACCAAACCAACTTGAAATGATGTGGTTCCCAGAACAGTATTAATTGTTGTATCGCCAGAATAATTAAACCCAGTTCTATTAAAATCAAGCCCTACAACAAATATATTTTTGGGATTTAATTTCAAAGGTAAAAACAAACTACCATTTGTTAGAATCAAGGAATTCTGATTATTGGAATTTCCAATGTATTGTGTCTTTGGAAAATAATTGCATTGCAAATTCACGACATCAACAAATGGCTGGGCTTTAGCATTTTGACAAAAGACAAAGATTAAGGAAAAGTAAATGAATATCGCTTTTCGCATAGATTTTATTTAAGACTATTTTTAATTTGATCAGATTCTATTATTTGAATTCCATTGCTACTGCTTTTTGCAAAATGAATCATTGATTTGGCTACCGTTTTTGCTTCAATTCCTTTGTATTTGGCAAGTTTTCCAAACATAAAAACACCAGAGGCATTTATTAAAACTTTTCCTATTGATTCTCCTATACGGGTTTCATTTCTTTTACCTAGCAAGAACGAAGGTTGGAAGATGTAAATTCCTGGAATATTATAAAGTTTAATAGCTTCTTCCATTCTTCCTTTTGTTTTTAAATAGAAATTGGAAGATTTCTCTTTGGCTCCAATGGAAGAAACCACCAATAATTTCTCAACTGAAATTTTTTCGCAAAACTTTGCCAATTCAACAACATAGGTATAATCAACTTTAATAAATGCTTCTTGTGAACCCGCTTTTTTTATTGTAGTTCCCAAACAACAATACACATGATTTATTTCCTCTGATTGGATGCTTTCAAGATTATCAAAATCAACGATTTTCTCAATTAACTTTGGATGTGACAATTTCATTGAATTTCTTACCCAAATTTCTACTTTTTCATAAAACGGATCATCCAAAAGTTCCATCAAACAATTTGAGCCAACCAATCCATTCGCGCCAACCAACAATGCTTTTTTCATATGTTTACTTTTAGTAATTATTTTCCTTAAGGAATTTTATGATTTTTTCTGCTAAAACTTCAGAGAGTTTTATATAAGATTCTTTGGTTAAGCCGGCAATATGAGGATTTAAAACAACATTATCCGCAGAAATTAAATATTTATAAGATTCTGGAAATTCATCAGTATTGAATTTTTCAAATGAAAAACTTTCATATTCTAAAACGTCTAAAGCAGCACCTCTTACTTTTCCAGATTTCAAATTTTCAACCAAATCATCCGTCTTTACAACAGGACCTCGAGCGGTATTAATCAGAAAAATTTCTTTTTTAAATTTATTGAGAAAAAGATCATCCACAAGATAATAAGTTTCAACAGTTAATGGAACATGAAGACTAAGAATATCGACACTTTCAAATAAGCTTTTCATGGTTTCTTCTTTAACCAAATCGCTTGAATAATCTGTCTTGTATTTATCGTAAGCGATCACTTCTACATCAAAACTTTTTAAACGTTGAGCAAATGCGCTTCCCATATTTCCATAACCAATGATTCCAATGGTTTTTCCTTTAATTTCAATCCCTCTATTTTCTTCTCTTTTTCGAATTCCTTGTCGGACTTGTTTATCAGAAAAGCAAATATTGTTCATTAAGGCTAAAAGAATTCCTATAGTATGCTCACCAACAGCATCTCTACTACCTTCTGGTGAGTTAAAACAGGCAATTCCCTTTTTCTCAGCATAATCAAGGTCGATACTTTCCATACCTGCACCAACTCGCCCAATAAATTTTAAATTTACAGCTCTGTTTAGAATTTCTTTGTCTAATTGAATTTTGCTTCGAATGATAACACCAAAATATTCACCAATGCATTTTTCAAAATCTGCCCGTTTATATTTTGGAAAATAATCACATTGAAATCCGTAATTTTCTAAAGCAAGTTTTAGGCTTTCATGAGCTGTGTCGACGAACAATACCTTTTTATTTTTTTCCATTGAGTTTTGATAATTTTTCTGCTTCTTGTAAATATGCCGGATCTACTTTATAACCTTTATTAACTGCTATCTGAACGTTTTCTAATGATTTTGAATACTCTTTCAGATTCTTATATCCTAAAGATAGATTGAAATACAAACCTGGGTCATTCAAATTTGTGGCTGCAGCTTGGTTAAAATAATCAACTGCTTTTTGAAAATCACCTTTATTAAAATAGGCTTTTCCAATATTATGAAGTGCATAACCATTACTGATATTGAATGTCAAATATTTATTATAATTTTCTATTGCTTCATCGTATCGCTTTAAATTTAGTAAAATATCAGCCCTGTTAACAATAACATTTGGGAAATTGGCTTTTATGGCATCAGCATTATTACAATCAATAAGAGCTTTATCAAATTGTCCCATTTTAGAATAAGTAACAGCCCGATTGAAATGAGCATTAAAATCTTTAGGGTTTAGTGCAATTGCTTTGGAATAATCATCAACAGATTCTTGAAATTTTCCTTTCAAACCATAAACATTTGCCCTGTTTACATAAGCATTTTGGTAATTTTTATTTAATTTAATTGCCATACAATAATCATCAAAAGCGATATCGTATTTTTCTTTTGAGCTATTATAATTTCCCCTGTTGTTGTATGCAACTGGCACATTTGAATAATTATTGATGACATTGGTAAAAAGTGTTTCGGAAGTTGCCCAAACTTTTGTTTGGTTGAATGTGAAATAAGCAAAAACCAAAATTATAGCTACCCCAAAATATTTAATGGTGCTTTTATAAGGATTCAATATTTTGATTTGGCCGTTTTGTATTTTGTCAAAATAATAACCAATAATTATTGCCAAACCAATATAAGGAACGTAAGTGTATCTATCAGCAGCAACTGCCGAGCCAACAGAGAGAAATTGTAATACCAATGCGACTGTTACCAAAAAGAACATCAATCCGAAAACCAAAATTCTATTTTTTCTAATTGAAAATAAAATCAAAACTATCAAAGCAATAAACAAAACAAAGGAAACATAATAATTCCATGGTAATGATTGTGGAATAGAGGTTGGATATGGATAAAAGGCAGATAAATTGATAGGCAAAACAAATCTAAAAATATAGAACATTGCCGAGTAGGAGGCAATTACAATTGCCTGGAAATAGGAAAAAATTGGGGCATCTAAAATTGCTCCTTGTTCTTTTTGAGCTTTAATTGCAATAAGTCCCAGAATAACAGACAAAATTAAAAATGGAACTTTTTCTAAAATCAATTTTGCTGAAAACTTCCTTTTTAAAACATAATCTATCAGGAAAAAAACCATTGGAAGCGTCACCGCAACAGCCTTTGAAAATAATGACAATAAAAAACAAACTAAAATTAAAAAGTAGTTTATCGTTTGAGATTTGATGTTTTTGGAACTTTCAATAAATTTCAGATAATAATATATTCCGCCTAAATAAAAGAAGGTATAAAGCATGTCTTTTCTTCCAGCAATCCACGCTACCGACTCAACATGCATTGGGTGAATTCCAAAAATGATAGCGGTAATAAAAGCGATGTTGCTGCTTTTGAATAGTTTTTTTGTGACTGCAAAAACCAAATAAACATTTAGTAAATGGATAAAAATATTTGTAAAAATATATCCAAAAGGAGAAAGTTTAGAAAGATTGAAATTAAAAGCGTAGGATAATATCGTAATTGGATGGTAATTTCCCAAAACGTATTGCGAGAAGATGGCTTTAATATTTGCGGCAGAAAGTGATTTTACCAAATCATTTTCCAAAATATAACCAGGGTCGTCCCAATTCGTAAATTGATTGCTAAGCGCTGGTATATAAGCAATGAATGTAATCCCAAGCAATGCAAAAATCAACCATGGAATATTGGATTGAGATTGTTTTTGCTGAATTTTTACAGGTGGTTTTGCAGCTGGTTTTATTGTTTTTTTCTTTTGTGTTGCCATAGTTTCATTGAATATTAATCAACAAAACACAAACTTAAGAAAAAAAATTAAGTTCAACTTATTTTTAAATCTTCATACTTTAAAAAGTATTTAGTTAAATTTATAGCATTCAGAATAAAAATTATTTAACTTTGTATGTGTTGTAAATAAAACGTTATGCAAACAATAATAGTTGAAGTAAAAAATAAAGCAGCTTATAAAGAGTTGCACAATCTCGAGACTAAAAATATTATCAGAATAGTCAAAGAAGATTTTTCCTCCTATGCATTACAAGGAAAGCCAATGAATTTGGAAAATTTTAAAAATTGGGTTGAAAATGCTGAGAATACACCTAATGTGAGTTTAACTGAGGCCAAGCAAAAATGGAAATCACAAAAGGAAAAACTACAAAAAAATATTCAGTAAGGATTTCTGAAAATGCCTTACAAAATATTGACTACATTACTGGACATATTGCTTACATCAAACAACAACCGTTAAATGCTATTCGTGTAGGAGATGCAATTTACAATATTATTGATCGTATTGAATTAAACCCTTTTGTGTTTCATGAGTGTAAAGAAATCCCAACTAAAAACAAAATTTATCGCAGTGCCGTTTGCTATAGTTGGTTAATTATTTTCAAAATAAAAAACTTTGACGTAATTATTCTTGGAGTTATTCATGGTTCGCGGAGGCCATCAAAAATAAAAGCATTAAGAAAAAAGATTTAAAAAGTAAGAAAATTTAATATCCTAATTTTCTACAATCACCCAATTTGTAATTTCAATAAACTCAGCAATAGAAAGGGTTTCAGCTCTGCGATTGAGCATTTCATTATTAATCATTTCTGGATTAAAATGAAAAGTTTTTAGCGCGTTTCTCAATGTTTTGCGTCTCTGGTTGAATGCCGTTTTTACAATGCTTTTAAACAGTTTTTCGTCGCAATCCAGCTTTTGAACATTGTTTCTTGTTAGCCTAATTACTGCAGATTTAACTTTTGGTGGTGGTGAAAATACATTTTCGTTTACGGTAAACAAATATTCGATATCGTAATATGCTTGCAATAAAACACTGATAATTCCATAAGCTTTGCTTCCTGGGGGTTCTGCAATACGCTGTGCCACTTCTTTCTGAAACATACCAACCACTTCAGGAATTCGATTCCGATGTTCTAAAACTTTAAATAGAATCTGACTGGAAATATTGTAAGGAAAATTTCCAATAATTGAAAAGTTTTCATTCTCAATAATTGTATCAAATTTAATATGGAGAAAGTCGCCTTCAATGATTCTTCCTCTAAGTTCTGGAAAATTTACAGTTAAATAAGCAACAGAATCTCTATCAATTTCAATAGCATGAAGTAATATCGACTCGTCTTTCAATAAATATTTCGTTAAAACGCCCATTCCTGGTCCAATCTCGAGAACATTTTTTGTTTTTCCGGTTAGGCTTGAAACAATTTTTTCGGCAATGTTTTCGTCTTTCAGAAAGTGTTGTCCAAGATGCTTTTTAGGCCTTACAAAATCCATAGGTTAATTTATTTGGTCGCCACGTAAATTTCTGAAACGCTTCCGGGCCTCGACAACAAAAAGACTTCCAGGATAATTCGTCATTAAATCTTGATACAATTGCTGCGCTTTTGCTTTATTTTTAAACTGATATTCATTGAGTTCTGCTAACCTAAATAAAGCGTCATCAGCAAGAATATCGGAAGGATAATTCGTCACAATTTTCTGCAGCATACTATCTGCTAATTCATATTTTCCAGTTTGTATATAGATATCTGCTTTCTTGAAATAAACTTCATCCATCAATTTGCTTGCTGGATAAAACTTCTCGATAGAATCCAGTTTAATAAATGCAGAATCAAATTTATTTTGAAAGGCAAAAAAATCGGCTTTAGAATAAACTGTAAGAGCCGTGTAAGAGCTGTCTTCGTCCATATTATCAGAAATTAAAAGACTTAATTCCATTGCATCATTTGCAATCAATTTTGAAGTGGAGGCTTTTAAGACATCTAACTGCGCTTTCGACCAATCAAACTCTCCAATATAATAGAAAAGTTTTGCGTTTCTATATTTTGCTGTAAAACCAATAGTATCGTTTTTATTTGCTTTTTCTACCTGAGAATAAAGAAGTGTGGCCTCCCATTGATTTCCCGCCATTAAATAAATATCTCCAAGTTCCACTTTGCATTCGGCAATTGTTAAAAGCGAAATATTTGGCGTAGCAATTATTTCCGTAAGATTATTGATTGCATCCGTTGGTTTATTCAAATAAAAAGCCTGAAGATGAGAAAGGTTTTTTATCATCGGAATGGTGGAAGAATTCTTTCCAAATTCATTGATGACTTTGGAATAATCTGCTTCTAAGTCAGTAAGTTCTTGCTTTGTATAATTAAAAGAAGAAATTATTTTTTGATATTTTACATTGAGCAATTCAATTTTTCCGACTAAATAATAATAGCTTTCGGGACCTTTACCAACAAGATATTCATATGCTTTAATGGCAGTATCAAAACTTTTATTTGAAACAGAAAGACGAGCAACATTTAAAACTCGTTCTCCATTTTGTTTTAATCTTTTATCAAGTGATTTGGCTTGTGTTAAGGCGTTTTCGAAATCCTTTTGCTGAATAGAAATCCACATTAACATATCGGAATACATTGTATTATCAGGATTTTTCTGAACTCTTTTTAATAAAATGGTTTTCAGAATGTCGCTTTTTTTATTGTCGGCGTCGTTTGTTAATGTGTTTTGAATTAAATTCTGCACCGTTTCCATTGGAATATCGCCATATTCAAGCAAGTCCGTAAATTCAATCATCATATTCTGATAATCAAATTTCTTTTCATAGATTTCCGCTAAAGGCACATTAAAGTAAACACCACTTTTTATTAATTTTCTGCCTTTTTTATAGGTTTCAATTGCATAATCTATTTCGCCTCGATCAATAAAAGCATTCGCCAAATCAGTTATTTGCTGAGGTATAGGCTGTAGTTCCTTAATTATTGATTCGAATTGATCTTTGGATTTTGAAGGGTTTTCTGCTTTTAAATAAACATATCCCAAGTCAACTTGATATTTTGCTGGATTATTTACCTGCCTAATTTGTTTCTTCACAAGCTTTTCAGCCTTATTAAAATCTTTGAGTTCTAAAAGACAATCTAAATAAGAATTGTAAAAAAGTGGTCCTGGTTTTTTGGCAAAAAGTTTTTCATAAAGAATAACCGCTTTATCGAATTCTTTATTTTGAAAATACTGAGCAGCTAACTGTTCATCGGTATCAGTTTGGGAAAAAGCAATATTTCCTACTAATAGCAAACAAAGAAGACAAAATATTTTAACGA
>JACAAW010000012.1 GCA_013377115.1 Bacteroidota bacterium | reverse complement strand
AAAATGTGTTAATGCAAACCTATAATAGACAAAAGCAAACTGTTGAAAACCAATATCAACTTGGGTTTTCGCCTATGGTTTATTATAAATTATATTTTTGATCTAAGATACTTTTGTAAAAGAAAAGGGATTCTGTTTTATGCAGAATCCCTTTTTGTTTTTCATGCACTCTTCATGCATTAGCCATGGATTAACCTTGGATCTCCCATGGATTTCCCATCGATTTGGCACACACTATGACATTATGTAAAAGACAATTAGATATTTTAATTCACCTTCGTTTCTGCAACAACCTTTTCAGATCGGAATGTATTGAGTTTAGTATTAAAGGGCTGAAGCCCTGCAAAAATGTATTGTTAATAAAATAGCACCGACCTTAAGGACGGGGCTATTAGAGGATTTTAAATGAATTTAGGGGTTTAGAAGATTTTGAGGTTTCCCAATGGCAAAAACCTAAACTAGAAATTTGAATTTTTTTCTCAGCCATGCACCAATCAAAGTGTTTTCAAGAAAGAAAACGGATTCTGAATCGCTAGTTTCAATAGAATTTATTTTTTGTAAAATATCTTCAAACAATAATTTTAATTTTGGCTTTTCATTTGTTTTTATTGCTTCAGAAAAGAAGCTAATAAGGTGATGATAAATTTTGCTTTGCAATTTGAAGTCTATCTTTCTTTTACAACTTCTGACTAAACTTTCAATATTTTCATGAGAATCTAATTCGAAGAAAATTGCTAAACCCAAAACGTTCATACCTGGATCAATATCATTCCGAATATTTTGATATTCATGGTTATTATTTAGCAAATTATAGCATTGCAAAGCTTTTCTGGTTTCACCATTGCACAAATAAGTTTGACATAAATTAGCTAAAAATATTTTTCTAATACTAGGCTTTACTTTAGTTGTAAGAATAACACTCTTTAAACTTTCAGATCTAATGCTTGCTTCCTGAAAATCCTCATCATGTGTTAAAAAAGCAATTACATTATTTTTTACAATGATATAATTTACCAATACCTCAGTATTTTTGTATTTTACCTGCAGCGCGGTTAATAGATTATCAGCTTTTTTATCTAATTCCCAAAGCAAATTCTTGTCATCAGTAAAAATACTAATGGTAATACCCACATGTAAATGCCATAAATATTCTTCAGGGTTTTCGATTTTTTCGTTAAACCTTTCATATAAATTTAAATACCTTTTAAAACATTCTTTTGATTTAGAATATTCATTTAGCAATAAAAGGCAATAGTATTCAATAAAATTTTCTTGTAAAACAATGAAGGTATTTCTAGTTTCATTTGAATTTGATTTCAGGATGATATCTGAATTAATCTTTTTAGTTATTTGATGTTTTTCATTTTCCGGATAACAACCATCCTTAATATTTAACCTTCGTAATAAATGAATTTTCTCTTGATTTTGTTGCGCATTAATATATGAATTTAGCAATTTTTCCTTTGCAAATGAGTTTTTCAAAAAAAACTGTTCGTAATCTGCAATGTTTTCACTTTCAATTTCTAATAGCTGCTGTTCTGCGATAAACTGCAGTTGCAATAAAAAGTGACCTGACTTTTCTGCTATTTCTATTGATGAGAGGATTAGTTTGTTGGCTTTCGAAAACATCTTCTTTTTTTTTAGCATCCTGACTTGAAATAGCGCCCGATTTAGTTTTTGTTCTGTGGTTGACCCAGCGTAATATAGTTCAAGTGATTTGAGAATGAAATCAAAAATATTTTGTTTGCAATGTTTAACGGTACTTTTCTTAATTTTTTTAACCGACAAAAGCATTTTATTCTCATTGTATTCTGATTGGGAACACAGATAATCAAATAAATCTTCATTTATGGATGATTTTGATTCTTTATGAAGACAGCGCTTAATAAAGGTTTTTTCATGCGAGTCTAATGATTTAACAAGAATAAATACTTGATTAGATGGTTTCTTCATTAAGCAAAAATAAGATTTGTTTTTTGAAATAGCAATAAGTACCAATAGAATTAATTTCCTTTAAAAAAGACATAAGGACAAGAAAAACAGGTATATAGGAGAGATTGTGCTTGTTGTCTCATACTACTTAAGAATAATATTGGTTTGTGAACTGGATTCTACCACTTTAGTTTTGTTGAAAATTATTATGAGATGAAAAAAACAAAAAAAATTATAAAAAGCGTTTTGCTAATACTATTTCTATTTTTATTCTTTTCTAATAATATTAAAGCACAAGGAACAACATGTGCCTCTGCAACCTTAATAACTGTAAATGGTGCATGCAATTCAGGACTTATTAATGATGCTACAATTACGGCAGGATTTGCACCTTCATGCACAGGAGCTATAATTCGAAGAGAAGGTTGGTATCGTTTTGTTGCCACAAGCACGAATGCAACGATTACCGTCATCACACCTGCTGGTGCAACTAATGAACCCGGTATTCAAGTTTTTTCTGGTGCATGTGCGGGTTTAGCAGAAATAGGTTGTGCTCAGGCAGACTTATACACAACAACAGGTCAAATAGAATCAGTTGGTTTCAGCAGTGGTTTGACAATTGGAACAACTTATTATTTTAGAGTGATGAATTTTGCAAATTCTGATTTTACTCCAACATCAGTATGTGTAACTAATGCTCTAAATAACACAATTGCTAGTTGTTCACAAATAGCGGGATTATCCGGGAATGTGATAAGTCTTTATGATCCTAGTTTGCCAATTTCAGGAACCAATCCGGTAAATACAATTCCTTTGACAAATAGCACTTTTAAAGGTTTGACTCTTTGTCCAAATATTAATGGTGGAACAACTTCTCCCACATATTATACCATTAATTCAACAACAATGACCTATTGGTGGTGGAATGCAGTAACTAATACATGGATTAATACAGGTCATACAGCAGGTCCAACCGCAGCTTACACTAATCCAGGTGGTGGAGGTGGTTATATTTATAATTTAAATGGTTCCACAGGAGATGTTTACAGGTATAATGGAACAGGAAATGCAACTTTTTGGATGACGATACCAGGGTTTACAGCTTTTGCAGGTCCAATTGATTTGAATGTCGATACGGATGGGAATATTTACATATTTAATACTGATGTTCCCCAGCAAATTCGTGTTTTTACTCCAACTGGATCATTATTATGTTCTGGGACTTTAACATTGGCTCCAGTTACAGCAGGTGGTGCTGGATTTGCAGTAATCGGAGGAAATGTATATACTTCAACTGCGCAAGGTTATTTTGTCAGTCCTCTTTCAACCAACATGACATTTGTCGCCTCAGCTAATCCATTTAATTGGCATGTTGTAAACGATTATGCATCTTGTCAAACGGCTCCATTATGCGGTGTTCTGCCAATAGAACTCTTATCATTTAATGGTGATTGTATTAATGAAAATACAATAAAGCTTGAGTGGTCAACAGCTTCAGAAATAAATAATGATTTTTTTACCATTGAAGGTTCGAAGAATGGAAAGGATTTTGATGTTTTAAGTACAATTGATGGGGCCGGCAATAGCAATCAGGTTTTAAATTATAAATGGACTGATGAATCACCCTTGCATGGAATTAATTTCTATCGTCTGAAACAAACAGATTACGATGGTAAATTTGAATATTTTGGACCCATTCAAATAAAGTCTGATTGTGGTGAAAATACGCCTGCCGAACTAACTTTGCTAAATAATCCTGTCGAAAATAATTTGGGTTTTCAATATTCTACTTTAAGTGAAGAAAATATTAACATTTCTGTTTATGATGTGTGTGGTAAATTAGTTTATCATGAGCCAACTATTGCTTCAGAAGGAAATAATTTATTCACTGTTGATGTAAATACAATTGCAAAAGGTTTTTACTTTTTAAAAGTTGGAAACAAGAATGGAGGATTGCAAAAAAAGTTTATTAAACAGTAAGCTAGAAATAAAATTTAAACCAGATGTTGGGAAATCGATTAGCGGGTTCTTCGATTTATTTCAACTTTTCACTAAAAATAATCAGGGCCCACTTAAATTCATTCTAAAAAGATAAAAATGAAATCAAACATTCTAAAAAAAATTATTAAAATGAGTTTTTTTATTGCTGGTATTGCATATTGCTCCCAAGGATTATTTGCACAGCCTGCGTACAATGTTGCGAATTCATATGGAGGCAGTGGATTAGATTTAGGAAAATCAGTTGTAACTGATTTGGCAGGAAATATTTATGTCGCTGGCACCTTTACAGGTGTAATAGATTTTGATCCTGGAACTGGAGTCACGAATATACATACGGGCACAATGCCAGCTGCGTCTTATGTTTGTAAATATGATGCAGCAGGGAGTCTAGTGTGGGCAAAAGCTATTGGTGTTGGGAATCCCTCTGGAGGCCAAGGTTTATGTCGTGACCTTTGCTTGGATGCATCGGGAAATATTTTAGTCTGTGGATGGTTTTACGGAACCTGTGATTTTGATCCGGGTCCAACTGTACAAAATATGACAGCTGGTGGAACTTTGTTTAATAACTTTGTTGTTAAATTAGATCCTTCAGGTAATTTTATATGGTCAAATTATGCTGTTGGCAACAGTTTTACGGATGCAGCGGCAATAGCAACTGATGCAATGGGTGATGTTTATATAACAGGTTATCATGATGGTAAAGATTTTTTTGGAGTATCTATTATTTTAGAGGCTACTGGAGGGGTAAATAATAATGCATATGTAGCAAAACTCAATGGAATATCAGGTGCATGGATTTGGGCTAAACAATTTGATGCTGTCGTTCCCAATGAGGAGAGCCGTGGATTAGGAATTGCAACCGATGCAACAAATAATGTTTATACAACAGGATATACATTTGCCACAACTGATTTTGATCCCAGTGGAGCTACTTACAATTTGCCTAGAGGGTCATATATAAGCAAATTAGATGCATCAGGTAATTTTATTTTTGCAAAAACTCTTGCTGCCTCGGGAATGAGCGTTGGAATAGGTTATGGAATAACACTTGACAACCATGGCAACATTTATACTTCTGGACAATTTTCTGGTACCCTTAATTTTGATCCAAATGGCGGGACACAAAATATTGTTGCATTAGGAGGCTATTCAATTTATGTGAGCAAATTGGATGCTGCCGGAAATTTTATTTTTGCAAAACAAATGGGTGGCTCGGCAGGGGCAATGTACGATCAGGCAGCATACAGAATAAAACTGGATGATAATAACAATATTTTTTTAGCCGGAACTTTTAGCGGGACAAATGATTTTGATCCAGATGGAGGGATATATAATTTAACTACTGCTGGTGGTTTGGATGGATTTACATGTGAGCTGGATTCCAATGGAGTTTTTATATGTGCCGGTAATTATGGTGGAACCGGTAATGATAGGTTAAACGGACTTGCATTAACTGCAACACAAATGATTATTACAGGCGGGTATAATAATACCGCGGATTTTGACCCAGGAGCGATGGCCCAGAATTTAGTGTCAGCCGGGGATATTGATATTTTCATTGCTAAATATAATGAAGGCTCCTGTTCTATTATAACTGGCAATAATGAATTAACTGATAACAAAAATAGTTTGTTTTCGATTTATCCAAATCCAACAATGGATATGATATACATTGATAATGTTTCGGAAGCAGATATTTCAATAATAAATATCATGGGAATTATTGTGGCTTCCAAACAAAATGTATCTGGATCCGTAAGTTTTGATTTGTCAAATATTGCTAAGGGAACTTATTTTGTAAGAGTTTTTACAGACAATAAAGTATCTGTAAAAAAGGTCTTATTGTTTTAATAAAATACGATATAAGAATATTCATTAACGATGCAAATTCCCCGAAAGAACCGTTTATATTTAAGATTATTTTGAAAAAGCTTGCCAAAACTCTTGGATTTTATCCTTTAGAAACAATAAAAAATTTCCAAATAATGGTGTTTTGGATTACGTCCCTTTTAAGTATTATTGCGATCTTTTTTCTTTGTGTTTTTCCTTATTTCAAAATTTAATTCACTTTCGTTTTCGCAACAACCTTTTCAGATCGGAATGTATTGAGTTTAGGATTAAAGGGCTGAAGCCCTGCAAAAATGTATTGTTAATAAAATAGCCCCGACCTTAAGGTCGGGGCTATTAGAGGATTTTTAATAAATTTAGGGCTTTAGCCCTTTATTCTTCAAAATGATAATTCTTAATAAATTCATCATATTCTTCTTGAAAAGTTTTTTTTCTATGATGTTCTTCTTGGCTATTGATATAATCATTTACAATATTAACATGAGATTGACTCACAGAAACCGCAAAATAATCATCTTGCCAACCAAATTTTTCATTTAATATTAAGTTTTTATTTGCCCAAAACGAAGATTCTCCTTTTATCAAATTCATTATTGTGGCAATATTTTGGCCAGAAGACATTGAAATTAAACAATGTAAATGATTTTCAAAGCCATTAATATTAATCAAATGAATGTCTTTTGTTTTGCAATATTCGTGGATGTGATTACATAAGAGGTTTTTATTCTCTTTTATCAAATATTTTTTGCGGTCTTTTGTTGCCCAAACAGCATGAAGAAGTATTCGAGTGTAAGACATATGATTTTTTATTAAATTAATTCACCTTCGTTTTCGCAACAACAGCTTCTGTTACCCATTGGTTTCCGCCAATTGTGGCACCTTCGCCAATGGTAATTCGGCCAAGAATGGTGGCATTTGAATAAATAGTTACCTCATCTTCGATAATTGGATGGCGGGCAATTCCTTTGATGGGCTTGCCATTTTCGTCGAGTGGAAAACTCTTTGCTCCAAGAGTAACTCCTTGATAAATGCGAACATTTTTCCCTATTATGGTTGTTTCTCCAATTACAACGCCGGTTCCGTGATCAATGAAAAAGTATTCGCCGATGGTTGCGCCTGGATGAATGTCAATACCAGTTTTTGAATGCGACATCTCTGAAATGATACGTGGAATTAATTCAACACCCAATTCTAAAAGTTCGTGTGCGATTCGGTAATAGGTAATTGCAACAATGCTTGGATAACAAAAAATCGTTTCACCATAATTCTTGGCGGCAGGATCTCCATTAAATGCTGCAATCACATCCGTTGCCAATAAACTTTTTATTTTAGGAATATTCGAAATGAATTGGTCTGAAATTTCTTTAGACCGTTTCTCGCAATCAATACAATTTAAATCGGACTTATTACATGAAAAACAAAATCCTCGTCTGATTTGTTCTGCCAAAGAACGGTTGATGACATCCAGTTTGGTTCCAATATAGTAATTGATGGTTTCTTCTTTTAGTTCCGACTGACCAAAAAAACCAGGAAATAAAACTTTTTTTATATCTTCAACAATAGTGGTAAGGTTTTCAATTGAAGGAAGGGGTTCTTCATTTTTTGCAAAATGATAAAGAGATTCGTATTTTTTTAAATCGCTTAAATCATTAACGATATTTTCAAATTTTTTAGCATCCATTTTTTTAGAATTGGTGTGCAAAGGTATAAAAAAACTACCTTAAGTTTTGAATCCTCGAACTGCCCGGAAAAGAATAAAAAAATTATTCAACAATCATTTTTTTGATGATGAAGCTATTATCAGCATTTATCGTAATGAAATAAATACCAGAATTTAATCGATTGGCATCAATGGTTAAAGAGTGAACTCCAGCATTAACATTTTTTTCAGGAACTTCATAAACGATTTGGCCAATTAAATTTCTAATGACTAAACTTATTTTGCATGATTTTTTTAAATTAACATCGATGGCCGTATTTCCATTTGCTGGATTTGGATAGTTTTGAGAAACGGAGAAAACAGAATTGTCAAAAATTTCATTAACTCCAACACTGCATGTTGGAAAATTGGCATTTAGAACATAATAATGGCCAGCCGGATCTGCACTTGTGACTCCGAGAACTTCAGTAGAAAGATTAAGTCTGAAAGTACCAAAATTACCAAAAGCCCAATCCCCGGCGCACATGAATAGATTCGCTCCATCGTAATATGTTCCCTTTGTTAAATTACAAGCAGAATGATTGTTTGTCCATGTTTGAACATTTACATCATACCCAAGTGTCAAAATATCAGGATACCTGTTTAAATGATCAACTTCATTATTAACGGTATCAGTGTCTGTCCAGATATAAAATAACTTAGTTGCATCTGGAGATTTAGAAACTGAAAGGCGGTTATCCCAACCTAATCCCCATTGAATATCGTCCGCTGCACTTAAGTCTTTTCCATATTGAGTATCTAAATAAAGAGCATTCCAACCCCCAGTCTGAGTTGTAAAAACATCAAACATATAACCTTCTATTTTTTCATAGGAATAGTAATATGCCAAAGAATCAGGATTGTCGTAATATCCACTTCTAATAAAACCTACAATATGTAAATTATCATTTGCATCAACAACAGCATCGGATGGATCAGAAAAATGAACATGTTTTATTGCTGGATTACTGATAGTTCCTATTAAGGTTGTATCAATATCAGTTAATGTCGTAAAATCAAAACTTGGCATTAAACTCCATGTTGTCCCTCCATTTATGGTTTTGTAAACAATTGGAGCGTAGGCTTTCGGGTCTGGTGCTGTATTTGAGGCTCCTGTAAAAACGAGATAGCCAACTTGTCCGTCTTTAGACCAAGCATAAGCAGGATTTGCATTTCCATTGATGTTTCCATTAGCCGCAGTAGAAAAAGGTGGAGAAATCGTACTAACATTCCAATCAACACTATTGGTAGTGGAATTCCAGTTTCCATCATATTTAAAGGTATTTATCGAAGTAAAAGCGCTACTGTCGCTATTCAAACTTGTGTGAGTTCCAATTGTGTGAAATTTACCCCCGTCACATGATTGAAGATAATTCCTTGCAAAAGTTGAATCTTGTGGACCAACATTTATTTGCATATTATTGTTTGCATGACTAAATGATTCGCTTGCAAAATAATTACCAGCCCAAGGTAATGAATCATTGGTTAATTTAGGACCACAAACTACAGCATAGGCATTCGAAACGGAGGTGTTTCCGGTGGGATTATAAATAACGCCAGAAGGATAGCGGCCAGCATTTAATGCATTTATAGAATCTCTATAAGGAACCAATAGCGTATCCCAAACATTTCCACCATCTACTGAGAAGCTTGTTTGTATCACACCGCTTGCATTTGTTGTTGAACCTGGAATAATATTGAACGGGCTTTTTAAATGCGTAAATGTTATTAAATTAAGATCGGGATTGCTTGACAAAACAGTTTGTTGGTTGCCCAAATAGGAAAATGGATTTGGAGAATAGCTAATTAATTTTTTGGTAACCACATTAATATCCTTTGTCATGGGCAATTGCTTGGGTGCCCCAGAAAAAAAGTTTTCATTTTTATCCTTGAAAAATACCCTTTTCTTTATTTCGGTTTTTTTTGGTCCGGAGCCTGGATAAAGGCGAAAACTTGCATTTGTCTGAGCAATTAGAGAAAAAGTCAACATTATTGTAAATACAGTTAGTATCAATTTCTTCATAAAGCATTTGATTTTAATTTAATAGGTAAATATACGTCTTAAAATTCAAAAACCGACTTCAAAATTTAAGTTCAATTCAATAACAGAAATATGTGTCATTTTAAAAACAGATGTTCTGAAACCTTTTGTTTTGGCTTGTTTCGATTAATTATTTTTGATGTCATATTTGCAAACTCAAAATTTTTCGGGTTTTTTTTTTGATGGATTTTTTCTAATATTGCAGAATCGTTAAGAATTAATAACAATATTTTCCTTTTTCGTATTAAAAATTTGATCACTACTCAACTTATAAATTTTTATGAATAAAACCCTCATCTTACTGGCATGTATTTTATGTTTATCGGCAAAAAGTTATGCCCAATTTGCTTTTGGCGAGCCTAGTTTAACTGATGGTAGCATTGTATGCCGAACCACCACTACCAAAACTACTACAGTTGATGGAAAGGTGACGTCAAAAGAAGTTACTAAGGTTACATTTAATACCGCTTTAAAAATTTCCTTTTCGCTAACAGAAGAGAAATTAAAAAATTTAAACTTATCAAAATATCCAGATAAAAGACTGCCAAATGTTGGGATTGCGAATAATTTTTCAAGAACATTGAATGAAACAGAAACTCGCGTAACTGCAAAGATTCCAAGATCACCAACCGATTTAACCTATGATAGCCAAACTTGGGGGCCTGATCCCTGTAATTATAACCAAGATGCTGGATTGGTAAAAACGATACAATTATCGGGAAACGGTATGGTAAAAGACGAAAACCGCGGGGTAACAGTTTATATTTCAAGTATCAAAGATGAAAAGGGAAACTACATTTTAAAAGTATTTGGCGGCGGTGGCTGGGGTAATATTAAAGATTTGCAGCTTTCTGCACAAACATTTAAGCCCGATCCTGAAAATGATGGAAAATGCAAATGGATCAATTCAAATGATTTCACTTATAGTCTTCTAACGCCTCTAACAACAAATATGTTTTTGAATAGTACTGAAATGCCTGATAATTTTAAAAGAATTTCTCCGGGATTTTATTCTAAAGAAGTACCAGCAACCGAATTTGAAAATGAATATATCACAGAATACAATTTGCTAAAAATTGATACCACTCAAATTTTTGATTATATCAGGAATAAACCTGCTTTCAAATCATTAAATGCAATGGGTTCTTATCGTTTTGTTTCAAAAAACAATTTGACAAAAGAAGTGGTTGAAACCACCGAGTTTTGTGAAGTAACCATTAATTTTGGAAAATTTGAAAATGATCTTTTGCTTTCTACTGAAGAAGACGAATTATATCATAATTGGCTGCCAGTATCTCAAGAAAGTAGTGATTATAAAACCTTAAAGGTAAAAGTAGAACTTAAATCAGAAGATGATTCTCCGAAAGATACCATTCATTTTTATTTAAAAAATGTTTCGCATTATCCTGGTGTTTGTACAAATTTTCCATGTAAGCAAGAAGGTATTTTGAAATATGCAGCAGACATGTGGTTTCCAAATAATCCCGAAAATAAAAACATTATTTATATCGATAGTTTTCATGTGAAAACAAGTGAAAAAGTTTCCGGAATTTCTGTTGATATTGATTATAATGATTTTGCAGCTTATGGAAAACTCGAAGCTTATGCCCCTACGAAAAATGTAAAAGCATTGAGCCATTACGATCAAGGAATTGGCCTTACTTTGCCTGAAGATGCTAATAAAAATTTTATTGCAGATAAATGGGAAAAAGATGTTGGTATTTATGACAAATCTCTACCCCCATTAGATGATTCTGATAATTTTCCAGAATATAAAGCCGGAGACAACGGAGATGGTTTCTCTTTGTATGAAGAATATAGGGGGTTCTATGCAAAAAAAGATTTTTGTAAAAAACCTGAAAACGTTTTCAGAAAAGGTGATCATATTAGAACTGATCCCAAGAATAAAGATGTTTTCTTTTATGACGATACTCAAATAATTTTCGAAAAATATTATGCTCTTAACAATCCTGCAGAAATTAACTGGCATTCACTAACAGAAACACAAGTTGTAAATTATAATTCGGCAATAGTAAAAAACGAATTAGGGAAATCAAAAGGACTTAGTATTGGATTTGCAAATGAGCTTAATAAATATGAAAATCGTTTTTTAAACTATAACACTACTGCCTCATTTCAAATCAAGAAACATTATAGCTTATATTTGGTATATTCAACGGCTATTGATAGCACTATCTCTGCCGGACAATCATTGTTGACACCCGACGTAAATGTTGAAAAAATTACTCCAATAGAAAAAAATGAATTAATTACTTTTCAAAATGAAGGACCATTCTATTATGCAATAAAAAAAGCATGTCCTTATCGTATTTTTTGTTCGAAGTATCCAGCTACTTGTGATTTTTTCTGCACTTCTATGCATGAAATGTTTGTTTGCCCTCAGTGTAGTTCCATTACAAAATGCACCAAATTATTCACTCCTTCTGAAGAAAATACGATTGCTCAAAATCAATACATAGCTGCCGTAATTCATGAAATTGGACATGGTATTGGTATTGGCCATCATATTAACGGAGAAGGTAAATTGAAAGATGAAAATAATAAGAACGCCGTTGTAACAGAAGAAACAGTTAATGAAGTAGTGAAACGGTGGGTTCATGTTACTAAAGAAACTGTGAATGAGATAAAGCTACAGTATGGCGAATCAAGCGATGAATATAAAAAGTATGACGATGCTTTATGCGCATGTGGAATGGCTGACTGTGCCATGAAATATGGTTTTCAAGAAATAAATGAATTTATTACAAAGCAAATTCTAAATGTTCAGCAAACTAAATATTGTAAAAAAGGCCCTTTTTATTTTGATTTGTTTGGTGTCTCACATCCTTCGGATGATTGTTTTAGTAAAATTAATGTGAAATAGTTATTAGAAATAGACTGTTTTACACCTTTTTTATCAATTGGTTTTTGTTCAGCATATCTGAAAATATTTTTCAATAAACTCATGAAAAAGAATTCTCATTTTATTAAATATAGAGGAATTCTGCTGCATTAATTAGCACACTCATTTCAGCTGCATTATTAAAATGAACTTGTTTTACGCATGGCGTTAAAAATTCAATCGTTTTAAATTCGAAATTTTCTTTTTCAAACTTTGCTCGGAATTGCTCTGTTTCATAAGTATATTCATCGTTTTCTAAAGTCAGCGTTTTTAGAACTTTCTTATTTTTATGAATTAAAACTGTTGAGGTTTCGAGTTTGCTTAAATAATAACCGCTTTCTGCTTCGTTGAAACTTTTAATATTTAAATAGAAATTGGGTTTGTCTTTGTATGGCTCGCCATTCGTGGGACAGAATGTTGTGCAATTTCCACATTCATTGCAAAAATCTTTGATATTTATTACTTGAAATTGTTGTTCAACCTTGAAAATAATATCATTCTCAACAATTATTTCCTCGTCTTTTTTTATTACCTTTTTCAATTGAATATTTACGGGTTCAATTTGATAGGTGTAATTCGCTCTGTTCGGACAAACGGTAACACAAACACTACAAACATCATTGCAATTCATGCATCTGGCGGCTTCTTCGATGGCTTGTTCTTTGGTTAAAGGTTTTACAACCAAATCAAAACCGCCCCTTTCAGTAATTTTTGTTTCTTCAATTTCAATGCCTTTTACCCTTTCAGATTTTTTTAGAATACAATCTGAATAGCTTAAATTTTTTGCTTCCACAACTGGATTGAAATCAAAATCTAAATTGGCCGATTTTATAATGGCATCCGCAACTTTTCGACCGTCGGCAACAGCTTTAATAATCGTGGCAGCTCCTCGCGAGGCATCACCACCAATAAATACATTCTTCAGTTCAGTTTCACCGGTAGATTGATTTACAATTTTTAAATCTTTTTCAACAAAATCAATGTTGATGCTTTGTCCAATGGCAGGAATTATAGTATCTACAGCAATTTCAAATTCAGAATTTGGAACTTTAATAGGAATGGCACGACCTTTTTTATCCAAATCTGCCAAAATCATTTTCGAGCAAATCAAGGAAACGACTTTATTGTTTTCTGATTTAATTTTTTCAGGTGCAGTTAATTCAATGATTTCAATTCCTTCGTGCAATAATGCCACAATTTCTTCTTTGTCGGCGGGCATTTCATTCATCGTTCTTCTGTAAACAACAATTACTTTTCCGTTGGGGCCTACAATTCGGTTTGCTGTGCGGGCAACATCCATTGCAGTATTTCCGCCACCAATAATTGCAACCTTTTTACCCAATTCAAAATTTTTATTGTTTTTCGTTCCGTATAAAAAAGTAAATGCGTCAATCACGCCATTTACTGATTCTCCTTCAATTCCCAGTTTCTGAAATTCCTGCGCACCAACTGCAACATAAACGTAATTGTTACTGGTTCTCAATTGTTCGAAAGAAGTTTGACTTATTTTTGTTTCATAATGAATTTTAACGCCCAAATTTTTAATTCTTTCGACATCTTTTAGAATAGATTCATTTTTTATTCTGAATGCAGGAATCGCATGCGAAATCATTCCTCCAGCAATATTTTTTGTTTCATAAACATTTACTACGAAACCTGCAATTTTCAGGAAATAAGCAGCAGCGAGCCCAGATGGACCAGCGCCAATTATTGCCACTTTTAAACCATTTGAAGGCAGCAATTTTACATCAAAATTTGGCGAAGCATTTTCAGCAATTGCAAGTTTTACATCACGAATTAAAATGGAATTATCATAATTAATCCGAGTACATTTCGTCTGACAAAGATGATTGCAAACCAATCCCAGCACGGTAGGGAATGGATTTTTTTTCATAATCACTTCAAATGCTTTGTCGAAATTTCCTTTCGAAGCATAATATAAATAATCAGGAATGTCTTGATTGGTAGGACAATTGTCAACGCATGGCGCGTGGATGCAATCAAAATAATTTAATTCCCGATCGGTTTTTATGGAAGGATTGTGAAACAATGGTTTTACATAAGCTTTATCATCCAGCACTTTTTCAGCGTAAGCGTTTAAATGCTTTACGGAATTTTCGGCTTTTGTTTTATTCTTGATGGATTCGATATATTGTTTCAATCTACCGTAACCACCGGGTTTTAGAATGTCGGAACAAACGGTAACTGGCGACAATCCTGAATTCAAAATTTCAGAAATATTAAAACAATCGGCACCAGCGGAAAAAGAAATGTTTAAACTTCCATTAAATTCTGTTTGTAATTTCGCAGCCAGATTAATACTGATTGGATGCAGCGCGCGACCGCTCATATACATCATTTTTTCTTTGGCAGGAAAAATGGTTTTATTGTTTTCCGATTCGAGTGTATTGGTGAGTTTTATACCGAAAAAAACATTATTTATTTTTGCATTTTCAGTAAGGGTTTTGATGATTTTTAATGCGTCATCGTATTTTAAATCGTGCTCAAAAGCAATTTCTGGAACGATGGTATCGAAGTTCAGAGTTTTATTTAAAATGTATTTTAGCTTTTCGGAACCGAGTAAAGTTGGGTTTAATTTAATTACGGTATGCAATTTCTTTTCTGAAATCAGGTAGTTGGCAATTTTTTCAATTTCTTCGGGCGGACAGCCGTGCATTGTAGAAAGCGTAATATTGTTCGAAATACAATCGGGAATATCAATTTTTGCGATTTCAGGATAAAACGGAACAAGTCCCTTAATTTTAATTTCCTTCTCGGCTTTACAATTTTGCATTTTGCTAAAAAACCATTGAATATTGTCGTTCAAAATGCCTTCCATATTATAGCCTACACTCATATTGAAAATGGTTCCAATTTCTTTTCCGGAAGTCCTGCCAAATTTATGATTCAAAAGGTGAATGATGATCCATGCATTCAAATATTCATCAAAAGATTCGTGAATTTTTAACTCCTGCGACCATTCGCAATTATAGCCTTCATCTTGCATATCAATACAAGGTTTCGAAACATCCAGTTCATCAAGTGTTTGAACGGTTTTGAGTTCCATATATCTTGCACCGCATAACCATGAAGAAATAATGTTTTGCGCCATTTGAGTGTGCGGACCGGCAGCTAAGCCAATTGGCGTTTCCAGCGGCTGGTAAAAATGTTCAGTTTTTAAACTTTCATGGTTTTGTGGATTGAAAAACAATTGTTCAGGTATTCCAAAAATTTCTTTTTTGGAAAAGTATTCTTTTTCAATTATTGAAAAAAGACGGGTAATGCTGATTGGAGAAAATCTATCGTTCATGGTATTTTGTAAAAAAAGACTTAAATTCGTGCAAATTTAAACTTTCGTTGACTGACTTCTATGCTTTTCGAGAAAATAAATACAAGTGTTGTTATTTTAGCGGCTGGAAACTCTTCCAGAATGGGAAGTCCGAAGGCTTTTTTGGAGTGGAATCAAGGGAAAACATTTCTCGAAAAAATAGTTGAAGTTTATTTGAAATTTGGTTGTAAGGAGGTAATCGTGGTTTTAAATGAAGAAACCAATCAAATTTTTTTTGAGAAAAACCTGGCAATTTCAAGCCAAATAAAAATCGCAGTAAATAAACATGTTGATTATGGCAGATTGTATTCGATTCAATGCGGAATTACGCAATTAGAAAATTCGTATTGTTTTATTCAAAATATTGATAATCCTTTCGTTGAAGTCGATTTACTAAATGAACTTTACAATTTAAAAGAAGAAAATAGTTTCGTGTTGCCTGTTTTTAATGGAAAAGGCGGTCACCCAGTATTGTTAAGCCAGGAAATAATTGATTTCATTAAAAAAGCAGATATAAAAATTGAAAAATTGAATGAAATTTTGAAACTTTTTAAGAGGGTTGAACATCCTTGGCAAAACGAAAATATACTTATCAATATCAATACTCCACAGGATTTGAAAAGAACAGACTACAAAAGTTTTTGAAACTTTTGTAGTCTGTTCTTTTCAAAAACTTTAGTTGTCTCTCAATCTTTTTTCCGTTTTAACGGTAGCTCATACCTTCTGATTCTATCAAATTGATAAAACGCATTGGCCACAGCAGCAGCAGTTGGAACTAAACCAATTTCACCAATTCCTTTTGCACCGTAAGGTCCAACAGGGTCTTTTTTCTCAACGCCAATTACTTTGATTTTGGGAAGGTCTTTTGCACGAATGATTCCGCAATCTTTTAATTTGGTGCTTTTCAATCTTCCATTTTCCATTGGTAAATTTTCGCTCAAAGCATAGCCCAATCCCATATGAACGGCACCTTCAATTTGGCCTTCGAACATAATTGGGTTCATGATTTTTCCGGCATCGTGGGCTGCAAAAACAGTATCAATTTCACCTTCATCATTTAAAACCACCAATTGCGTTGCATATCCGTAGGAATAATGGGTAATAATTTCTTTAACATCGGCGCCGGGTTTTGTGGTCCAATCGCAAATCCATCGGCCGGTATAGGTATTTCCAATAATATTTTTTATTCCTTTTGTTTCTAAATCTTTTTTTAAGGTTTTTGCTGCATCAATAATTGCATTTCCGAGCAATGCTGTGGCTCTGGAAGAAGTAGTCATTCCTGTAACAATTCCTGCTGAGGTTTCTACTTTAACTTCCATCATTGAGGGATTGAGACCCGTTTCTTCGCAAAGTGCATGTATTGCAATGGTGTGAATTCCTTGTCCCATTTCTGTCCAGCCGTGTTCGATCAAAATTTTCTCTTCAGAAATGATTTTTATTTTTACATCGCTAAAATCTGCCATTCCATTTCCAACACCCGAATTCTTTATTCCACAAGCCAAACCAGCGTATTTTGCTTTGTAAAATTCATCTTTTACAGCCAATAATGTTTCTCTAATTCCAACACCACCTTTTAAAATCTGACCTGTTGAGGTTGAAAGTCCTTCTACCAAAGCATTGTCGTAGCGGAATTGCCACCTATCGAAATTTCCTTTTTCGCAAAGCTCATCAATTAAAGTTTCCAGAGCAAATGCAACTTGGTTGGCACCAAAACCGCGCATAGCACCAGAAGGAATATTATTGGTATAAACTGTTTTTGCTTCTATGTCAGCTGCCGGAACGTAATAACCTCCAGTAGCATGGCCTGCGACTCTTTCTAAAACTTTTGTTCCAACAGAAGCGTAAGCTCCAGAATCTCCAACTGCACGAAGTTTAATTGCCGTTAGTTTTCCTTTGTTATCACAACATAAAGCCATGTCCATAAATACGGGATGGCGTTTTGGATGCATGGTTATTGATTCTTCACGACTCAAATGAAGTTTTACCGTTTTTTGTAAAAGAAATGCAAAAAGGGAAACATGCCCTTGAACCGTCATGTCTTCTTTTCCACCAAAACCGCCACCATTTGGTACTAAAATGACTTCAACTTTTTCTTCCGGAAGTGAAAGAATTTCCGAAATTTGTTTTCGGTCAACATAAACGCCTTGTCCTTGGCTGTATATTTTAATTCCGCCAATTTCGTCGGGCATTGCAACAGCGGTTTCTGTTTCTAAAAAAGCATGTTCAATTCTTTGTGTCTGAAAAAAACCATTTGCAGTGTATGCAGCATTTTCAAAGGATTTTTCAAATTCACCACGGCGAATTACACAATTCTCCAGCAAATTAGAATTGCCATGCAGAGTAGGTGATTCTTTTTCTAATGCTTTATAAGGATCGATGACTGGTTCTAAAATTTCATATTCAATATGAATTAAGGAAGCTGCTTTTCTGGCAATTTTTTCGGAAGTAGCCACAATTCCTGCAATTACATCGCCAATATAATGTGTTGTTTCGCCTTCATCAATCATTAATGACCAGTCTTTAAAAATCAAACCGATTTGATGATTTCCGGGAATGTCTTTGGCTGTAAAAACTTTTTTCACACCCTCTAATTCTTGGGCTTTTGAAATGTCAATTTTTAAAACTTTTGCTCTTGGATGGTCGCTAAATTTTAAAGCAGCGTGAAGCATTCCATCAAATTTCAAGTCATCAACAAAAGGTCGAGTGCCAATTGCTGTTTCGTAAGATTGGTATTTTGGCAAAAAAGTTCCCACTTTACCAGTGTATTCAGGAGTTTTTATTGTTTTGTTTTCTTTCAAAGAAATTGAGGCAGCTTCGATTGCATCAATAATCTTAACAAAACCAGTGCATCTGCATAAATTGAGTGTTAATGCATGGGCAATTTCTTCCCGGCTAGGTAATGGATTTTTTTGAAGCAAAACTTTGGTTCTCATTAAAAACCCTGGGGTGCAAAATCCACATTGAACGGCGCCTTTTCCAACAAAAGCCTCGCCCAGAATTTTTTTGATTGGTTCAGGAATTCCCTCAGTAGTGGTAATTTCTTTTCCCTCGAGTGAAGAGATTTTTGTTGTACAAGATAATTTTGCTTCACCGTTGATTTCTACCATGCAAGCGCCACAAGCGGCTTGTCCGGAGCAGCCGTCTTTCACAGAAATAATTCCTTTGATGAGTCGGAGATATTCTAACAATGAAATATCTTCTATTATTTCAAGGGAAATCTTTTCACCGTTTAAAATAAAATTAACCATTGCTTAAAATTGATAGTTTGCAGTGAAAGCAAGTACTTTATTAAATTGTCCTTTGTAAATTGGATTAATGGGGTATTTGGGTTCATAAACCGACAAAATAGAATAGGAATATCTTAAATTAACAGAAAGCTTTTCGCCAAGTTTATAAGAAATTCCTGCCAAAATACCGTAATCAAATTTGTGATAATTATCCTTAATTAAATTATTATACTGGCCATTTTGGTCACTATAGGAATAATTAGTTAAATAACTCACTGCCAACCCTGCTTCAGGAACAAAATTCTTAAGTTTCTTTCTGTTTTCATTAAAAGAATATTTCACTAAAAGAGGAATTTCTACATAATTTAAAGCAATTTTCCAACTTTGATATCCATTTGCTGGTTTGGCAGATTGTCTGCTCCCTTTTTGGATGTATTTTAATTCAAATTGAAGTTTTATGTTTTCCGAAAGTTTTTGGTTTACAAAACCACCTATTATGCCTCCAAATTTATTAAATCCAGACTGGGTATCACCATCAACTTGAGTTGCCGAAAACCCTAATAATGGTCCGCCATGAAAACTCTGAGAATAAAGCGGTTTATTCAATAAAAATAATCCTAATAAAATTACTAAAATCAGAAAACCGGTTTTTATTTTCATGGTAATGAATTTAAATGACTCTTTTTATGTTTTTGTTTTTCAAATCTTCCAATAATTTTGCAGGGTTTGCAAACTTACTATTCAAAATCATCGAAGCAATAATATAGGGTTTGTAACCAGCTTCTTTATAAGTTGCAATTCTGTATTTTTCAAAAACACTGGCTTCAACTTCGCCTTCTTTACAAGAAACTCCAGAGATATCTGCAGGTAAACAATGCATATAAAGAGCTTCACTACCTTTTGTGAGTTTCATTTTTTCTTCGGTGCATTCCCAGTCTTTGAATTTCGCATTATTTGCTAAACATTGTTGTTCGAGTTCTTTTAAACCAGCACTGTCATTATTTTGCAATAAGGCTGTTCTTTTTTCCATTACATGAAATGGTGCCCAGCTTTTAGGATAAACGATATCGGCATCTTTAAATGCTTCGTCCATTGAATTTACAACTTTGAAACTACCACCACTTTCGGCAGCATTTTTCTTTGCAATTTCGAGAACTTCAGGGATTAAACCATAACCTTCTGGGAATGCCAATTCTACTTCCATTCCGAAACGTGTCATTAATCCAATAATTCCTTGTGGAACAGAAAGTGGTTTTCCATAACTTGGAGAATATGCCCAAGTCATAGCGATTTTTTTTCCTTTTAAGTTTTCCAACGAACCAAAATGCGTTTTAAGATGAAGCAAATCAGCCATAGATTGCGTTGGGTGGTCAATATCACATTGTAGATTTACAATACTTGGACGTGAAGGTAATACACCTTCTTTAAATCCATCATCCAAAGCATCACCAACTTCAACCATATAAGTGTGACCAGCTCCCAAAAACATATCATCGCGAATACCAATAACGTCAGTTAAAAATGAAATCATATTTGCTGTTTCACGAACGGTTTCGCCATGTGCAATTTGTGATTTTCCTTCATCTAAATCCTGAACTTCCAATCCCAAAAGATTACAAGCAGAAGCAAAAGAAAAACGAGTACGTGTTGAATTGTCGCGGAAATTAGAAATTGCCAAGCCCGAATCGAAGCATTTTGCAGAGATATTATTGTCTCTCAAAAGTTTCAATGCTTCAGCAACAAAAAGTGTTTGTTTTAATTCGTCGGTTGATTTATCCCAGGTTAATAAAAAATCTTTTCCAAATAAGGAAGATTTTAATTTTATAAGTTCGCTAATAATGTTTTCAAATTGTTTCATAATCGTAAATTTTATAATAATTCTTTAAATTAAATATGCATAAGCAGCATAAAATGCTGATGCAGCAACTAAATCGCTAACTGGAACTTTTTCGTTTGGTGCATGAGCCAAAACTTCATTTCCTGGTCCAAATCCAATAGTAGGAATTTTATGAATTCCATTGGTTGCAATTCCATTGGTTGAAAAAGTCCATTTATCAATGATCGGTTTTTTGTTGAATAAAGCTTCGAAAGCTTGAACTCCAGCAACGACTGCAGGATTGTTTTCTTCAATTTTCCAGGTTGGATAATATTTTTCCATACCGTATTTTAGTCCGGTATAAGCAGTTTCTTCGTAATAAAGAACTTCAACTTTTGCATCAAATTCTTTAACAATAGCTTCTATTTCGGCAACAGCAGATTCTTTAGTTTCGCCCCAGGTTAATCTTCTGTCAAGATGAAATTGAGCATAATCAGCCACAGCACATAAAGAAGGACTACCAGATTTAATTTCTGAAATGGTAACAGTTCCTTTTCCAAGGAAATCATCAGATTGAATTCTTTCGTTTAATTTTTCGATTTCTAGAGCAGCTTTTGCGGCCATATAAATGGCGTTTTTACCACGTTCTGGCGCACTACCATGACAAGAGATGCCTTTAAATTTAACAACAATTTCCATTCTACCTCTGTGACCACGATAAATGTTGAGGTTGGTTGGTTCGGTGCTGATTACAAAATCTGGTTTTAACTTTTCCTCTTCAATAAGGTATTTCCAGCAAAGTCCGTCGCAATCTTCTTCTATAACGCTTCCAACAACATAAACTGTAAGGTCTTTATCGAAACCAAGTTCTTTTAATATTCTACCACTGGTTACAGCGGCAGCAGGTCCGCCTTCTTGGTCCACGGTTCCTCTGCCATGAACAAATCCGTCTTTAATTTCGCCAGAGAAAGGGTCGAAATCCCAGTTATCGATGTTTCCAACATCAACGGTATCCATATGACCGTCGATTGCGAGAATGCGGCTTCCATTGCCAATTCTGCCGATAACGTTTCCGAGTCCATCAATGCGAACTTCGTCAAATCCAGCTTCTTCCATTTGTCTTTTGAGTTCGAGCTGAACATCTTTTTCTTGTAGGCTGACGGATTTAATTTTAACTAATTTAGATAGGTTTTCCGCCGTATAATCACTGTATTTTTGTGATAATTCGTTAATTTTTGAAATAATCTCGTTCATTTTAGTGAAGTTTTATGTCTTTAACATTCAGTTGAAGGGAGGTCATGCCATTCCATTCGTTTTCATCAATATGATAACAGATGTTAAAAGGGATTTTTTTAGAAATATAAGGCAAATGTTCTGCTTGTTGAAAAGCAATGGCTCCGAAATATTTTTCGGTATAACCTGGTTGAGAAACGCTTAATTTTAAATGATTACTACCAACCAATCTGGCATAGCCTTTATCAATTACGGTATTTGTTTGAAAAACAGGTGCCATATTTTCTGGTCCGAAAGGAGCAAATTGTTTCAGAACGTCGTAGAATTTGGGAGTAATTTCATTTAGATTGATACATTCGTCAATTTCAATTTCTGGAGTAAGCATCTCGTCAGTAATGGTATTAATAACGATTTCTTCAAATCTCTTCCTAAAAGCTGCAAGGTTTTCAGGTTTAAGAGAAAGTCCTGCGGCATATTTATGACCACCAAAATGTTCGAGCAAATCGCTGCATTCGTCAATGGCATCGTAAATGTCGAAATCTTTAATTGAACGGGCAGAGCCAGTAATTAAGCCATTGGATTGAGTGAGAACAATGGTTGGACGATAATAAGTTTCCGTAAGTCTGGAAGCAACAATTCCAACAACACCTTTATGCCAGTCAGGGTGAAAAATAACTGTAGATTTTCCATTCATCAATGAAGAATCTGCCAAAATCATATTAATTGCTTGCTGAGTTATTGAAGTATCAAGGTTTCGGCGTTCGTTATTGCTTGAATTAATGCCCAGACCAAGTTCAGCAGCCAAGCTAAATTCTTCTGAAATTAGAAGTTCAACGGAGCTTTTTCCATTTTCAATTCGGCCTGCAGCATTGAGCCTAGGTCCAATAAGAAAAACCAAATCGTTAATTGATAATTCGCGATTAAAAATGCAGTTGCTAGGATTTTTGAGAGTTTCAGGAGTTTCAACTTTTCTTTTTATGTTTGAAAATTCTAAAATAGCTTCAATTCCAGGTCTTGGAACAGTATTCACAAGTTTTAAACCATAGTAAGCAAGAATTCTGTTTTCGCCTAAAATTGGAACAATGTCGGAAGCAATTGATATCGCTACTAAATCAAGATATTGTTCAGCTTCTGAAAATGGGATTTTATTTTTTTCTGCAAAAGCACAAATTAGTTTAAATCCAACTCCACAACCAGATAATTCTTTAAACGGATAAGTACAATCATGTCTTTTTGCATCCAAAACTGCTGCAGCAGGGGGAAGTTCATCGCCTGGACGATGATGATCACAAATAATAAAATCAATTTTTTTACTATTTGCATATTTAACTTGTTCAACGGCTTTTATTCCACAGTCTAGGGAAATAATAAGTTTGAAGTCGTTTTCTTCAGCAAAATCAATGCTTGCAATTGAAATACCATAACCTTCTTTATATCTGTCTGGGATATAATAATCGATATTGTTTTTGAATAATTTTTTAAAAAAGGAAAAAACTAAAGCAACAGCAGTTGTTCCATCAACATCATAATCACCATAAATAAGAATTTTTTCTTTTTTAAGAATTGCTTGTTCAATTCGCTTAATTGCTTTATCCATGTCCTTCATTAAGAAAGGATCGTGTAAGTCGGCTAATTGTGGTCTGAAAAAAGACTTTGCTTCTTGATAAGTTTTAATATTTCGTTGCACCAATAAATTGGCAAGAATATAATTGATGTTTAATTCTGATGCTAATTGTTTGACAAGCTCGCTATCTCCCTGGTTTTTAACCACCCACCTTTTCTGCATAGTAAAAATAATTTAGTGGTAAAGGTATAAAAAGTAGTACAAAAATTCAACAAATCTTAAAAAAAATAGATAACTTTCTAAATCAAGACATTACCGTCCATTTCTTTGGGAATTTCAATTCCAAGAATTGTAAGAATTGTTGGAGCTAAATCAGATAGTCTGCCATTTTTGATTGTTTTATAATCAGGATCAATTAAAAAGCAGGGAACTGGATTTAAAGAATGTGCAGTATTTGGTGAGCCATCATCATTTATTGCATAATCTGCATTTCCATGATCTGCGGTTATTAAAATCGAATATCCTTTTTTGGACGCAATGTTAGCGATTTCATGAATGCATTTATCAACTGTTTCAACCGCTTCTTTGATTGCAGGATAAATTCCGGTATGACCAACCATATCAGAGTTTGCAAAATTTAAACAAATAAAATCAGCTTCTCCTTTTATTATTTCAGGGATAATGGCGTCTTTTACCTCGATAGCGCTCATTGATGGTTTTAAATCGTAAGTTGCTACTTTTGGTGAAGGAATCATTATTCGGCTTTCGCCTTCGAAAGGTTCTTCACGTCCACCATTAAAGAAAAATGTAACGTGAGGATATTTCTCAGTTTCAGAAATTCTGATTTGTTTTTTGCCTGCATTTGAAATCACTTCTCCCAAAGTATTGGTGACATCATGATTAGGGAAAATAATGTTAATATTTTTAAAAGATTCATCATAACGAGTCATGGTAAGATAATGAAGTGGAATGGTTTCCATTTGAAAATCTGGCATGTCTTTTTGGGTGAGGACGGTGGTGATTTCTCTCAATCTATCAGTTCTGAAATTGAAACAAATAAAAACGTCATCTTTCTGAATCTTTGTGAGGTGATTTCCTTTTTCGTCAGTGAAAACGATCGGTTTAATAAACTCATCAGTTATTCCTTCATCATAAGATTCTTGAATTGCATTTTGAACATGATTGGCTTTTTTCCCGATAGCATGTACCATCAAATCATATCCAAATTTTACTCTTTCCCAGCGTTTATCGCGATCCATGGTATAATACCTTCCAATAAGTGTGGCTATTTTTCCAGTTGAATTTTCCAGATGTTTTTCCAATTCGGCGACATATCCCAAACCACTTTTGGGATCGGTATCTCTTCCATCTGTGCAAACGTGAATAAAAACATTTTCCAATCCGAAATCTTTTGCAACATCGCAAAGTTTCATCAAATGCTGGGTCTGGGAATGAACGCCACCATCAGAAATCAATCCTAAAAAATGGACTGCTTTATTATTTTCTTTAGCGTAATTGAATGCTTCAACTAAAACTGGATTTGAAGAAATTGAATTGTCACGACAAGCAAGATTGATTTTCACCAAATCCTGATAAACGATTCTTCCCGCACCAATGTTCAAATGTCCAACTTCTGAATTTCCCATTTGTCCGTCGGGTAATCCAACATCTTCACCACAAGTTAATAATTGAGAGTGGGGTGTGGTTTTATATAAACTTTTTATAAATGGAATATCAGCATTGGCAATAACATCAGACTTGGATTTATTTCCTTCGCCCCAACCATCCATGATAATTAAAAGTGCTTTTTTACTCATAATATTTGAAATTTAAACTAATTGGCACGAATGGCTTCAACTGGATCCAATCTTGATGCAGAATATGCAGGAATGAATCCAGAAACCAGTCCAATAATTGCTGAAACAAAAAGTCCCAAAAGAATGTTGCCTTGGGTAAGAACCAAATCCATGTCTAACATGCTTGAGACAACAACGGTTCCCATATAAACGATAAACAAACCAAGTGCACCACCAAATAAACAAAGGATAATTGATTCAAATAAAAATTCGAATAAAATAAAATAGTTTTTAGCCCCTAGAGATTTCTGAATTCCGATGATACTTGTACGTTCTTTAACTGAGACGAACATAATATTCGCGATTCCAAAACCTCCAACCAGAATAGAGAAACCACCAATTATCCAACCAGCAAGGGCAATAACGCCAAATAATTCTTCAAATCCTTTAGATAATAAACTGGTTTCATTGAGGGCAAAATCATCATCAGCTGCAGGTTTCAATTTCCTAATAGAACGCATAATTCCAGTAAGTTCATCTTTTAATTCTTCATTGGAAATTCCTTTTTTTGCTCTGACCATAATCATTGGATCGAAACCTTCGAATTTGATATCAATTACATTACGAGCGTAACTTAAAGGAACCAAAACTTGATTATCAGAAGAATTACCAAAAAAATTAGAACCTTCCTTTTTAAAAACACCAACAACATTTAGTTTTCTTCCAAACATTTTTATGTCCTTATCTAAAGGATCCATATTTGGAAACAAATTTTCTGCAATGTCGCTTCCAATAATTGCCACAGGTTTTCCACCATTCGATTCTGAATTGGAAAAATATCGTCCTTCGCTAAGTTCAAAAGCAGAAACTTTATCAAAGTCTTGTGTTGCAGCAACAACTGCAGCGTTTTCAAGACTGTTGTTTTGATATTCAACTGTTTTGGAAGTATTGATCATAAAAACTGCAACATCAGTATAGCTGCTTCTTTTCTGAATTTCATCTAAATCTTCTAATGAGGGAACTGGTCGATTCATATATTTCCACCAAGGATAATCCGACCCAAATGACCATGGCCATTTTTGCACATATAAAACATTATTTCCAAGAGATTCTATACTTGTTTGAATGGAAGTTTTCATAGAATCAACAATGGTGAAGACGGAAATAATTGCAAAAATTCCAATTGTAATGCCTAATAGAGAAAGAATAGTTCTTAATTTATTTACTATTATTGCGTTTAACGCAAATAAATAACTTTCTCGTAATAATCTTATAAACAACATTTTATTTTATCTAATTTTGCAAAAAAAAATTAGTTAAGTTTTTGGTAACAAAAACGAATCTTTGTTCGTAAAAAAATCCTTAACTAAAAGGAGTTGTAAAATTAGTAATAAACAATTAATAACGTAATATTTTATTAGGTTATTTGGTTAAAATGTATTTTAGTTAATTTATGGAAAACGCAAGAAAAATTAAGAGGGCATTAATTTCGGTTTTTTACAAAGATAATTTAGAGGGAATTGTTAGAAAACTTAATGATTTGGGAGTTGAAATTATTTCAACAGGCGGAACTTATGATTTTATTAAAAATTTAGGAATTCCTGCAATAACCGTGGAATCCTTAACTTCATACCCTTCAATTTTAGGTGGCAGAGTAAAAACATTACATCCAAAAGTGATGGGTGGAATATTATATCGCAGAGATAATGAGCAAGATAAAGTTCAAATTGGAGAATACGATATTTCTGGAATTGATTTGGTAATTGTTGATTTATATCCTTTCGAGGAAACCGTTGCTTCGGGAGCAAAAGATGAAGATATTATTGAAAAAATTGATATTGGTGGCATTTCATTAATCAGAGCAGCAGCAAAAAATTATAACGACGTTGTAATTGTTCCATCTTCAAAATATTATTCAGATTTGTTTAACCTATTAAATGAAAAACAAGGAAATTCTGAAATTTCTGATAGAAGATATTTTGCCAAACAAGCTTTTAATGTTTCCTCACATTATGACACCGCAATTTTTAACTATTTCAATAAAGACCAAGAAGAAAAGTGTTTCAAACAAAGCCTTGGTAATGGAACAGTTTTAAGATACGGCGAAAATCCTCATCAGGAAGGCGTTTTTTATGGCGACATTAATGAAATGTTTGAACAATTGCACGGAAAAGCACTTTCTTATAATAATTTACTGGATGTTGATGCTGCCATGAATTTGATCGCAGACTTCAGTGAAACCACCTTAGCAATTATTAAACACAACAATGCTTGCGGATTGGCTTGTCGCCCTAAATTAATAGATGCATGGCTTGATGCACTTGCTGGAGACCCAATTTCAGCCTTCGGAGGAGTGATAATTACCAACGCAATTATTGATGAAAAAACTGCTGAAGAGATCAATAAATTATTTTTCGAAATAATTGTTGCACCAGGATATGAAAATAATGCCTTAGAAATACTGAAAGTAAAGAAAAATAGAATAATTTTGCAATCTAAATCATTTGACATTCTGCCAAATAGACAATTCAAGTCATTATTGAACGGAGTTATTGAACAGGCAAAGGATACAAAAGTAGAGGATTTGTCAGAAATGACGGTAGTTACCAAGCTTTCGCCAAGTGAGCAAGAAAAAATTGATTTACAATTTGCAAATATTTTAGTGAAGCATACAAAGTCGAATGCAATTGTTTTGGCAAAGAATAAGCAATTATTTGCCAGTGGAGTTGGACAAACGTCAAGGGTTGATGCATTAAGACAAGCAATAGCAAAAGCAAATCAATTTAATTTTGATTTAAAAGGAGCAGTTATGGCTTCGGATGCATTTTTTCCTTTTCCTGATTGTGTGGAAATAGCAAAAGAATCTGGAATAAAAGCAGTAATACAGCCAGGCGGCTCAATAAATGATAAAGATTCAATAAGCTATTGCGATAATAACAATATGGCAATGGTAACAACAGGTTTTAGACATTTTAAACATTAATATTTAATAAAAAAAAGATGGGACTTTTTTCTTTTTTAACTAAGGAAATCGCAATCGACTTAGGAACAGCCAATACCATTATTATACATAATGATAAAGTAGTTGTGGATGAGCCTTCAATTGTTGCTATTGAGCGTTCTTCTGGAAAAATTATCGCTGTGGGTAAAAAAGCGATGATGATGCATGGAAAAACTCACGAAAATATAAAAACAGTTCGTCCTTTAAGAGATGGTGTTATTGCAGATTTTCAATCAGCAGAGCACATGATTAGAGAACTTATTAAAATGATTTCGCCAAAAAAGTCATTATTTCCACCTTCATTGAAAATGGTAATTTGTATTCCTTCTGGTATTACCGAAGTTGAAGAACGTGCCGTTAGAGATTCTGCCGAGCAAGCTGGAGCAAAAGAAGTACGATTAATTCACGAACCTATGGCAGCTGCGATTGGTATTGGAATCGATGTTCTAGAGCCTACAGGTAATATGGTTATTGATATTGGTGGTGGTACCAGCGAAATTGCTGTTATTGCTCTTGGAGGAATTGTTTGTAATAAATCTATTCGTATTGCTGGTGATGATTTTAATAGCGATATTGAAGAATATATGCGTAAACAACATAACATTCATATTGGAGAGAGAACTGCAGAAAGAGTCAAAATTGAAGTTGGTGCAGCGATGGCTGATATAGATAATCCTCCACCCGACTATGCTGTTCACGGAAGAGATATGCTAACAGGTATTCCAAAAGAAATTTTGGTAAATTATGCTGAAATTGCCCACGCTCTAGATAAATCAATCACAAAAATTGAAGCTGCGATTTTAAATGCATTAGAAATGACTCCTCCAGAGCTTTCTGCTGACATTTATAATACTGGAATTTATTTAGCTGGTGGTGGTTCAATGTTAAGAGGATTGGATAAAAGAATTTCTATTAAAACAAAACTAAGAGTTCATATTGCCGATGATCCTTTAAGAGCAGTTGCTAGAGGAACAGGAATCGCACTTAAAAACTTTGATAAGTTTACTTTCTTAATAAAATAGAAATTTAAAATCTGTACTTTTGCTTACAATTTAAAAAAACAAAACCGATCACTTTTTTATGCGTAATCTGTTTGTATATATTTGGAAGCAATACTTTTTCTTTCTTTTTATAATACTTGAATTTATTGCCTTTGCATTGTTTTTTCAAAATAATGCCTACCAAAGAGCATTTTTTATTAATTCTGCAAATTCAATTTCAGGTGGAATATATTCCAGATACGCAGATATTTCAGAATACTTTTCTTTAAAAGCCATCAATAAAAACTTAGCCGAAGAAAATGCTAGGTATAGAAGTCAGTTGCAGAGTTCTTTTCTTATTACTGACAAGAAAGTTTTTACAAAGAACGATACCACATATCGTCAGCATTATGAATATATCAGCGCTAAAGTAATCAGCAATTCGGTAAATAAACGAAATAATTACATTACCCTAAATAAAGGCTTTGGACAAGGGATCAGGAAAGACATGGCGGTAATCACCCCAAATGGAGTGATGGGAATTGTAAAAGAAGTAACTTCCAATTTTTGTTCTGTAATTTCTGTATTACATAAAGACAGTAAAATTTCTGCAAAAATTAAGAAAAACGGACAAATTGGTACTATTGTTTGGGAAGGTGACGATTATCGATTTTGTTTCTTAAAGGATATTCCAACACATGTGAAACCTTTGGTTGGTGATACTATCATAACAAGTGGTTATTCTGGTATTTTTCCTGAAGGCATTTTTATCGGTAAAATTTATGATTATTACGTGAATAAAGGAGATAATTTTTATACTTTAAAAATTAAGTTTGAGGTTGATTATAATAACATTACCTACGTTTATGTGATTAAAAATTTATTAAAAGACGAACAACGATTGCTCGAGGAAGGAGTTCCAAATGATTAGTTTGGTTTTAAGGAATTTCGGAAGGTTGATTTTGGTAATTTTATTACAAGTTTTAATATTAAACAATATTCAACTTGGAGGTCTGATAAATCCCTATTTTTATATTTTATTTATTTTATTATTGCCATTCGAAACTCCTAAGTGGTTATTGTTATTGTCAGCATTTTTTCTGGGAATATCAATAGACATGTTTTTAAATACTGTTGGAATGCATCTTATAGCATGTCTTTTCATTGCCTTTATCAGACCATCTGTTATAAGCAGTGTTTCATCAAATAAAGATTATGAGCAACTAGAAGCGCCTTCTGTTAGAGATTTAGGGTTGACATGGTTTTTATCTTATACAACCATTTTGGTTTTTACCCATCACTTTCTTTTCTTCTTTTTAGAAGTATTTAGTTTTAATGGTTTTTTTCACACCATTCTAAAAACGCTCCTAAGTGCGATTTTTACAATTGTTTTTGTTTTGATTAGTCAGTTTTTGTTTGCCAGACCAAAAAGCAAATAATTGCGAATCTGTTGATTATTATTTGATGACTTTAAATTGAAGGCATCTTTCAGTTCTTTTTATAACTATATAGATAAGTAATATCTAAGATCCGCTTTATTTGGGTCAAATTTAATCATAATTCAACCTATATTTTAAAAGATTTGGTACCGTATTAGGTATTGTTGAAAAATAAAAAACCCATAAAACCTTATTTGTAAAGGAGTTATGGGTTGTTTTGCGAGGTTTCTTCCGGATTCGAACCGGAGTAGACGGTTTTGCAGACCGGTGCCTAGCCGCTCGGCCAAGAAACCTTTTCTGAATTGAAATGCAAAATTACCTAAATTTTTTTAATACGCAAATGCAAAATTAAATTTTCAAAAAATCTTGGGTAGAAAACTCGAAAAAGATTTATTTAATTTGCAGATTCAAACTCTTTCAAGCATATTTCACACAAACAATCTGGATAAAGTTGTTTGATTTTTTCAATGGCCTCTTTTGAAAGTTTGATATTCATGCACCAGCAATCAGTTGAATGCGCACATTCAAATGTTTTTCCACATTTCGGGCATATTTTTTCTTTCATTATTTTTTATACGTTTTTGTGAAACTCACTTTTTCAATTTTTCCTCCAAGTGGTGGATTTATTTTTGAAATTCTTACTTTTAAAGATTGTGTTTGTCCGAAATTTGAAATAATAGAATCCGTAATTCTTTTTGCAATATGTTCTAACAAATAGGATTTTTTTTCAATTTCGACTTTTGTCAAATTGTAAACTGCTTGATAATTGACAGTTTCTGACAAATCATCTGATATCTCTGCCTTGGAAGTTTCTATTTCTAAATCAATATCGACAATAAATTTATTCCCAATTATTTGCTCTTCGGAAAAACAACCGTGGTAAGCAAAAAATTCCATTCCTTCAATTTGGATTAATCCCATTTTGTATATTTTTAGTGAAGCAAAATTAAGTAAAATTTTTTTCCCAATATGGAATTTGAAGAACTTGTGAATGTAAAATTTAAATTCAATAATTGATTACTTTTGCATTTTAATTAAAACCAATTTTATTTATCAATGAGTAAATCAAATACTCGCAAAGCAGTGTTCTTTGCATTGGCTGGAAACGCTGCAATTGCCATCCTAAAATTTATTGCGGCTTTTTTTACTACAAGTACTTCCATGCTTGCAGAGGCAATTCATAGTGTTGCGGATTGTTTCAATCAAATATTTCTGTTGATTGGAAGCAGTCGGGCCGCAAAACCAAGAGATGAGATGCATCCTTTTGGTCATGGACGCGAAGAATATTTCTGGGGTTTTATGGTAGCGGTACTATTGTTTTGTGGAGGTGCTGTATTTTCGATTTACGAAGGAATCCATAAAGTCATGAACCCAGAACCAATTCATTATCTTAGTTGGTCATTGGTGATTTTAGGAGCTGCGATTATCATTGAAGGAAATTCTTTTAGAGTTGCATTCATAGAATTTAAAAAAACAACCAAAGGAAGTTTGTATAAAGGAATTGTAAAGTCCGTTGACACCAGTTTAATTGTAATTTTACTTGAAGATGCAGCCGCCTTATTGGGATTAATTATGGCCTTTGTTTTTATGATTTTGGCTTCAACCGTAGATCCTATTTTTGATGGTTTTGGCAGTATTTGCATTGGATTAATTTTGGCGGTTGTTTCCGTTATTTTGGCAAATGAATTAAGAAACTTAATTATTGGAGAAGGTATGTCGCGCGAGGATCATAATCAAATAAAAGCCATTGTTGCAAAAGATAGAAATATTAAACACATCAATCGACTTGCTACCATGGCTATGGGAAAAAAATACATCATTATTCTTTCCTTAGATTTTATTGAAAAACTAACGAGTAGCGAGGTGGAAGACTCAATCGAAGAAATAAAACTCGATATTTTAAAAATAAACGATCAAATCGAAGAAATTTTTATTGAAGCAAGAGATGCCAACCGAAATACTCGAGTATAATTTTTCATTAGAGCAATTGTTCTAATTTGAGTTCTGTTTTACAATAAAAAATGAGGAATCAATTAATTTCCTAAAAATTAATCATTCAGATTTATTATTTTTGCAGATAATAAGCCGATAATTTCAAAAAAAGAACCATGGGAAACGAGAACAATAATAATCCTCAAAACGAGGTGAAAACCCCGTTAAATTTTATTCATGCCATTATTGAGGAAGATATTAAAAACAATAAAAATGAAAGCCGTGTTCATACAAGGTTTCCTCCGGAACCAAATGGATATCTTCATATTGGTCATGCCAAATCAATTTGTTTAAATTTTGGTACTGCTGCAAAATATAATGGTTTATGCAATTTGCGTTTCGACGATACCAATCCTGTAAAAGAAGATGTAGAATATGTTGACTCAATTCAAGAAGATGTAAAATGGCTTGGGTTTGATTGGGGAGATAGAATGTATTATGCTTCTGATTATTTTGAACAGATATTTCAATATGCAGTTGATTTAATAAAAAAAGGAAAGGCATATGTTTGCGATATGACGGCCGAAGAAATTGGTAGTAATCGAGGAACTCCAACAAAACCTGGAACAGAAAGCCCTTATAGAAACCGAACAGTTGAGGAAAACCTTGATTTGTTTCAAAGAATGCGTGCTGGGGAATTCGCCGATGGAGTAAAAGTATTGAGAGCAAAAATTGACATGGCATCTCCAAATATGCATATGAGAGATCCTATTTTATATAGAATTCTTCATACAGAACATCATAGAACCGGAAACCAATGGTGCATTTATCCGATGTACGATTTTGCGCATGGTCAATCAGATTCTATTGAGAAAATTACGCATTCAATTTGTACTTTAGAATTTGAAGTGCACCGTCCTTTATACGACTGGTTTGTTAAAGAACTTGGGATTTTTGCCCCACAACAGATTGAATTTGCCCGATTGAATCTCAACTACACCGTAATGAGCAAAAGAAAACTTTTGCAATTGGTTCAGGAAGGTTTGGTTAATGGCTGGGATGATCCACGAATGCCTACAATTTGTGGTTTGAGGAGAAGAGGGTTTACACCTGAATCAATCAGGAATTTTGCCGAAACGATTGGTGTTGCAAAACGAGATAATGTTATTGATGTTGCACTTTTGGAGCATTGTGTTCGAGAGGATTTGAATAAAAAAGCCATGCGGGTAATGGCGGTTTTGCGTCCATTAAAAGTGGTAATTGACAATTATCCAGAGAATCAAACAGAAGAGCTTGATGCCATTAACAATCCTGAAGATGAAACGATGGGTTCCAGAAAAGTTCCCTTCTCAAAAGTAATTTATATTGAGAAAGATGATTTTATGGAAGATGCTCCAAAAAAATATTTCAGACTTTCTCCAGGCGCTGAAGTTCGTTTAAGGTATGCCTATTATATTACTTGTAATAGCGTTATTAAAGATGAAAATACTGGCGAAATATTGGAATTACATTGCACTTATGATCCTGCAACAAAAGGTGGTTCCTCTCCTGATGGAAGAAAAGTTCAGGGAACAATTCATTGGGTTGCTGCTGAGACTGCTGTAGAAGCTGAAGTTCGATTATATGATAGATTATTTGTAAACGAATTTCCTGAAAATGTTGAAGAAGGAGTGGATTATAAAGTAAATTTAAATAATAATTCCTTGGAGAAAATTACTGCATTTGTTGAACCATTTTTGATGGGTTCTAAACTCGATCAGAAATTTCAATTTGAAAGAATAGGTTATTTTTGCGTGGATAAAGATTCTGTTGAAAGCAAATTGGTTTTTAATAGAACCGTTTCTCTTAGAGATTCTTGGAATAAAAATAAATAATTCTTAACGGATTTTTTTTTCAAAAAAACGGAGAAAAATTGCAATTTTAAATTTTTTTAATATCTTTGTTTGTTAAAATTAACCCCCTATGAATCAAAAATCAATACTTAAAATAACCACAATTGCAGTTTTTGTTTTATTCATTGCATTAATTGGAGGATGTGCCAAAAATAAATATTCTAAAATTGAAGGAACTTGGAATAAGGTAAACGTTGTTGATGAAAATGGAATCATTAATGAACAATGGCTTTTTAATTCTGATAGGACATTAACAGTTTCCAATCGTAATTCAAATGATGAGTTTATTCCTACTGATAAAGGTTCTTACGAGATTCTTGCAAAAATTGATAAAACAGAAATGAAATTAAGTGGGTTCAGTGGCAAATCTTATTATGTTGGAACCTGGCAAATAATTACTCTGAAAAAAGACAAGCTGGTTATTGTTTTGCCTGGCCCCAATGGTCATGGTCTTTACACAATCGAATTTACCAAACTTCAATAGTTTACTTCTTTTTACTTTTACTTAATGGCTAAACTTAAAACAGCCTATTTTTGCCAAAATTGTGGTACACAATCGGCAAAATGGATAGGCAATTGCCCTTCATGCAATGAATGGAATACCTACGTTGAAGAAGTAATTCAAAAGGCTGATGATAGCAAACAATGGGAAAGCGCTTCTTCTGTAAAACGTGTAGCCAAACCTCATCTTATTTCTGAAATTCAAATCTCTGAAGAACAGCGAATCAATTCCTATGATGAAGAATTAAACAGAGTTCTGGGAGGTGGCATTGTACCTGGTTCCTTGATTTTAATTGGTGGCGAACCCGGAATAGGAAAATCTACTTTGATGCTGCAAGTGGGTTTGAAAATGAAAAAACTAAAGATTCTTTACGTTTCTGGTGAAGAGAGTGAAATGCAAATTAAAATGCGCGCTGAACGCATTGGCACCTTGAATACGGAGCTTTTTGTTTTAACAGAAACCACTACACAAAATATTTTCAGGCATATTGAACAATTAAATCCTGACATTGTAATTATTGATTCAATTCAAACCTTATCCACTGCAAGTATCGAGTCTTCGGCAGGAAGTGTTTCACAAATCAGAGAATGCACTACTGAATTAAATCGCTTTGCAAAAGAAACTTCAACTCCAGTATTTCTGATTGGTCATATTACAAAAGATGGCAGTTTAGCAGGACCAAAAGTATTGGAGCATATGGTTGATGCAGTCTTGCAATTTGAAGGCGACAGAAATCACGGCTATCGTATTTTAAGGTCAATGAAGAATCGTTTTGGTTCTACCTCCGAACTTGGAATTTATGAAATGCAAAACACTGGATTAAGAGAGGTTTCGAATCCATCCGAACTTTTAATTTCTCAACGCGACGAACAATTGAGTGGTGTTGCCATTTCAGCTACAATTGAAGGTTTGCGACCAATATTAATTGAAACACAAGCTTTGGTGAGTACTGCCGCCTATGGAAACCCTCAAAGATCTTCCACAGGTTTTGATTTACGAAGATTGAGTATGCTTTTGGCTGTTTTAGAAAAAAGATGTGGATTTAAATTAGGCGCAAAAGATGTTTTTTTAAATATAGCTGGTGGAATTAAAGTTGACGATCCAGCAATTGATTTAGGAGTAGTTTGCGCTGTACTTTCATCTAACGAAGACATTCCTATTGATTCAAAAGTTTGTTTTGCTGCGGAAGTTGGATTGTCGGGAGAAATAAGACCTGTGAACCGCGTTGAACAAAGAATTTCTGAAGCCGAAAAATTAGGTTTTGAACAAATATTTATTTCGAAATATAATAAAAAGGGGCTTGACACTTCAAACTATAAAATTGCGATTACTCCTGTTCGTAAAATAGAAGAAGTGTTTTCGATGCTTTTTGGATAAATGAAATTTTTTCGAAATAATTTATAGCTACTCAATAAAAGTTTAATAAATTTGCACACATAATTGTCCGATAGTGTAATTGGCAACACGACAGTCTCTGGATCTGTAGACTCTAGGTTCGAACCCTAGTCGGACAACACAAAACCTTGTAATTGAGCTGGTTACAAGGTTTTTTTAATAATCTCTCCAATCCTTTTTCTTTGTCAGTTTTAAATCTTGAAGAACAGCCGATTTTATTCCGATAGTCATATTATAACTTTTTCTGGCTCCAATTGGAATCCAGTTAAAGCGAATTTCCCAGCAATGTAAATCCCTATATATATCAACCGAGGTAGGTGATAATTGTTTATTTGTAAAATCATATCCTGAATAAAAACCAATTTTCCATTTGGGTGTGATATTGATATCACCCCTAAACGAAAGCGTTTGAATTATTGTATTTGTTACGTTAACGCTTTTATAATCATTATAGAATGAGAAATTGTAATTGAAATTGAAACTCCATGGAATATTAAAATCTACATAATCGTTGTAATTTGATTCAATCATATTCCGTTCTTGTTCCGAACCTTTTTCAGTAGTGCCTTTTTTCGCTTTTTTTGATTGAAGACTATAGCTAAAACTAGCTTGCCAGCTTGTGTTTTGCAAACTTGCTATGCGTTTGTTCTGATTCCATTCGTAAACATTGATTCTGGTTCCAGCGCTATTATGAACGTATGGATCCCAAACACCACGGTAATTTAAATCAAGATTTTGAAATAATTTGGTTTTTCCAGACATGCTTATAAGTGACCAATTACAAGTGTCCTTGGCAATATCATAACCAGCACTGATGGTGAAGTTTTCAATTAGAGCTATTTTTTTCGTTCCAGAAATGGTGTCTTTTTTACTTCTGACTTTCATTTCTAAATTATTGGTAATGGCGAAAGAAATATTTCCAGATTCCGCACCAGGAGGACTTCCGTAAAGCGATTGTTCAAAAATTGAATACTTTTTGAGATTATTTAGCTGAGGATTGTAAGTGGAATCAGCATAGTATTTATAAAATCCCCAAAATTGTTTGCTAAAATCGGGAGCATAATTAAAACCAACACTTGGCGATAATACGTGTCTGATTGCTTTTATCGGGCCTCTTTTAAATTGAATCATTCCGTACAATCTGGTGCTAATTGAAGAGTTGAAACTAAAGTTATGAGCCGCTTTAAATCCGTTAATGGTATCAATCCTTAAATAACTGGTATCGTTTGGGGTAAGATAAGTATTGGACCAATGTTTTTCGATGCTTTTTAAATACCAACTTTCATTCAAATTGATTGAATTGGTCATGTTGAAATATTTCAATAATTTAATCGTGCTCGAAATAGGAACTGTATGATTCATCCCATTAGAGAATCGGTTTAGAGATTCAGAAGTGAATAATAAAGAATCTGGTGTGCTTAATGTGTTTTTTAAGTTCATATTGTATCCAACGCTGATATTATCATACCATTTGAGAGCGCCCACTTTTTCTCTTTTTCGAAATGGATAGAAGCGATTTGCCGAAAGTTCGATGGTTGGCAATGTAACGGTGACATTTTTTGTTAAAGTGTTCTGAGAATGCCCCAAATTCATGCTTAAATTTAAACTATTGGCAATTGTGGTGGAATAAGAAATATTTGAAGAAAGGGTATTGGTGATATAATCCTGAGTGCTACTTGGATTGTATTGATTATAAGTGTTGCTTGCGGCATTTACATTTGCAGAAAAACGACTGTTTGGGCGAGCTTTGGGGCTCTGTGTATGCGTCCAAAGGACTTTAAAATCTGGTAATTTATTGTAACCAGGCAAGCCTTTTTCTCCAATAACGTTAACTGCGTAAGAAAGATTTACATTTCCGCTATAATGGTATTTATAATTATAGTTTGAAGAAGCACTGGCCGACCAACTTCCTCTTGAGAAAATACCAGCACGAAGCGCCAAGTCTAAATAATCGTTTATTCCAAAGTAATAGCCACCGTTTTCTAAATAAAACCCTCTGGCATCGGATTCGCCGTAAGTTGGCATCAAAATTCCGGATCTTTGTCCTTTTTTGTTTGGGAAAAAGCCAAAGGGAAGTGCAACTGGTGTTGGAATGTCTTCGATAACCAGGTAAGCCGGACCGGTTACAATTTTATTGTCGGGAATAACTTTTGCCTTCCCAAATTTTATTGAATAATGCGGATGCTCTAAATCGCAAGTGGTGAATTGCCCGTTTTTAATATTTACCTCTTCTGATGGTAGTCTTTTTACAGTAGTTCCATGTAAAAAATTTTCGCCTTGTTTTGTAATTACTTGTTTAATTAAACCTTTTTTTGTTTGAAAATTATAGGTAATTTCTTTTGAATTGAAAGTTTGAGAGCCTTCACTGAAAATAGGTTCGCCAATTTTTTTACCTAAAGAATCCTCGGTTCCTTTGGCAAAAATCTGATTGTCCTGAAATGAAATTTCAACGTAGGAAGCTTTTAAATTGATGTTTTCGTATTTAATTTCGGCACTTCCATACAAATAAACTTTCTGGGCAACAATATCAAAACGAATGGAATCTTTTGCTGTGTATTCTACTTTTGAGGAAAATGCGAATTTTGATTTTTTTGGAATGGTTTTTACTGTAGAGTCTTTTTTTACGGACAAACTATCAGTAATAGGTTTAGATGCCAAGCTGTCTTTTGAAGCTAAATTTTGTCCAATAGCACTGCTTGAAAATAGCAAAAACATTATGGCTATTGAAAAAAGATTCGTAACTTGTTTGGCGGACAATTTAATATGTATTATTTTTGTAAAAATTCTTATTCTTTTAAAAGAGCAAAACTAACTAAAATACTTGTTAAGGTGAAACGATTAACTGCAATTTTTGGTATAATTTCAATTTTCTTTTTAACATCTTTTAATAGTTTTGGTTTCAATAAATATGGAATTACGAAAGTTGTAATTGATGCAGGCCATGGCGGACATGACCCCGGATGCGTCACTTCAAAGAGCAAAGAGAAAGATGTAGCGCTTTCAATAGCATTAAAATTGGGTGGGTATATTCAAAAGAATTTTCCTGAAATTTCGGTGATTTACACCCGAAAAACCGATGAATTTATCGAATTGTATAAAAGAGCACAAATTGCCAATGAAAATAAAGCCGACTTGTTTATTTCCATTCATTGCAATGCCAATCCTTCTTCAAACCCCGATGGTTTCGAAACTTATGTGATGGGTTTGAATAAATCTCAAGCCAATATCGACGTTTCTAAAAAGGAAAACTCTTCAATTTTAATGGAAGAAAATTATTCTGCGAAATATGATGGATTTGATCCCAATTCTTCGGAAGCCAATATTATATTTTCATTGTATCAAAATGCACACCTTGACCAGAGTTTGAGTTTTGCTTCGAAAGTTCAGAATTATATGTTGCAAACAGGAATGACCGACAGGGGCGTTAAACAAGCTGGTTTTTTAGTGCTATACAAAACCACAGTTCCTGGAGTTCTTATTGAGACAGGGTTTTTGAGTAATCAAAAAGATGAAGGAATTATCACTTCTTCGTTGGGACAAGACTTGATTGCATCTTGTATTTTCAATGCTTTTTCGGAGTATAAAAAAGAAGTTGAGAAAGGAACGACCACAGTTAAGTATAACAATGTGGTTAAACAAAACGAAGATGTAAATCAGAACAATAACGAGAATAATAATACCAATACCAATCCTTCGTCTGATATTGCCACTTATCGAGTACAATTTGCCACATCACCTACAAAAAAATCAACAAATTCTTCGGATTTTAAAGGATTGCAAAATGTGAACGTGTATTTCCATAAAGGTTCGTATAAATTTACTGTTGGGGATGAACAAAGCCTGAGCTCGGCAAATCAACTTTTGAGTGAAATGGTAAAAAAAGGGTATAAAGATGCTTTTGTCATTGGTTTTTACAATGGTGAAAGAATTTCTGTTGAAGAAGCTAAAAAGCATCAAAAAAAGTAATAAATTTGCATATATAAAATTATAGTGTTTTGAAAATTAAGCGTGAAGTTAAAATAGGGATTATTGTTACTGTTGCATTGGCCTTGCTTTTTTGGGGTTTTAATTTCCTAAGAGGGAAAAATGTATTTACTTCGCAAAGGGAGTTTTATGCAATTTATGAGCAAATTGACGGATTAACTGAGGCCAACCCAGTTTTGGTTAATGGATTTAAAGTTGGACAGGTTGACAAAATGTATTTTTTATCACCAACCAATGGAAAAATTGTTGTACGAATTGCAATGTACAATGAAATCAACATACCAAAAAATACCATAGCAAAAATTGTTAGTTCTGATTTACTTGGCTCCAAAGCTATTGAATTGAAACTTGGAAATTCAACAAGTTTTGCCAATAGCGGAGATACTTTATTATCAGGAATTCAAGGAAGTTTGCAGGATGAGGTGAGCAAACAGATTTTACCCTTCAAGAAAAAAGCGGAGAGTTTGTTACTTTCTATGGATTCGGTAATGGCCGTTATTCAATATGTATTTAATAAAGAAACCCGCGATAATTTAGCCAAGAGTTTCGAGAATATTAAATTTACTTTAGATAACTTGAAACATTTTACCTATAATATTGATACCTTGGTAAGTACACAAAAAAATAGGCTGGCTGCAATTATTGGAAATGTTGAGTCATTGACCAGAAATTTGAAAGATAATAACCAAAAAATTACCACCATTTTAAATAATTTCTCTGCAATAAGTGATTCGTTGGCAAAAGCAAATATTTCGAAAACCATTAAGAAAGCGGATAATGCATTGGAGCAATTCTCTCAAATTACCAATAAAATTAATAATGGTACGGGTTCTATATCCTTGCTTTTAAATAATGATTCGCTTTACAATAATTTGAAATCAGCTTCGAAAGAACTTGACGAATTGTTGTTGGATGTAAAACTGCATCCAAAGCGTTATGTTCATTTTTCTTTATTTGGTAAGAGCTCGAAGAAAGATCCTTATAAGGCTCCAGATAAAGAAAAGAAATAAAGCTTTTTTATTACTTCCAAATTTTTTAGACAAAGTGGTTTGATTTGACAGGATTAAATATGTTGAAATGATTATTTTTTGACTGTTTTTTCGTCCAAATGCCTTTGTTTATTATCGTTTGCTGAAGCTTTTATGATCATTATTATCTGATTTTGCAATTGGAAGTTTTGGTACTCATTTCATACACTCCTCATACACTATCTATACACCATCCATATACCATCAATACATTTGTGAAGTTGTGAGGTTGACAATTTGTGAATTTGTGATTTGTTATTGGTGACAGGGTGACAAAGTAATTGGTTACAGGGTGATTTGAAGATGTCCGGTGGTTGAGCGGAGTCGAAACTACCGTTGATATTTCGTTGGTGGGCACCTCGGCTCCACTTCGACTCCGCTCAGTGATCGGCTCAGTGACCCTTATATTTTGTTGGTTAACCCTTTGTTGTTTTGAAAGG
>JACAAW010000119.1 GCA_013377115.1 Bacteroidota bacterium | reverse complement strand
AACTAAAATCACTCAACAACAACCTTCTCACTATAAACTCCATCTCCAGAATAAATTTTCACAAAATAAACTCCTGAACTCAATTTATCTGTTGCAACCTTTATTTCAAAAGCTTTATTAGCATTGATTGTTTGCAATTTGCGTCCATAAGCATCGTAAATTTCAATAGAAGAAATTGGGTTTTTCGATTTCACAGTGGTAAATTTTCCATTAACTGGATTTGGGAAAACTGAAGAGTTTTTATTTCTGTCAATTTCATCAACTCCCGAAGGATTTGCAATTAAGGTAATCGCAGTATTTGTTATAATTGCGGTATTAAAATCGAAGAAAATATAAGCGGTGTTTTTTATCTCATCACCCAATGCACAATTATTTTTAGGTGTAATTTTATATTTCACAAATCCATGACTGAATGGTTCATTGGTAGTGCTATCAACCAAATTAATATTATTAAACCTAAACCAGACTTCATTTTCATAAAAATTAACAATCACAGGATGGCTCGAGCTCACTAACTGGAAGGTACTTAAATTAAGTTTATTGCTGATGGTATCTGTAAGCACAACCGTGAAAGCGGTATCGTTACCCGTATTTTGAAAATGAATGGTATATTCTAAAGCACTACCATCGGTAATGAATTGTGGTGCAATATTTCCTCTCGGATACACTTCTTTCGAATTGGGGTCATAAGAGCCAGTAATTACTGTATGAATCGTATCAAAATTATTTATTGGTGTGAGATCTGTCCCATCCGGAGCAGAAGCACTTCCAATAACCAAACTGCTTAAAATTGCAGTTACTGACACATCATATTCTAACAAATAAGTGATGTGTTGAGTTGGATTTAGATTGTACGAAAGTGTTGCTACATTTCCAACAATACTTGTTGCTGCGGGTGTGCTCGTGGCAATGGTAATATCAGGATGATTGATGGTAACATTCATCGAACCTGATTTTGCGGTCGTACCAACATTGGTAACTGTTGCATATGCATTTCCTGAGAATCCGGGTCTTAATGATCCTAAAACCAAGTCAACAACCAAATCATTTTGTCCAGTAATTGGCTGAAAAGCAAAATCATTCAATGAATCAATTTGATTGGTTAAAGTTGAAAAAGCTGAAGTATAAGAACTTGGTGAATAATTATAATACAATGGCGCATCCGCAATAGTGCTCGTATAGGTTCCTGTGCCCACTCCCACTTGATAAGGTCCGTTTACAATTGTGGTTATTGCATTTCCACTTTTTGTAAGTGTTAATTTGGTATTACAATTTACATCTCCTGCATCAAAAATATTATTGCTATTAAAATCATAATAAGTTTGTCCGCTAACAATATTGGCACTATCGGTAAATACTGCCACATAATTTGAGGAATTTATTGGAACACTTGTTATCACATAACCTCCGAATGCAGCAATGCCAAGGGCATTTCCAGTAAGATAGGTTTTCGAATCAGTACAAGCCATACTTTCCGTATTTAAGGTAGGAAAATTTAAACTATAACAGGCACCCTTTAAAGGATTTCCGTTTAAATCGGTTTCCAAAATATAACAAATTGCACTGTAAGTATTGGCAGCCGGCAGCGAAGTTGCATAAGTCAAATTCAAGGTATCAAATTGATTACTCGAAAAAGAGGAACTTGTCAAACCTGTAAAAAACAAGTGATTATTATTTCGGGTGGCAGTATAAAATTGGGTTTCGTAATTTCCGTATTTCTTGGCCCATAAAAAACTTCCACTATTATCAATTTCAGTAAGGTAAGTCGTATAAGTACCTGAAGTTAAAGTTGTTCCTCCTAATGTTAATGAACCACCGAAACAGCCAAACAATAATACATTATTATTTTTTGCAAGAACTTCGGTTCTCCACCAGGAAGAACTTTCTAACATCATCCCCCAAACGAAACTACCAGCAGGATTCGCTTTGCAAACAAAATCCTGAGGCGAAGAAGTAAGTGTGGAAAGAATTCCAGCAGCACCTAAATTTAGATTTCCTTTAAATTCTCCTGAAATAAACAAATCATTATTTGCTGCCATAGCCAAACTTAAACTCAAGTGCATCGAAGTCCCGCCAAATACCGTTGCATATTGCCAAATTCCATTATTATCAATTTCTGCAAAAAAAAGATTTCCATCCGCAGGATCTAAAACAGAAGTCCCAATAGTTTGTGGTGCAACATGATAAAGAAACGAACTTACAACAATTCGATTGGTGCCATTTCCGGTAATTCTAAATAAATCTCCATTGCTGTTGGCATTTCCAGTTTCAATATTTATTGAATTGCTCCATAAAACTGTACCGTTGGGTGAATATTTAATAATAAAAGATTTATAACCAGAAGAATTACTGATTGGAAACGGAGCACAATCCAAATTTGTAGCAATTAAGGAATCGCCAAAATATCCAGTTGCATAAATATTGTTTTGATTGTCCGTATACAAGCCTCCTAAAATAACCACTTTTCCGCAACCCAAACTTTTTGACCAAAGTATGGAATCATTATCATCTCTTTTAATAATCATTGCACTTAAAACACCGTTTGAAGGATAAGAAACGCCACCAACTACAATGGTCCCGCTGAACATTGTGGCATTGATAACATTTTTCATATTATCAGTAACAATTCTATCAATTGAACCCGAAGTACTGCCTGCCGTCCTATTGGTGTATGCATTAATAAAATTCTGAGAAAATGAATTGATTGCAAAAAACAAAATAGCAATAATAGAAATGGTGATTTTTCTTTTCATGAAGTATTGTTTTGATGGATTAATTTTGATGTTCGTACACACAAATATAATAGTAATAAGTTAATAATACAAATAATATTAATCTTCAAGGTATTAGCATAAAATCTACAATGATTGTAGCAGGGAATTATTAAACTAACAAATGATACACCGCAAGGATGACCATAAAAAGCAGCATATAGATATTGATGCTGATGAAGGATTTTTTTAAATTGAGATCCGCTACTTTGCCAAAAGATAGTTTGGCAAATGTGAGTACAAATAGAATATTTAAAGCAAAAATAATAATAAAAAAGACCATCGAAATATTCACTAAAAATAATGGAACCATAATTGAAGAAGCTGAAGTAGCAACAATCCATGAAAAAATGATTCGTTTCAAATTTTGTGGATTAATTGATTGATTAATTGTAGGAAAACCAGCTGCTTCATATTCATCACCATATTTCAACATCAATAACCAGAAGTGAGGTATTTGCCAAATAAAAATAAAAAAGCCAATAAAAACAACGGTTGAATCAAGAAAACTTCCTCCAGCAGCAGTCCATCCAATAAAAATTGGCACGGCTCCCGTTAATGATCCAGGAACAACAGCAAATGGCGTGATTCTTTTCAAATTGGTATAAAGCAAATTATACCAAAAAATATTAAAGAGCCCTAATAAAGCTGTTACCATTCCAAAAAAGAAATACAAGATTGAAGCTCCCAGTACAATTAATAAAATAGAAATCAAAAGTGCATTTCTCGGACTTATCTTTCCAGCTGGGATTGGACGATTTTTTGTCCTTTCCATTTTTGCATCATAATTCCTTTCTTGATATTCATTTAAAGCACTTGCACCACCAGCAATAATAAAAACGCCCACTGACAAAAACAAAATTTGAATATCAAATTTTCCAGAACAAACAATATACCCAGTAATGGCAGTGAATGTCACAGCCAAAGAAACCTTGTATTTCATCAAGGCTAAAATGATATAAAAAAAACCAGTGTCATTCCGATTCGCGGTTTGGCGAAGAGGAATCTCTTTACTCCTATCACTGAATTTCATTATTCTATTTTGCTTAAATATTTTGAATTTATTTTTCTCACCTTCAAATAACCAACATCTTTTTAAATTTAATTGTGGCTGAGATATTGCTTCGCTAGATTCCTCACTTCGTTCGGAATGACAAAATTAAAAAGTATTTGGTGAAAGCGAGGGAGCGAAAGATTCGCTAGATATGTATCTTTCGCTCCCTCGCTTTCTCAGTAACATCCACAAAAGCCCTGTCATTCCGAACGTAGTGAGGAATCTCTTTTCTACTACTATTTCATACCATTAGATTATTTCGCTTTTAGAGTTTTAAAATACTCACTGATTTTTGGAATATCTTTATCTTTTATTAAACCAGTATATGATTTCATAATGCCAGGTGCATAACCATCAACAACATCTTTATTCGGATCCAAAATTGAATTCTTGATGTATTCATCGTCCACTGTAATTTTATGACGGGTTCCATTGGTCATAACGTCAATTGAAGAACCGTACATATCTTTAAAAGTCGGACCAACTAGTTTTGCGCCATCAATAGAATGACAAGAAAAACAGCCATTTTTTTCAACTAATTTATAACCTTCATTGTTTTCATCCACTTTACTAACTGGTAATTTCGCCAGCCATTTTGTAAAAACATCTTCTGGAACAATTCTCACAACAGCCGACATATAAGAATGGCTCAATCCACAATAAGCGGAACAAAGCAAGTCAAAATCACCAAGTTCGCCGGGAATAAACCAAGTATAATTCTTTTTTCCTGGAACCACATCTTCTTTTACTCTAAACGTTGGAATAAAAAATCCATGAATTACATCTTTTGAAAAAAGTTCCATTCTGGCAGCTTTGTTTATAGGCAATACCAAGGTATCTGATTGTTTCTTTCCAGGATATTCAAATGTCCATTTCCACATTCTACCAATAACTTTAACATTCAATGCATCTGCTGGTGCCTGACGCATTGGTAGAAATCCTTCCCAACCAACATAAAACATAAACAAAACCAAAATCATCGGAATAGCAGTCCAAGTGAATTCTAAAAGCGAACTATCTTTAATTTGGACAGCTTTTGGATGCCTTTTTTTATTGTATTTCACCACGAAAACAATCATGATTGTTGTCAACAATATTAGAAAGAACAGAGATATTCCGAATATAATCAGAAATGCCTTATCTACACCATGAACAAAATTTGAAGCGTTTGAAAACATAAATAAAAATTTTATTATCTATAAGAATAATCAATAAATGTAATTAAAACTATAAGAGCAAAAAGGACGAAAATCATTCCAACCAAAATACGAAGCAATAAATTCTCGTATTTCAAATGCATGAAATAAGATAAAACGAAATAACCTTTAATTCCTGCTATTAAAAGTGCAACAGTTACGGTAAATGACGCTAAATTAAACGAAGTTACACTAATTGTTGCAAAGGTAAAAAACATCAGAATTAATAAAATTCTTCCTAATACTTTATATTCTGTGATGTGCGAACTATTATTTGACATATTGTAATTTATTTACGTAATTAAATACATTAAAGGAAATAGGAAAATCCAGATTAAATCAACCAGATGCCAATATAATGCACCGTTTTCTAATAAAAAATATTTCTCGAAATGAATGCTGCCATTTTTTACTTTAAAATAAACAACAATCAATAAAATCATTCCGACAATAATATGAAAGGCATGTAAGCCAGTCATGAAAAAGTACAAACTAAAATAAAGTAAATGTCCTCTTTCCAGAAGAGCCATTAAATCAGAACCTGGATACAATCCATGATGAAATTTTGCACCCCATTCAAAATACTTATTCACCAAAAATACCAAAGCCATTAATAAAGTTACCAGAATCAATCTTAATGCTAACTTTTTATTATTTTTTTGCATTGCTGTTAAAGCCATTGCAATCGTCATACTGCTGAATAATAATACAATTGTATTTACTGCTCCAATAGTTACACTTAGTTCTAATGAGGCTTCATGGAAATTAGCTGGATATTGCGCCCTGTAAATTGAATAAACCAGAAATAAACCGCCAAATAAAAGCAGCTCGGTAAAAATGAAGAGCCACATTCCTAATTTGGATGCTGCGTCATCTCTGTGCTCTTCAATATGTGTTACTTTTTCACTCATCATTTATTTATTTTCTATTTATAATCGTAAGGATTTGCCTTCACTTCAAATGGTTCATCAAAATTTTCTAATGATGGTGGTGAAGGAATTTGCCATTCTAAAGTGGAACCATTCCATGGATTTGCTGGCGCTTTTGGACCTTTTCTTGCTCCTTTTATTAAATTAATGAGCATGTAAAACAAACCAAAAATTAAAATCACACCACCAATTGTTGATATCATATGACCTGTTTGGAATTGAGGTAAATAATCAAAATACCTTCTTGGCATTCCTTGAATCCCAATAACAAATTGTGGAAAATACAAAGTATTAAAGCCAATAAACATAATTATACAAGCAATATTGGCTCTTCTAAAATTGTAAAGCCGACCATACATTTTTGGTAACCAATAATGAATGGCAGCAAAAAATGCAAAGCCCATTCCTCCAAAAATAATATAATGGAAATGTGCTACAATAAAAGAAGTATCATGAACCTGAATATTGGTTGCTACCGAACCCAAAATTAAACCGGTTGTTCCTCCAATAATAAAAAGGAAAATAAAAGCAAGTGCAAATAAAAATGGTGGTTTTAAATCAATAGAGCCTTTGTACATTGTGGAAATCCAGTTAAAAACTTTAATTGCACTAGGAACAGCAACAATAAAAGTTAGTAAAGAGAAAAACCATCTAGCGTTTTCGCTCATTCCGGAAGTGTACATATGATGTCCCCATACTAAAAAACCAACTCCTGCAATTGCCAAACTCGACAATGCGATGGCTTTATAACCATAAACTTTTCTTTGGCAAAATGTTGGAACAATCTCAGTGATTACTCCCATGGCAGGAAGAATCATGATATAAACTGCTGGGTGTGAGTAAATCCAGAATAAATGCTGAAATAGCACCGGATCGCCTCCAAGATTCGGATCAAAAAAGCCTATTCCAAAAAGTCGTTCTGCTATGAGCATTAAAAGTGTAATACCAACAATTGGAGTTGCCAATAATTGAATCCATGCAGTTGCGTATATCGCCCATGGAAATAAAGGCATATTAAAGAATTTCATTCCAGGAGCTCTCATTTGATGAACAGTAACCAAGAAGTTCAAACCAGTTAAAATAGAAGAAAATCCAAGAATAAATGCAGCTGTTGTTGCAATAATTACGCTGGTTCCAGTTGTGGTGCTATATGGCGCGTAAAATGTCCAGCCTGTATCAGGAGGTCCACTTTTTAAAAACTGAGAAGCAACTGCCAATACACTTCCAAAAACAAATATCCACCATGAAAAAAGATTCAATCTAGGAAATGCAACATCCTTCGCTCCTATTAATATCGGTAAAAAGAAATTTCCAAAAACTGCAGATAATCCAGGAATTACCACCATAAATATCATGATTACACCATGAACAGTGAAAAGACCATTATAGGTTTGAGCTTTCATAATGGTTTCACCAGGCGCTATTAACTCAAATCGCATCAACAATCCTAAAAGAGCCCCTATAAAGAAAAAGGCGGCAATTGCATACATATAAAGCAATGCAATTCTTTTATGATCTGTAGCAAAAATCCAGGATTTCAATCCCTTGAATCTTCCTTGATGCTCCAGATAACTTACATATTCAATTTTATTAACCTCGTTACTCATCGTTACTTAAATTTTGATTTTTCTTTTTTGGTTTAACAAGAAATATTATAATAAATACTAAAATAAAGAAAACAATTATAGTTCCCGCAATCTTAATTACATCCAACGAATATCTCTTGTTTTCTTGATCGTAGCTATAACAAAACAATAATGCTTTTTGAATTGAAGGTCTTGGTTGATTTTTCCCTGCTTCAATAATTGCCATTTTAAAATCAATTGACGGAAATGTAATACCATATAAATACCTGGTTATCATACCATCAGGACTCACCGCAATAATTGCTGAAGGATGAACAAAATCCAAACCAACAGCTTTTGTTTTAAATCCAGTAGCATCTGTAATATCAAATATTGTGGTACTATCTGTGGTTAAAAATATCCATCCGTTGCCTTTACCTTTTGAATAGCGTTCAACAAATTTCGTTTTTTTCTTTTTTGCTTTCTCTGGTGTATCTCTAAAATTAAAACTAATGGTAATTACCTGATAATCTTTACCAAGCTCCAAATCAGATTTTTGAATAACACTTCCAACTCCTTCCAATAGAGGACTGCAAAGTCCAGGACAATCAAAGTATACAAATGAAAGAATGGTTGGTTTGTTAATTAGTTGTTTTAGGGTTACGGTGTCAGAATTATCATTTACAAACTTCAAATCTAATGGAATTCTTTTTCCAAGATGTTCAATAACACCAACTTCAGGAGATTGATCAATTTGGGCAAATGATTTACCAAAGAAGATGGTAAAAACTAGCAAAGATAAAATGAGTTTCTTTTTCATGGGATATTATTCTTTAGTGGATTCTGTTTTTGGTGAATCAAAATGAACTGCAATCATAATTGCACCTCCCATTAATGCCATGTCTTTCAAGAGTTCAACAAGTGCAAGCTTCGAATTTGGTGTAAACAATCCCGGAATATGAATAGTTACAATGAAGATAAAAAGCAATGCAGCCAATCCGAAACAAGTCAATTTTATATATTTATTGATCATTATACTGATGCTAGCTAAAATCAACAACACACCAGTCAATAATATTGTATATGCTCCACCGGGAATAAAAGATGTCATCATCCCTAAAAAAACATCAGTCATAAAAAAATGGTTTAATCCAATAATTCCAAAAGGAATTGCGAATAAAACTCTACCCAAAATTGCAAGACTTTTCATATTAAATATTTTAATTATTACCTAATTTTCTTAATTTCATTAAATTCTTTACAATAAATAACAAAACAAAACCCACTAAAAACACCAATGAAGTGTAGGTTATTATTAACCAAATCGGAGCTTTTTTTAATACATTCCAAATGGCTCTTTTCTCAGTTAAACTTGGCTTATCTGTGGGTATTCCAACTTTTAGTTTATTTTGAAATTCAATTTCACCATAAACCTCATCATTTATTTTTACAGATAAATCAACTAATCCAGCTTTATCCCCGGGCAAATCTTTAGGAAAATTAAAAATTACTATTCCCTCACTATTTGTGCGAATGGTTTTCTCTATTTGTAATTTACCAAAATACCTTTTTGCAAAAAGAGATACTTCTGCATCTTTCAATGGAATTATCCCAGTTTTCTCTGCTGCATTTGCAATAACTTTAATTTTATTGGTAAGCGAATCAAAATCCAATTTAATTTTTACCAATTTACTTTTGTTGGGGTCGGTTTTTGAAAGGACCTGAACATATTTTTTATTTCCACTTCTGACATAAGATATTAATTTCCAGCGATCTTCCTCTGACAAAATATCCTTAAATGCAGGCATTACTAATCTTCCAACAGAAATAATATAAAACAATTCTCCATCAGTTAATTCCTGAGTTAAAGAAGAATACAAATCTGGAGGAATTGGCTTAAGAGTTTTCATAGAATTTCCTTTTCCAGGATTACCATGACATGACAAGCAATTCTTTGTGTAAATTGCTTCTCCATCTTTGGAACTAGCATTATCAAATTTAATATAGCTATTTTTTGCTTTTTTATCAGCTGGAACATCCCATCTTTGTTTTTGTGCATTTGTATTTAAAAAGAACAAAGCAATCAACAGGAATGATATGGAAAATTTCAAATAATTGTATTTTTTAAACATAACAAATTTCATTATTTAGTTTCTTCTTCTAAATGCTCTATAGTTTCTTGAATAGGAATTATTGGAACCAATTTCGATAAAACGGTAATTATGATCAGTACCAAAATGATTGGTGCTATTGTAATTAAAGTTTCAGTTATAGTTGGTGAATAAATTTTGAAATTGATAGGAACATTTTGAATTGGCAAATAAGGATGTTCCATTGTTGGAACAACAATGATATACCTTTTAAACCATGCTCCAACTATCACAAATAAAGCGATGATCATCATTGGACCAGGTTTTCTCATTTTCCTGAAAAGCAATAAAAGAATTGGTAAAACTAAACCCAAAATTTGAACAGCCCAAAACATGGCAGCATGGCTTCCTGCAAATAAATCGTTTAAATGCGTGGCGTCGAATTTCTTCATTTTATAACCTGGAACCATAAATTCATTCAAATTGAAATAAAGGTAAACCAAGGATACCAGAACCAATAGTTTTCCCATTTTATCGAAATGCAATTCGGTTATATAATCCTCAAGACGATAGTTTTTTCGGTAAATATACATGGCAATAATAACTGCAGCAGTTCCAGAAACAAAAGCTCCGGTTACGAAATATGGACCAAAAATAGAAGAATCCCACCCTACTCGAGAAGTTGCGGCAAATAACCAAGAGGTCACTGTATGAATAGCCAATGCAACTGGAATAATTAATATCGCAAGTATTCTTGTAGATTGTTTGATGATTCTTTGTTGTTCTAATGAACCATTCCAATTCAATGACAGTATTTTATAAATATTTCTTTGGAATTTTGGCACTTTATCTAATTTGTCATAACAAATTTTCATATCTGGAATTAATGGCAAATACAAAAGTAATGCACTAATTACCACATAAATAGAAACAACTGTAACATCCCAAACAATCGGAGATTGAAGTCGACCGTACATAAAAACGTTCAATAATCTTTCAGGATGTCCCATATCCGAAACAATTACCAAACCGGCAACGGCAGCAAAAGCCAATGCAATAATTTCGGCGATTCTGGCTAATGGTGAAGCCCATTTTGCACCCGATAATCCAAGCACTGCGCTTATGAGCATCCCGATTAAACTTGTTGCCACAAAAAACACAAAATTGGCGATATACATTCCCCAGGAAACATAATCACCCAATCCGGTTACGGACAAACCTTCTTTTAACTGTAATGTGTATGCATAAAGACATACAACAAAAGAAATTCCTAAAAAACCCATCCAAAGAACAAATTTATTATTAAGCCTAATATGCCTAAGTAAATCGGATGTAATTTTGTCAATTTTTGATTGATCTAACATATTTTATTTTGTCAATTAACCATTTTTATTTTCTAAATGCTCTTCGGCTTCTGGCTTGTCTTCATCTTTAAAAGGCAAGGTTCTATCTTTTGGTGGTAAATAATAGACTCTAGGTTTAGTTCCCAGTTCAGGCATTAATTGGTAACCAGCATTATCGGCCAAAAGTTTTTGAAACCGAACAGTTTCTTTTGTGGTTCCATTGGTAACGGCATCTTCGTTTTCATCACCGAAATAATAAACGCCATTTGGACAAGCCGAAACACAATAAGGCATTTTTCCTTCACGCAATCTGTCGGCACTGAATAAACACTTACTAATTGTTCCTTTTCTTTGGGGAACATTTAATTCAACATTATAGGTTTTGTCTTTATCTTCCTCTTCATTTTGAGGTGTTGCCCAGTTAAAAACTCTGGCACTGTAAGGACAAGCTGCAATACAAAATCTGCAACCAATACATCTTTCGTTATCAATTAATACAATACCATCCTGACGTTTAAAAGTTGCATCAACTGGACAAACTGCCACGCAAGGAGGATTATCACAATGCTGACAAGGTTTCGCCATATAAAATGGAGCCGTATTTTTCGACTCTTGCATTTTTAATACATTGATATGGTGTTGTTCTGGTCGCAAATGATGAGCGCCTTGACACGCCGACATACATTTACGTGCATTTTTACATTTGGATAAATCTACCACCATTACCCAGCGTTTGCCAGCAATACCATCGCGGCCTTCTTTCTGAAGCAAGGTAAGATTTTCGTACTTAGATTTTTGAACTTTGGTAGTGTCGCTTTTTTCTATTTCTAGAAGCTCGTTTTCGGCAGTTAAAACTTTTATGCGATCACCTTGTTTCTTTTTCTTGTCGTAATTTATTCCGGCAAAAATTGCAGAACCAGCTAAAACAGAACCGACGCCAACAATACCTAATTCTTGTAGAAACTCGCGCCTGGTTTTCTTTTTGGGTTTTTCTTCTTTATCACTCATTTATTCTATCGATTCGATTTAATTAATAGAAATTCATTGATACAAATATAAAAAAAAAATCGACACTATTTATATTAATTCTAAAAAAAGAAATATTTTTTTCAAAAAATTGTCAGCAAGACACAAAATCCTGAAAAGCAAACCATCACAACACTCCCCAGAATGCAGACCAATAAACTAATAACAAACTAACCAATCATTAAGTCAACCGCGTCATTGCGATCAGCCCCTAGGCTAAGAAGCAATCTCATTTTCACCAATTATCATTCACAAACTCACAAATTAACAAATTCACAACTTCACAAATTAACTAAATAACTAATTCACCCCGTCATTGCGATCAGCCCCCAGGCTGAGAAGCAATCTCATTTTAACTAATAACCCTTCACAAATTAACAAACCCACAACTTCACAAATTAACCAATAACCAATAAACTAATAACAAACTAACCAATCATTAAGTCAACCGCGTCATTGCGAT
>JACAAW010000118.1 GCA_013377115.1 Bacteroidota bacterium | reverse complement strand
ACATTAAAACATCATTCTCAATTTCCTTGAAAATATCCATTTGCAATTTGGTTTCTTTTTCAAGTTCAAATGGAAGTTCATTTTTTTTATACCATCTATGGGTAGATTTCTCTTTACGAAGTTTCTCGAAGAAGGAGATATTTTCGCTGATATTCAATACTTCAGATGAAGCCGGAGCATTATTGGAAAATTGAATGGCTTCGATGTTTTTGATTTGCTCGGAGTAGTAGATTCCGATTGAATTTTTAATACCAGGAATGATTGAAAATAAAGTCTTTATAGCAAAAACAATTGGTTCTTCTAGAAAGGAAAACTTTACAATATCCATCATAAAAATTCTTTAAGCTTCAAAAGTAATCACTTAAATTAAATTAAGCAAATAATTAAGTAATTATTTTATTAAGTTTTTGTTTAAGCATCGAATTTAAGTGAAAATAAATACGAAAATATTACTTAATTTATTTTATTAGAGGTTATTATGATGATAGTTTTGTAAAACAAAAATAATAGAAAATAAATCATTAACTTAATAATAAACTTAAAATTATGGAAATTTACAGCCCAAGACAAAAAAGTGTACCTCAAAAAACCAATAAAGTAATTGAGGATTTGAAAATAAAAGAATCGAATAATTCTCATGGAAATTTAAAATTTGTTTATCCCGAGAATCAATCGGCTGAAGTAATGAAAACAAAATTCTATAATAGACTTAAAGCATTTTTCGAATACGAGGATAGGAATTAATATTTCAAAACCAAATTTGCTCAACTTTATAAGGAGTATTGGAATCAGTTCCGTCTTGTCCAATGGCATATCTGGCCGGACCTGAACTTTCACAAATTACATATTTTGAATTCTTATACTCAATAAAATTTTGTCCAGGAATTATTTCTGATCTTACGGCGGTTAATGCGTGATGACCCTCATAATTAAGGAAGAGGATATCATTTATATTTGTCATATAAGATAAAATACAAGCGAATAATATCGCTTTTGAATCACAATCACCGTACATTTTTGAAAGAATTTCTGGTGGTGGCATTAAGCCTGATCTTTCTTTATTGTAATTCGCATTTTCAGGGATTCCATAGGGGATATCTTGAACGAATTTTAAAGCAATATTAATTTTATTTTCTCTACTGCTTTCACCATAACGTTTTAATATTTTAAGAAGTTCATCAGATATTGGCTTGCAATAAGGACGATAATAAGTAATGATTGCTTTTTTATTAGGTTTTAGAATAGATCCTTTCGATTCATAAAGACCTTTTTTCAATAAATACCACCTTTTAATTTTCGTAAATGGATTATTGGGATTGTATGGTGAATACATACTTTTAGGAATTCCGAATTTTTGAATATCTTTATTTGTAATATCTGAAGAATAAAAAAACTGAAGATTTTGGAGATTGTTTCTATGATCTTTAAAAGTATATTTTATTTTATAAAAACCTGAAACTTGTGTAATAGAAACCTTTACATGCGAATTACAGCAGAAATCTCTCGGGTTTTCTGCAAAATTGTTTTTTGGAGAAAAAGTGATGATTAGCCCAATCAAAAAAATAAGAATAGTTTTCATGGCTTTATTTTAATGTGAAATGATTACAATCTTTATACCAAAAAATAAATTTGATTGCTTGAAATTTGTGGCAAGTTTTTTGTAATTGTGGGATGAATCAAAAAAAAGAAAAAAAAAGTTTTATTTTAAAAAATTCTTTGTATTTTTGATTTAACAACTAACAAAATATTATTAACCCAAAAACCACAACAATGTTAAAGAAAATCTCCTCCAAGATAATATTATTAATTGTGCTATCATCGGTTCTTTTAGTAAGTTCATGTACAAAAGATGAAACTCCCACTAAAGAAAGAATGGGTGGCGTTTGGACTGTTACTGCAGCAACAAATGAAGCAGGTGCTGATATTTTAAGTAAAATTAAATTTCCAGTTGCAGCTTTTTATTTAAGTAGTGATGGAACCATTATTTCAACTGGCGGTCCAATGGTAATGTACATTGTATACGGAGAAAATAAATACACTCAAATTGCTTCCCAAATTGATCAATGTTTTAATTATACAACACTTGATTTTAATGGCGGAGAATACTTTGCCGAAAATGGAGTCGTTGATCGTTTTACTTTAGAAATGAAATTAGAAGGCTTGCCTGGTCAAAAATCTCTAACATCATTGTTGGATTTACTAAATATTGATGCACAATGGTTAAAAACAGTTGTTTATCATAAATTTATTAATGTAGCAATTGATTTTAATGAAGATGGTAGCGAAATGTATTGGACAATTGATAGTTCAACTTCAGCTGCTTATAACATGAAAGACGGACAAGGAAATTATGTATTATGGAATGGATGGCCTGTAAATAATTTCTCAAGATGTAGTTTTACATTAACAAAACAATCTAAAGATTTAAAAGATATCGTTATTGAAAATTCTTAATCAGGATATTGATATTATAAAAAAAGGTGAATTTATTCACCTTTTTTTTATGCTATTATTTTAATGATTTATAAAACTCTTTGAACTTTTCAGAAATTTCATTTCTAGTTGTTCTGTAAACCTCAAGTATTTCATTTTTATGACCTTTTGCTTTTGCTGGATCATCAAATCCAATATGCAAGCGATGATGGACGTTTCCAATGAAAATTGGGCAATATTCTTTTGCATTTCCACAAACTGTAATTACATAATCAAATGAGTTTTTTGTGAAAATATCAACATTTTTTGGTGAATTATTCGAAATATCAATCCCAATTTCCTGCATTACTTCAATTGCATTTGGATTAACTTCGATTTCTGGATGAGTTCCAGCTGAAAAAACTTGTAGGTCTTTGTCAAAGGATTTCAAAATTCCTTCAGCCATTTGACTTCTACATGAATTACCAGTACAGAGAATTAATATTTTCGAATTCATTTTATTTTGTATTTGAAAACCTTTTTTTAGGACGTAATTGACATAAGCAAGAACCTGTTAGCATTTCACCTTTATCTATATTCATTGGTAATCCATCTTTTTCCCAATCAACAATTCCACCATTTAAATTAGCCAAATTAGAAAAACCATTGCTTGCTAGAAAGATATAGATTTTTTTGCTGCGTAATCCAACAGAATCAGCTATAACTAAGGGTTTATCTTTTGGTAATTCATTAAATCTTTCAAGGAATTCAGATTTTGGAAGATAAATGACATTTTCGACACCAAAAGTTTTTCCAATTGTTTCATAATTTTCGCGAACATCCAATAATATTGCATTGTTTTTAAGCACATTAAAAGCTTCGTTAGGGGATAAATGGATTATTCCATCAATATGTAATCCAATGTTACTGAAAATGGTTTCCATGGAAAATGTTATTTGTTTTAATACATTTACAAAGTACGAGAAAATAAATTAATTAATTCAAAATCTATAATTGTTATTATTAACATTAATTCATTTAAATATTGTTGAGAAATAGTGCATATTATCTTTTTGTTAATAATCTTACAATATTTAAAATCCTTTGATTGGTGGCCTGTTTTGGAAATATTTTATAGTCCTATAATATATATTATGATAAATAGGATTATAAAATAAACCATATTTTCGGTATTTGTAAAATAATTTAAATTTGATTTAATGATTGCATTCTTCCCTTCTTGTAACTATTCAACAAAAAAAATGCCCTTCAAATTGAAAGGCATTTTAAAATTCTTAGGTCAAGTTTATTTCTTAGTCCCTAACTTATCATTAACAGCTTTTAATTTTTCTGGCTGATTTGTTCTAGTATAAAGTTGTTTTAACGACATTAATGTACTTTGATCATCAGGCATCAGTGTTAACGCTTTTTCTAAGTGTGGCAACGCTTGTTTCCAACGTGCATCATATCTGTCTTGAGCATCCTTATATCCTTTAGCATCATTAATATCAATTTTTGCTGCAGATTCGAAGATTCTAACACCATCATTAAAATACATTGCTCCCAGGTTGTAAATTGCATCAAAATAATCAGGTTTAATTTCAATGGCTTTCATGTAATTAGCTTCAGCTTCAAGCATTGCAGCCGCAATTTCTTCTGGTTTTGATTTTGGATCGTTGGCAATTTGATCAAAATTAGCTCCTACAGCAAAATATAGATTCTCGTTTTTAGGATCTTTAGCAATAGCTAATTTCAAATTTTCCTGAGCTTCTTTTGTTTTGCCCATTGCCAAATACAAATTAGTTTCAGCAATAATCATATTATAATTGTCAGGAAACATTTCTCTACCCTTTTTTACAGTATTTAGAGCTTTTACAGTATCTTTTTCTGTCCTATAGATATTTGCTAATGAGGAATAAACGTCAGCATTTTGAATTCCTGCTTTAATAAGCGAGTTATAAGCTTCTTTTGCTTTCTTCAAATCTCCGGATTTTTCAGCACAGATGGCAACGTTATATGTTGCTGTAGTATCTTTTGCACCAAATATTGCATTAATTTTTGCAGTTCTTTCAAAAAAGACAATTGCATCAGAATATTTTTTTGTTTGATAGTATTCAACACCTTTATTATAATATTGTTCACCAATAATGTATAATTTAAACTGAACATTTAGTTTTGGATCCTGACTTTCCCAATATTCTTTTTTTGTATCAAGTTCGATTGCTTTTTGGTAAGCATCATAAGCAATTTGAAGCGAATTTGAATCAATATTTTTGAATTTTCCTTCTTTATAATAAGATTTTAGTAGGTTATCCTGAAAATTTAAAAATAAAGTATAATCGTAATCATCTTCATAAGCTAATTGTTCGCCACCATCTTTTGCGGTAGTTGTTTTTGGTTTACCAAGTTTTTTTATCGCGTCCTCTTTACTTGCACCAACTGGAACTCCTTTTTTAATTACATTGTTTGCTAAATAAATCTCCAAATAAACATTTCCTCTGTAAACCCAGGTCTTTGCTTTTATTTTGGCAGTTTCATTGTTAATTGCTTCGTCAATTGATTTCTTTGCTTTATCAAGTTGACCGTTATTCAAGTAGTTGAAAGCACTTACTACTATTGGTTGTGCACTGGCAAATGATACAATTGAAACCATCGCCAATAAAATTGCAAATTTTTTCATTTTTATAAGTTTGATTAATATTTTAACTTTAATAGTTATTAATTCTATGCAAAAATAGTTTTTTATTGATTTGTCGGTGTATCCTCATCAATAATTTTGCCATTTTCTTCATCATTATTTAATTCAGATGAATCTATTGGATTATTTTCGTTCAATTCTTCTGATTCAACAAGTTCTGTTTCAACTTCTTCATCTTCTTTTTCTACATAAGTAACAGCTGCAATTGAATCATTATCTCGTAAATTAATCAATCTTACCCCTTGAGTTGCTCTTCCCATTACTCTTAATCCGGCAACTGCAAGTCTGATAATTACACCAGATTTATTAATAATCATTAAATCATCGGAATCTAAAACGCATTTTATTGCAATTAAAGCTCCTGTTTTTTCAGTGATATTGATTGTTTTTACACCTTTTCCTCCACGATTCGTTATTCTATAGTCTTCTAATTTGGATCTTTTTCCGTATCCGTTTTCTGAAACTACCAAAATATCGTAAACATCTTCCTCTAGGCAAATCATACCAACAACTTCATCATCTTTTCCACCCAAAGTTACACCTCTTACTCCAGAAGCATTACGTCCCATTGGTCTTACTTTTGCTTCGTTGAAACGAATTGCTTTTCCGCATTTCAAAGCCATTAAAATTTCGTTCTTTCCATCGGTAAGTTTAGCTTCAAGTAAACGCTCGTCTTCACGAATGGTTATTGCATTGATACCGTTTTGTCTTGGACGAGAATATGCTTCTAATGAAGTTTTCTTAATGGTTCCTTTATTGGTACACATTATAATGAAATTGTTCTTCAAATATTCTACATCAGTTAAATCTTTGACTTTCACAAAGGCTCTAACTTTATCATCTTGTGGAATATTAATCATGTTTTGAATGGCCCTGCCTTTCGAAACTTTTGATCCTTCTGGAATTTCAAAAACTCTTAACCAGAAACATTTACCTTTCTCTGTAAAGAACAATAAGTAATTATGGTTTGAAGCGATGAATAGATATTCTACAAAGTCATCGTCTCTAATATCGCTTCCTTTGGAGCCACGGCCTCCCCTGTTTTGAGTTCTATATTCGCTCAAAAGTGTTCTTTTGATATAACCTAAATGCGAAATGGTAATTAGAACATCATCATCAGGAATAATATCCTCCATTTTCATATCTGCAGCAGAATACACAATTTGAGATCTGCGTTCATCACCATATTTCGAACGAATTTCAATTAATTCGTCTTTTATGATTTTCATTCTGAGACTTTCGTCTTCAAGAATTGTTTTTAAATATGCAATAAGTTTTAAAAGTTCTTCGTATTCATTTTTGATTTTCTCTCTTTCAAGTCCAACCAAACTGCGTAAACGCATATCAACAATCGCTCTTGCTTGAATATCAGACAAACCGAATTTTTCCATCAGCCCAATACGAGCATCATCAACTGTTTTGGAAGCGCGAATTAAAGCAATTACTTCATCAATATGATCTAAAGCTATGAGTAATCCTTCTAAAATATGAGCTCTTTTTTCTGCTTCTTTAAGTTCGTATTTGGTTCTGCGAATAACAACCTCATGACGATGTTCAACAAAATAATGAATCATGTCTTTTAGGTTGAGCATCATTGGACGACCTTTGACCAAAGCAATGTTATTCACACTAAATGAGGATTGTAGAGCGGTGTATTGATACAAATTGTTTAATACAACATTTGAAACGGCATCTCTTTTAATTTCATAAACAATACGCATTCCATTTCTATCCGATTCGTCTCTGATATCAGAAATTCCTTCAATTTTTTTGTCATTAACTAAATCGGCGGTCTTTTTGATCATTTCCGATTTATTCACTTGATAAGGAATCGAATTAACGATAATCCGATCTCTTCCAGCATCAGTAGTTTCGATAATAGCTTCACCTCTGATAACGATTCTTCCTCTTCCTGTTTCGTAAGCTTCTTTAATTCCTTCAACGCCGTAAATAATACCAGCAGTTGGGAAATCAGGTGCTTTGACATATTTCATCAAATCCTGAATTGTAATTTCCTTATCATCAATATAAGCAATGATTCCATCAATAACTTCGGTAAGATTATGAGGTGGCATATTTGTGGCCATACCAACTGCAATACCTGAAGCACCATTGATTAACAAATTTGGAATCTTGGTAGGAAGAACTGTAGGTTCAGATAAAGTGTCATCAAAGTTTAATTGAAAATCAACGGTGTCTTTATCAATATCATCAAGCATTTCTTCAGCAATTTTTTTGAATCTTGCTTCTGTATAACGCATTGCTGCAGGACTATCACCATCAATAGAACCAAAGTTACCTTGTCCATCGATTAGTGGATATCTTAAGGACCATTCTTGAGCCATACGAACCATGGCATCATAAACAGATGTGTCACCATGAGGGTGATATTTACCGAGAACTTCCCCAACTATTCTAGCTGATTTCTTGTGTGGTCTATTCGCAAGAATGCCTAAATCAAGCATTCCATAAAGAACTCTTCTGTGTACAGGTTTCAATCCATCTCTAATGTCAGGAAGGGCTCTCGAAACAATGACAGACATCGCATAGTCGATGTATGCCGATTTCATCTGATCTTCAATGTTAATGTTAATAATTTTTTCTCCGTCAGTCATAATCTTTTTCAGTTATATCAAGGGTTGCACGAAATTGTGCGGATAAATTTACAAAGTACGAAAGTAATGATTTTTGATAAGAAAAAAAAATAAAACATAAATTAAAATCCCTTGTTACTAACAAATTTATGTTGATAAATAATCATTCTAAATAATATCTTTTTTTAGAATTGTAATTACTTTTGATTTCAACGAAATTTATATTAAATTTACACGATAATAGGACTTATTCGAATTAATATGGAAGCAAAATTTTCACAAAGAGTTAAAGATGTCATTACTTATAGTCGGGAGGAATCTCTTAGGTTGGGAAATGATCACGTAGGTTTAGAGCATTTGCTCTTAGGAATAATCCGAGAAGGTGAAGGATTGGCGGTTCAGGTGCTCTCCTACCTTGGTATTGATCTTATCGAGCTAAGGAAAACAATTGAGGCTTCAATTCGAAATAAAAGCAATAAAGTGGTTAATAGCGATTCTATCCCTCTTGAAAAACAAGCCGAAAAAATTCTAAAGATTACATTTCTTGAGGCTCGTCTTCTAAAAAGCGAATTGATAGGAACAGAACATTTATTATTGTCAATTCTTAAAGATGACGATAATATTGTTACTCAAACATTAAACAAACTTGGAGTTGATTACGATGCTGTTAAGGAAGAATTAAAAACAATCCTATCAAATTCATTTGATGCATCTTCAGAATCAAAACAAACCCCAAAAGATGAGCTTCCTCGAGGTGCTGACGATGACGATCAAGATGAAGAAAAAGGAAGTTTTGGGGCTGGTGTTAAAAAAACAACTGATTCAAAGTCAAAAACTCCAGTTCTTGATAATTTTGGAAGGGATTTAACCAAAGCTGCTGAAGAAAATCGTTTAGATCCTGTAGTTGGCAGAGAAAAAGAATTAGAGCGTATTGCCCAGATTTTAAGTAGGAGAAAAAAGAATAATCCAATTTTAATCGGCGAACCAGGTGTTGGCAAGTCTGCTATTGCTGAAGGATTAGCCTTGAAAATCGTTCAAAGAAAAGTTTCCAGAGCATTATTTAACAAAAGAATTGTTACCCTTGATGTGGCTTCATTGGTTGCTGGCACAAAATATCGTGGTCAGTTTGAAGAAAGAATGAAAGCTGTATTAAATGAGCTTGAGAAAAATCAAGATGTCATTCTTTTTATTGATGAAATACACACTATTGTTGGTGCTGGTGGTGCTTCTGGTTCACTGGATGCTTCCAATATGTTTAAACCAGCTTTAGCCAGAGGCGAAATACAATGTGTTGGGGCTACAACTTTGGATGAATATCGTCAATATATTGAAAAAGATGGCGCTTTGGAAAGAAGGTTTCAAAAAATAATTGTTGAACCTACTTCACCAGAAGAAACAATTGATATTTTGCACAATATTAAATCAAAATACGAAGATCATCATTTGGTTACTTATTCCGAAGAAGCAATAAAAGCTTGCGTTTCTTTAACTACTCGTTATATTAGTGATAGATGCTTGCCTGATAAAGCAATTGATGCTTTAGATGAAGCTGGTTCAAGAGTTCATATCACCAATATTCATGTTCCATTGGAAATCATCAATATTGAAACGAAAATTGAGGATGCCAAGAACGAAAAAACGAAAGCTATAAAAAGTCAGAAATACGAAGAAGCAGCAAAATTCAGGGATATTGAAAGAAAACTTCAGGACGAACTCGAAAAAGAAAAAAGAAGATGGGAAGAAGAATCTCAAATTCATAGAGAAACTGTTACTGAAGAAAATGTTGCTGAAGTTGTTGCAATGATGACTGGTGTACCTGTTCAACGTATCGCTCAAAATGAAGGTGATCGTTTGATAAAAATGGAATCCGAATTAGCTGGTTCCGTTATCGGACAAGAAAATGCGATTAAAAAAGTTGTAAAAGCAATTCGTAGAAATCGTGCTGGTTTAAAAGATCCAAATAAACCAATCGGAACATTTATTTTCCTTGGTCCAACTGGTGTTGGAAAAACACATTTGGCAAAGGTCCTCTCCCATTATTTATTTGACACCGACACTGCGCTTATTCGTATCGATATGAGTGAATACATGGAAAAATTTGCTGTTTCGAGATTAATTGGAGCTCCTCCAGGATACGTTGGCTATGAAGAAGGCGGTCAATTGACAGAAAAAGTTAGAAGAAAACCATATGCTGTTGTTTTACTTGACGAAATTGAAAAAGCGCATCCTGATATTTTCCATTTACTTTTACAAGTGTTGGACGATGGAATGCTTACAGATAGCCTTGGAAGAAAAGTTGATTTTAAGAATACCATTATTATCATGACTTCCAATATTGGCTCCAGACAACTTAAAGAATTTGGCCAGGGTGTTGGTTTTGGAACAACCGCAAAAGTTTCTTCTGCTAACGAATATTCCAATTCTGTAATCGAAAATGCATTAAAAAAAGCATTTGCACCGGAGTTTTTGAATAGAATCGACGATGTAGTTATGTTTGATTCTCTTGAAAGAGAAGATATTCATAAAATTATTGATATTGAATTAAAACATCTTTACGGTCGTATCAGAAGTATGGGTTACGAAATACAAGTTACTGAAGCGGCGAAAGATTTCATTGTGGAAAAAGGCTGGGATGCTCAATTTGGTGCTCGTCCTTTAAAACGTGCAATTCAAAAATATGTTGAAGATGAATTAGCCGAAGAAATCATCAAAACCAAAATTGAAGCTGGCGATGTTATTCTCATCGATTTCGATAATAAAAAAGAAGAAATTAAAATTAAAATTACCAAGCCGAAGAAAAAGGCAGTAAAATAGTCAAAATTAGAAGTCCCGTAATTTAATAATTGCGGGACTTTTTTTATTATTGTAATAATTATTGAGTTGGAATTTTTTTGTTCTTCGGAACAAATGAAGTTGGCGCCAAACCAGATGACATTATATTATTTTGTATAGTACTATTACAATCAAGAATATCCATTAATACTGCAGAATTATTATCTATACTAAAACCCTCGTTTAGCAAAACATAATTTGTACCATATAAACTTGTGTAGTTTGTGTTGGTTATTGCATCAGAACATGTACTACCATCCAGAGTAACAGATTGATATAATTTACTTACTATTGGATTATAATTGTTACAATAAGTTTTTGCAGTATTACAATCTTTATTAATTTGCCATACTTTTACATAATCTATCTGCCAATTATAATCTAGGCTATATGTTGGGTTAAATAACTGACAAAAGTTACCAGCGGGACCTCCAATCCCAATTATTATAGGCATAGCCAACAAGCTATCCGGATGAATATCGGATTTGGTTAAATGGTTAACTTCAACACCATCAAGGTAAAAAACAATTCTCGCATTTGTCCATAAACACCCTACAGTGTGCCAAGAATTAGCACTAATTTGACCATTATTAAAAAATTCATTATGTAGAGGTACATTACCCGATTCTGGATAATGGTTGTAATGTAAATTGCTGGTTACCCAATTATCCGAGTCTCTTTTTTCCATTATGTCAATTTCACTCCATGGCATTATTGAATCATTAGCCCATAACCAAAAGTTGGTACTGGTACTATATCTATTAGGATAAGTTGCCGCTGGAGGAGTTTTAAAACGCATTTCGAAATAGCCATACTTAAATTTATATTTGCTTATCAAATTGGTGCCTGTATATTTGAAAAATTTATTTTGTCTGTGCCAGCATTTATTTTGAAGCGGTATATCACAATATCCCCATCCATTGCAATTGCTTAAAGGATTACATGAAGGCCATGTCCAGCAATCACCTGAAAAGTTTTGTTTACGGCAATATTGATTGAGGTTACCGCCATTTATTTTGCAATTTGTGGTATCAAGGTAATCACCGGGTGTTGCTAGATACCATTTATCATAAGCAATATCATAATGAATATTAGTATCGCACATACTTTGGGCCACACTATCAGCCTGATTCCAGGGCCATAATTGATTCCATTTAGATGCATCAATCCTTACACCATAAGTGCCTGGAAAAGAATCCGCCCAAACCAATTGATAAGCCGGATCCATACTGGGAAGTTGTGCTTTTGCTTTATTAATAAAAAGTAAAACTGTTATTACTGTTATACCTATTATTTTTATTATTTTCATGAGTTCCGTTTTTATTTTTTAATAATTTTTTTGGCTAATATTTCTTTATTAGTATGAATCTTTAAAAAGTAAATACCACTTTTTAAATCACTAACATCAATTGTTATTATTCTATTTTCTACTTTTAATTTTCTAATTTTTAATACCCTTCCCATTAAATCAATAATAATTATTTCAGTTTCTTTTTCGTCATAAACTTTATAATCAATATTTACAATTTCATTAACAGGATTCGGGTAAATACTTATTTGTTTTTCCTTTAATAAATCGTAGACTCCAACAGTATTACTACTGATTCGTTTGCCATAAAAACGTTTCGATATAGGTGGGTCGGGAAATGGTTGTGGCATATTATCATAAATTGCATGAATACTATCACCATTATAAAATTTTAAAGTATATGTACAAGAATTGCAAGAATAATAATTAGTACAATAATATCCTCCTAAGGAATAATCAATAGGACCGTTTCCATATAAAATACAATTCGTAGAATCAATATTTGTAATGAATTCAGTATCTTGTGTAATTACCCATGAACTTGTTGCTGGATTTGCATACCAATATTGCCCTGCATAAGTACCAGGTAATGAATCGGC
>JACAAW010000117.1 GCA_013377115.1 Bacteroidota bacterium | reverse complement strand
TCAAAAAAATAATGAAGTCTAAAGTTAGGAAAGATAAAATATTATTGGTTGAGGATGATCCAAATCTGAGTTTATTAATTCAGGATTTTCTGGAAATGTCTGGCTTTAATGTTGTTTTGTGCAATGATGGATTGCAGGGTTATAAAGCTTTTTTACATGAATCCTTTGATTTATGTATTTTGGATATTATGATGCCAAAAAAAGATGGGTTTTCATTGGCAATGGATATTAGAGCGAAGGACCAGAATATTCCAATTATCTTTCTCACAGCCAAATCAATGAAAGAAGATAAGATTACAGGCTTCAAAATTGGTTGTGATGATTATTTGACCAAACCGTTTATTACTGAAGAACTTTTGTACAGAATTAAAGCCATTTTAAAAAGATGTAAAGTTTCTTCTCGTGAAGAATCCGAAAATACTCAAATGCAATTTATTATTGGAAAATATATTTTTGATTTTTCAAATCTTACTTTAAAATTTGAGGATAGTGTTCAAAATCTAACAAAAAAAGAAGCAGAGTTGTTGAAGTTATTGTGCATGAATAAAAATCAGATTCTCACAAGAGAAACTGCTTTGAAATCGGTTTGGGGTGATGATGATTATTTTATTGGAAGAAGTATGGATGTTTTTATTACCAAGTTACGTAAATATTTAAAAGAAGATCCAGCCGTTTCAATTAACAATATTCATGGTACTGGCTTCAGGTTTACAATAGAAGATTAGCTATTTGTAACCATATTTTATCAGAAAAATATCATTGCTGCCGCCTTTTCCTGAATTCGTAATTTTTTGTTTTATTGAACTAATAACCTGACTTTGAAAATTTGCAGTAATGTAGAAATTGTTAAATTTATCTACAGAAATTATTGGCGATTCATCAATGCCAGTTCCGCCAATATCCTCGCCCCAGAGTAAATCGCCATTTTTGTCAAATTTTACAATAAAAACATCATTCATTCCAGAGTTAAAGAATGAGTTATTTGCTAAAGTTATCGTATCTATTGAAATGCAGGGACTTTCGAAATCACCAACCAAAAATACATCATTATAATTATCAATAGCAATCGATAATCCTTTTTCGTTAAAAAGGTTGTTGTTCAAATTGTATTTGGTGGTTATTTTTTTTATGTAATTTGATTCTGGCTTACAACCAATTGTTTTAGCCCAATTAATCCGACCCAAATTATCAATTTTTATTAGGAATGCATCTGAGGTGTTATTTGACATTGTATTTTTTATCAAAACACCAGCAAAAATTAATTCAGGGCTGTCATAATAACCGGATAAATATACATTTCCATTTTCATCACATTCTGTCGAAGTTGAAAGGTCGTAACCTTTTCCAGTTCCTAGTTTCGACCAAATGTATTTACCTGTGGAATCATATTTTGCTAAAAAGAAATCATCGCTTCCGTAGGTTTCGTTTGCTATGCAATGTTTGTCAAAACAAATATCATCACTTTGAAAATTTCCAGTTATATAAACATTGTTGGATTTATCAATGGATAAATCAATGGCATCTGCAGAAGAAGATTTGATGTTTTTTACCCAAATAGTATTCCCTAAAGAATCTAATTTTGTAAGAAAAATTCCAGGATTATTAAAGTAGTCTTTTCCAAAATTGATATAATTGCTGGTAAAATCTCCGCAAAAATATACATTTCCCTTTTCGTCAACTTTTAGCGCTTTTCCTTCGTCCCAATAATATCCACCATAAGATTTGGCCCACAAAAGTTTTCCATTTTTGTCATATTTTGCAATAAAGCAATCTGCATTTTCTTTATAACTGATATTTCTCATTTTAACATTTTCAAAAGTCAAATAAGGGCTGTCGAAGGAACCTGTTAAATAAGAATTCCCTTTTTCGTCAATTTCGATGTCTCTGGCAATTGCACTACTTCCTAATTCTGATGTATGAAGCCATGAAAGATTTCCAGCCGAATCAATTTTAGCAAAAAAGAAACAATCAAAAGGAGTTGTTTTTGGGAATGATTTTTCTTGAATAACAATAGTTTTGCTATTAAAAATACCTGTTATGAATAGATTTCCACTTGAATCAACTTTCGAAGTCATACAAATCTCAGAACCTTTTCCACTAATAGTCTGTGTTGAAATAATTTTTGTGGCCAAAACTTCGAACCGTTTTTTTGCTTCAAGAAACCATTTTGATTTTGGAAAATTGTCCATGTATTTTTTGTAAGACTGAATTGTATTTGAATTAACGGCTTTATTAAAGGCTAGTTCGTCGCGAAGTTCAGTAATTTTTGAGATTTGTTTTGCTCCTGGGTATTTTTTAATAAAATCTATACAAGCCTCAATGGTGTTTGCTGCTTTAACTTTTTCAAAAGCAAGACTATTTCTGGTTTCTATCGCATCATTTATTTGGGTTGCTTTTGGGTATGTGGAAATAAAATTTTCAAAACCCTCAATTGTATTCTCAATTTTTGCTTTATTAAAAGCAAGACTGTAAATATTATTCCAAGCTTCTTTATATTGCTTTGCATCTGGGTAAAGATTGATGAAATTGGTAAAAGCTTCAATAGTGTTTTGTTTTTGAGCAGCAATAAATTCTAAAAAATTTCTATATTGAATGGCCTGTAGATAGTATTTTGAATTCTCACATTCTTTTATAAATTTTTGAACCAAATCAGTTTGTTTTCGATCCTTAATAAAAAAATATAGAAGGGAATCAATTTCAGTTTGTTTGCTTAATGTTTTTGAAGCATTGGTGATTCTTTTATTTTTTTTCCAATCTTCAGAATTTAGATTTTTTGATTGATTATTGGCGATATTAATAAAATTGTATGCTTTAAAAAGGTCTTGTTTAGGGTTTGAAGCATCACTGAAATTTAATGCCAATCCATAATTTGCAAGAAAAAATACGTTGTTTTTCTTTGAGTAATTTTCACTACTTAATGCACCAATGAAAACGGATTCTGCCTCAATAAATTTATGTCTTTTTATTTTTCTGAAGCCTTTTTTGAAATTTTGGGCATTTATACCAATGCTGCAAATAATTATAAATAAAAGTGTTGGTACAAATCTTTTCATTTTTTCAATTCTTCTGAAACAGAGGTCAAACCTACGTATTTTTTCTAAAAAATCCAAATTCCTTTTATTTACGGCAGTTTTATTTTTAGTAAATTTTATTTTTAGAAATTGCTTTTAAATTTTATCTTTGTGTCAGTAGATGCGAATTGCATTTTTATCTGTTTTGTCTAATTCTGTTTTACAAATATCAAGTTGCTTTTCTTTGCAACCCCCGAAAATGATTGGATTATGGTAATATTTAGAAATAAGAAGCTTTACATTGGAATTGCAATTGTAATAGCTTTCGTTTTGATATTGTGGCTCATTATGGGTCGAAATACGAAAGTTGATGAGAAAGTTACTGTAAAAGTTAAAAAAGGTGATTTTCATATAAATGTCACTACAACCGGAGAATTAGAAGCGAGAAGTTCTGAAAATATTTATGGACCCCAAGGTTTGCGTTCAATTGGGGTATGGCAAGTTAAAATAAGTGATTTGATTCCTGAAGGAACTGTTGTTGATTCTGGTGAATATGTTGCAACTTTGGATCGTACCGAAATTAGCACAAAAATGAAGGATGTTGAAAGCGAATTAGATAAAAATCAATCTCAATATACCAAAACAAAACTCGATACAACTCTTGAAATGCGAACAGCTCGCGATGAATTAATAAATTTAAAATATGGTTTTGAAGAAAAGCAAATTATTCTTGATCAATCTATTTATGAACCACCTGCTACTATTCGTCAAGCTGAAATTGACTTAGAAAAAGCAAAAAGGAGTTATGAGCAGGCAGTTAAAAATTATAAATTAAAATACGAGCAGGCAAAAGCTAAAATGCAAGAAGTAAATGCTTCCTTGAACCAACAGCAACGCAAATCGGAAAGTATTATTGATAATTTGAAACAGTTTACTATCAAAGCACCTAAAGCTGGTATGATCATTTATAAACGTGATTGGGATGGGAAAAAAGTTACTACTGGTTCGACTATTAGCGTTTTTGAGAATATTGTTGCTACGCTTCCTAATTTATCAAAAATGATTTCAAAAACTTATGTGAATGAAATTGATATCAGTAAAGTAAAAGTTGATCAAATTGTTGAAATCGGAGTTGATGCATTTCCAGATAAAAAGTTCACTGGTAAAGTATTAGAAGTTGCCAATATTGGTGAACAATTGCCAAATTCTGATGCAAAAGTTTTTGAAGTAAAAATTGTTGTTAATGAATTTGATTCTATCCTCAGACCTGCAATGACAACAAAGAATACTGTAATTACTTCTACCATAAAAAATGTATTGTTCATTCCAATTGAATGCATTCATATTAAAGATAAAATTGCCTTTGTTTATGTTTCTAATGGAGGTAAAGTTTCTAAGCAACAAGTTAGAACTGGTGCAAGTAACGAAAATGAAATTATTATAACTCAAGGTTTAAAAGAAGGTGACGAGGTACTTCTAACAATTCCTATTGGAGCAGAAGAATTGACTATAAAAAAATTATAGGTGAAATTGGAACGGTATTTTTACAATATTAATATTGCTCTAGAAGCGGTATTTGCGAATAAATTTCGCTCGATACTGACTGCCTTAGGAATTATCTTTGGTGTTGCTGCTGTTATTGCAATGCTTGCAATTGGAAATGGTGCACAACAGGAAATTCTAGAACAAATTAAACTTGTTGGCGTCAATAACATCATTATTACTCCCAAAATTGATGATGATAAAGAAAATGAGAAAAAGGGAAATAATTTAGTAAAAGAGAAATTCTCTCCTGGACTAACAATGGAAGATGCCATGAGCATCAAAGAAGTTGTTCCTACCGTTTTAAAAGTGAGTCCAGAAGTTGTTTATGAAACTTTTATTTTGAAAGACGGAATTCGTAAACCCGCAAAAATTACTGGAGTAACCCCTGATTATTTTGAGGTTTTTAATCTCAAATTACAAGATGGAAATATGTTTAATCAACAACATATGGATGCAGGAAGTCCAGTATGTATTATCGGCCCAAATATTAAATCTAAGTTTTTTAGTAGCGAAGATCCAATTGGGAAATTTATTAAATGCGGTAAAATTTGGCTCAAAGTAATTGGTGTTATTGAAGATATTAATATTAATAAGGCAAAGACTGAAGGATTGGGAATTAGCGACTACAATAATGATATTTATGCTCCAATTCAAACCTTATTTTTAAGAATAAAGGATCGTTCATTAGTTACGGCAACAAAAATAAACAGGGGAGAATCAGGTGATGAATCTTCTGGGAATACTGATTCAAAATCCAGCAAACCAAATTTTAATCAGTTGGATAAAATTGTTGCTCAAGTAAATGAAACAAAAATGTTGAATGCTTCAACAGAAATTATTTCTCGATTAATTAAAAGAAGACATTCTGATGTTGAAGATTTTGAGATAAAAGTTCCTGAATTATTATTACAACAAGAACAAAGAACAAAAGATATTTTTAATATTGTTTTAGGCGCTATTGCAAGTATATCATTAATTGTTGGAGGAATTGGGATTATGAATATCATGCTTGCATCTGTAATGGAAAGAACAAAAGAAATTGGCGTTCGTTTGGCGATTGGCGCAACAAAAAAGGATGTAATTTTTCAATTTCTTTCTGAAGCAACTTTAATTAGTATTTCTGGTGGTATTATTGGAATTATTTTCGGAGTGCTTTTAACAAAAGGGATTACTCAATTTTTTGAAATCGTCACGATTATTTCGCCCATATCAATTATTATTTCTTTTGGAGTTTCGGCTACAGTTGGAATTGTTTTTGGTTATATGCCTGCCAGAAAAGCCGCTCAGAAAGATCCTGTAAGTTCATTAAGGTACGAATAAATTTATTGAAATGTATAAAAAAGCCCTATTAAATACCATCCTTTTTACCTTGTTTTTCCTTGCTTTCACTTATGTATTAAGTGCTCAAAGTTTGCCTAAAAAATATACGCTTGAAGATGTAATCAACATTGCTCATGTTCAATCACCTGATGCTTTTGTTGCAAAGCACAAATATAGAAGCAATTATTGGGAATATAAATCTTTTAAAGCAAGCTTCCTTCCACAGTTAAATTTAGATGCAACAATCCCTAGTCTTAACAGAAATTTGTCAAAAATAACATTACAAGACGGAAGTGATATTTTCCTTCGCAGGAGTTTGGCAAATTCAAATTTAGGTCTTTCTTTATCCAAAATTGTTGGCTTTACTGGAGGTCAATTATTTGTGAAATCAGATTTGCAAAGGATTGATAATTTTTCAGATACTTCCAAGCAATATATGACAACTCCAATAAGCATTGGATTTAATCAACCGCTTTTTTCGTACAATCCTTATAAGTGGGCAAGAAAGATTGAGCCATTAAAATATCAGGAAGCTGAAAAGCAATATATTGAAGACATGGAAAGTGTTTCTATTTCAGCTACGAATGTTTTCTTTGATTTATTACTGGCACAAATTAATATTGAAGTTTCTCAAATCAATCAGGCAAATAATGATACCTTATACAAAATCGCAAGAGGAAGGTATAATTTAGGTAAAATTGCAGAAAACGAATTGCTACAATTAGAATTGAGCTTGTTGAATTCTAATTCTCAATTAGAACAAGCCAAGATTGATTATGAAGCCAGAATGTTTAAATTTAAATCATTTCTTGGAATTAGAGATGTTGATAAAATCGAAATTGTTCCCCCTACAAACGTTCCAGGACTTAAAATTGAAGTTCAGAAAGCATTAGCTGAAGCAAAAACCAATAGGGCACAAATGGTTTCTTTCAACAGGCAAATAATTGAAGCACAAAGTGGAATTAATCAAGCTAAAGCTGAAAATCGGTTCAATGTGAACTTATTTGCAATGTACGGACTTTCTCAAAGTGCCTACGACGATATTTCTGCAGCCTATAAAGATCCTCAGGATATGCAACAATTAACAGTTGGAGTTCAGGTTCCGATTTTAAATTGGGGAGTTGGAAAAGGCAAAGTGAAAATGGCCCAATCAAAAATGGAGCTAACAAAAACAACTGTTGAGCAATCTATGACTGAGTTTGAGCAAGAAATTTTTCTTGGTGTTATGGGTTTTAATATGCAGAAAAGTCAATTGTTTATTGCTACAAAAGCAGATACCATTGGGCAAAAAAGGTATTACGTTACAAAGCAACGGTATCTTATTGGAAAAATTGCAATAACAGAACTCAATATTGCCTCTGCAGAAAAGGATTTAGCAAAGCAAAGTTATGTTGCCGCACTCAGAAATTTTTGGAAGGGATTCTATGAAATTCGCAAATTGACACTTTTCGATTTCGTTGAAAACAAACCCATCACCATTGATTTTGAAACATTGAAATAGAATTCCGCAATACATCAAGTTTTTCAACCGGATTTTTCTTAATTTTGCATTCTCATAAAACTATTTATATAAAATGAATTTAATCGTTTTTGCTGCTTTATTTTTTCCAGTAATGTTAAGTGGATTATCGGTTTTTCTGTTTAAAACCAGTAATCGAAATTTAAAATTATTGCTGGCATTTAGTGGCGCATTTTTGCTTTCTTTGAGTTTCCTTGAAATTTTACCAGAAATTTATTCTTCTAAAAACTTTGCCAATATTGGAATATTCGTGCTTATCGGATTCTTTATTCAATTATTGCTGGATTTTCTGACAAAAGGTGTAGAACACGGACATGAACATGTTCACTGCGAATGTAAGGACACTCATCATGAACATACTAAAATTTCACCCATTCCAATTTTGATTGGAGTTTGTATTCATTCTTTTATCGAAGGAATGCCATTGGCTGAAAATTTTCATATTCCAGCGCTTAAAAATACATTGCTTGTGGGAATTGTAATTCATAATATTCCTATTTCACTTGTTTTAATTAGTTTGTTAATTCAGAAAAAAGTAAGCAAACTAAAATCAATTCTTTTGTTAAGTGTATTTGCTTTGGCTGCCCCGATTGGAACATTAACAAGTTATTTTGTTGGTGCTAGTTATGTGACCAATTTGAATGATTTCTTCGATATTATTATGGCGCTTGTTGTAGGTATTTTCTTACATATTTCAACAACCATTTTATTTGAAACCGAGGAAAACCACAAATTTAATATGGTGAAATTCATTGCAATAATCGCTGGAGCATTAATTCCATTGATTCATATGTAATCATTATTTATTGTCGATTCTATTTATTCCTGCTTTAGCTTTTTGAGAGATACTATTTTTGTATTCGGTATTTTTAATATTCATACTCTTATTGAAATAGGATTTTGCTAATACAAAATTTTCCTTTTTTTCATAAATCAAGCCTAATTGAAGTGCTGAATTTGCAGCGAAATAATAGGAAAGTTCACTTCCATTTTTAATGGTGCTTTCGTAGTATTTTATTGCTTTTTCAAAATCATCCATTTCGTGATAAATCCGGCCTAATCTATAAGAATATTCCAGTTGGTTTTTAATGCTTTTAAAATATTCATTCGGTTTTATGTTTATCAATAGGGATAGAGATTTTATATAATAGCCCCCATCAAATAGTAATCTAGATTTAAGTAATAATGTATCGGGTATTTCTTTTGATTTTGCTTCATTTAAAGCTTGTTTATCTTCGTCGGTATCAGCAAATCCGTATTTTTTTACCATTTCCATTTTTTCAAAATACTTTTGTTGATTCCCATTAATTAAATAAAACCAACCAATTTTCTGGAAAGCCGATTTAATGTAATTTCTTCCATTAAATTTCGAAATGAAATTAAAAAGTGGGATGTAAGCATCCTTATCAAGATGATTTAATTTTGCCACGCCAGTGAGGTAATCTAGATAATAGAAAGGGAAATTGTTCTTTTCCATTTTCCTGTTGGATAAAAGGTTGATGGCCCGATTATTTTCTCCATTTTTCATCGCCAAATTTGAATAAGCATAAGTTAAAATCGGGCTATCAATTGCTTTTTCGATGCTTTTATAATAATTAAGCAATTGGATTGCTTCGGATTTTTTGTTTTGTAAGTTTATTTCGAGGAAAGTAAGAATAAAAAGACTTTCATTTTTAATGTACGACAGTTTTTTTTCTTTCATGGTTTGATTAAAAACAGAGAAAACTTCTCCCATTCCTTCTTTTATAGAACCTTTAAATCCTAAAATAGAAATCAGCCATTGATATTCGTTTGGGATGCTTCCAATAATCGCGTGTAAAAAGCCCAGACTAATGTGGTTTTGCGTAAAAGCTGGGAAATCTTTTTCATTTTTTTGCAATATTCTATAAGCCTTGTTAATGTCATATGCCCCCGAAAAATAATCTTTGAATTTTAGTTTTGAAATTCCCCAATGCAAATAAACATTGGCGAGATAGTAATTTTTGTAGGGGTTGTTATTTGATGATTCTTCAATAATCTCAATTCTTTCGCTTTGCTTTTCTTTAAGAGTTTTGTATTCCTGAAAATTCTCGCCAATAACCAAGGAAAGAAAATCAATATAATCTCTAAGGTAAACAGTGAATTTGTTTTTAGGATTTTTAGATTCCTCGAGAGAAATTATTTTTTGAGCAGCAATGAATTCGAGATTGAAAATTTTTTCGTAGGCATAGATGCAATTTGGATTTACATCAAATTCTGCAAATATTTTAATATTTGATAATAATAGAAAGCAAAATATCAATAAAGGTTTTCGCATTCGATAATTATAAAAAAAGAGGAGTAGTTACTCCTCTTTTAAAGTTTATTGAGAATTCAAATTAACTGTTTTTTAAATTTTCTACAGTTTCAGAATCGATTAAAATTCTTCCACAATATTCGCAAACAATAATTTTCTTTTTCATTTTAATATCTAATTGTCTTTGAGGTGGGATTTTATTGAAACAACCACCACAAGCATCTCTTTCAACGGTAACTAAAGCCAAACCGTTTCTGGCATTGGTTCTGATTTTTTTATATGCTGATAAAAGACGATCTTCAATGATGCCTTGATTATCAATTGATTTTTGAACTAAAACGCTCTCTTCTTTTTCTGTTTCTGCAACGATGTCAGTTAATTCAGCTTTTTTGGTTTCAAAATCTTTTGATCTTTCTTCAAAAACGGTTGATGATTTATCTAGAACATCCTTTTTTAAATCCAATTGAATTTTGAATTCTTTAATTCTTTTTTCGCACAATTGAATTTCGAGATTTTGGTATTCAATTTCTTTAGTTAGAGAATCGTATTCACGATTATTTCTAACATTCATTTGTTGAGTTTCGTAACGTTTGATTAAAGATAAACATTCTTTAATTCCTTCTTGTTTCTCTAAAATTGCTTCATCAATTGTTTGAACTTCTTTACTTAAGTTGCTGATTCTGGTTTCTAATCCAGCAATTTCGTCTTCCAAATCTTGAACTTCCAATGGTAATTCACCTCTGATAATTCTAATTTTATCGATTTGAGAATCAATTTGTTGTAGTTGGTAAAGTGCTAAAAGTTTTCTTTCAATTGAAGAAGATTCGCTTTTTTCTTCGCTGGTAGCTTTATCTTTTGAAGGAGTAACTACTTTTACTTCGTCTTCAACTTTAGTTTTAGCAGTGGTTTTTGTTGTTGTTTTGGCCATAATAAATAGTTTATTTATGTGCAAATTTCAGATTTATAAGTAATTAACAGGATTTGTGTTAATTTCTGAAATTGAGAGTGCAAATTTAGGAAATTTTTTCTTAATAATTGAAAATAATAATTCTTTTGTAAATTGTTCACTTTCATAATGTCCCAAGTCGGCAATTACAATCCTGTCTTCGGCTTCAAAGAATTGATGGTATTTAATATCACCGGTTAAAAATATTTGAGCATTAGATTTTATTGCAGAATTAATTAAAAAACTACCAGAACCTCCACAAATTGCAATCGTTTTTATTTGTTTATTTAAAAAAGGAGTATGTTTTATTATTTTCAGATTGAAAATCTTTTTTACTTTTAATAAAAAATCCTTTTCTTTCATTGGCTTTTCTAATTCAGCAATGATGCCAGCGCCGATTTTAGGAAATTCATTATCCAAAGTTAAAATGTCGTAAGCCACTTCTTCGTAAGGATGGGCCGAAATTAAGGCGGCAATTATCTGTCTTTCCAGGTTTTTTGGAAAAACACATTCTATTTTTATTTCGTTTTCGAAATGAAGTTCATTGATTTCTCCAACGTATGGTTTTGCATTTTCCAATGCTTTAAATGTTCCTTGTCCTTCGGAATTAAAACTGCATGAATCGTAATTTCCAATTGAGCCAACACCAGCTGCAAAAATCGCATTTCTAACTTTATTGGCTTTGTTGGTAGGGCAGAAGGTGACAATTTTTTTGAGCATTCCTTTTTGTGGCTCCAGAATTCTTAACTTTTTTAGCCCAAGTTTTTCGCAGATATAGGAGTTTACACCATCTATTGAATTATCCAGATTGGTATGACAAGCATAAATGGCAATATTATTTTTTATGGCTTTTATTACGCATCTTTCTACCAGATTATTTCCATTTATTTTTTTTAGTCCGCTAAAAATAAGTGGATGGTGAGAAATAATTAATTGGCATTTTTTAGAAATGGCTTCTTCCACAATTTCTTCGGTGATATCGATGCAAATAATTGCCGATTCTATTTTATCGTTATAGCTGCCGATAATTAATCCAGAATTGTCGTAAGATTCTTGAGTGCTTAATGGGGCTAATTCTTCTAATGGCTCAACAATATTTCGTATGTTCATTTTGATTTTTATTTCAAACAAAATTAGCAAAAACAAATAAAAAAACTTGCATTTCCTTCCGAAATGTCATACATTTCTCATCAAAAAGTTTCAAAAAATTGAAAGTCCTTTGTTTAATTGTTTAAGGTTTGTTTTCTTAAACAAAATAATTGGGATTTGGAATGCGTAATTTAATAAATTTTGTATTTTTATACCGTGAAAATTCTGCAAATACTGGTATTTCCCTTTTCTCTGCTTTACGGGTTGATTTTATTGGTGCGTAACATACTTTTTGATTTTGGAATTTTCAAACAAAAATCTTATGAAATCCCAATTATTTCGGTTGGAAATCTCAATATGGGCGGAACCGGTAAAACTCCCCATATCGAATATTTAATTCGGCTATTAAAGTCTGAATTTTCATTGGCAACCATTTCGAGAGGTTATGGTCGCAAAACAAAAGGTTATATTAAGGCTAGTTTGGAATCAACTTGCGAGCAAATTGGTGATGAACCAAAACAGTACAAACAAAAATTTCAGGATGTTGAGGTGATTGTTGATGAAAACAGAAACGAAGGAATTGAAAAAATAATTACAGAAAATAATAATATTGACATTATTTTACTTGATGATGCCTACCAGCACCGTTCGGTTAGGCCTGGTTTGTCTATTCTTTTAACGGATTATCATAAATTGTTTTCGAGCGATTATATGTTGCCTACAGGAACCTTGCGCGAATTTCGAGGTGGATA
>JACAAW010000116.1 GCA_013377115.1 Bacteroidota bacterium | reverse complement strand
GAATAAATTAATTAATTTTGCAAATATGTAAAAGTATAGATGTGTGCATAAATATTGTTGATATTAATAAAATTGTTATAATTGATGGAAATTCAGGAAATTAATTCAAGATACAGCGAACTCTCAAATTCTGATTGCTGTTTGTCTTGTGGAAGTGCAATTGATCATTCAAAAGCCCAAGCTGGTGAAAAATGTGTTGATTTAGGAAGTGGTAGGGGTAATGATGTTTTGCGACTTGCTGAAATGGTTGGAGAAACTGGTTTTGTTTATGGAATTGATTTCGCTGATGGAATGCTCGAAAAAGCTAGAAAAAACGCAGCAAAATTTAATGTAAAAAATGTTTCTTTTATCAAATCCGAGCTTGAGGATATTGATATTCCAAGTGGTTCTATAGATTTGGTAATTTCAAATTGCACCATTAATCATGCAAAAGATAAACGAAAAGTTTGGAAAGAAATTTTTAGAATTCTTAATCCAAATGGTCGTTTCGTTGTTAGTGATATTTATTCAATGGAGGAAGTTCCTGCGGAATATAAGAACGATCCTGTTGCAATTTCTGAATGTTGGGCTGGCGCTGTTACAAGGAGGGAATATTTAGAAACAGTTATTGGTACAGGATTTAAAGGTTGCGATATCATTGAAGAAAGCAATCCTTACGAAAAAGGAAAAATCAAAGTGTCAAGTTTAACAATTATTGGTTCAAAAAAATCAACTTGTTCTTGCTGCCATTAATATAAAATGCTTAATTTTAAACTCTAAAAAAAAAGAAATGAAAACTTTAGTTAAAACGAAAACCAAAAAAGAAAAAAAAGTAGCTCAATGTTGTGCTAAAATTTCTAAAAATGTTGCTGGTTGCCACGACTAGTTAATTGTCGTAGGTTAATTTTAAACGTAAATGTATTTCTCTAAATACAACATCTTTTCTCGAATTCGAAATTCCGAAAACTATTATCTGGTAAATATTTTATCAGGTAGTGCCGATATATTGGATGCTGAACAAGCTTCTGATTATCAAAATGGGAATTTAAAAAACCTTGATGAATATATCGAGAAAGGTTATTATACTGACGAAAAAGAAGAATCTCAGGTGTTTAAAAATAAATATTTGGAGTTTCTTGATGAGAGAGAAAAAGAAGAAGTCCAGATTTTCTTTGTTCCTTCTTATGCATGCAATTTCGCTTGTACCTATTGTTATCAAGACGAATATTCCAACGAAAATAAACCTTTAACCAAGGAAATTATTGATACTTTTTTTTCTTACATTCAAATCGAATTTGCAAATAGAAATAAATATATCACACTTTTTGGTGGAGAACCTTTATTGAATGGAAAAAACCACAAGGAAAATATTGATTATTTCCTGGAAAAAAGCAAGGAACACAATATTCCTATTGCGATTGTTACCAATGGATATCATTTACTTGATTATTTGGAATCGATAAAAAATTCTCTGATAAAAGAAATTCAATTAACACTTGATGGTACTGAGAAAACCCACAATAGTCGTAGGTTTCTAAAAGACCACACTTCAACTTTTAATGAGGTTGTTAATGCTGTTGACGCACTTCTCGAATCTGAAATCAATGTTAATTTGAGAGTTGTTGTTGATAAGGACAATATCAGTGATTTACCTGAACTTGCAAAATTTGCCATTAATAGGGGTTGGGCAAAATCAAACTTTTTCAAAACACAATTAGGTAGGAATTATGAATTGCATCACTGTCAGGTTGAGAATTCCAGATTGTTCACAAGAATTGGTTTGTATGAAAGTTTGTTCGATTTAATTGAAAAATTTCCAGAAATAACTGAATTTCACAAACCTGCGTTTTCAATTTCTAAATTTTTGTTCGAAAGTGGCGAACTTCCAGAACCTCTTTTCGATTCTTGCCCTGCTTGCAAATCTGAATGGGCATTTGATTATACAGGCAAAATTTATCCATGTACAGCAACCGTTGGAAAACAAAATGAAGAAATTGGATCCTTTTATCCAAATGTTTACAAAAATATCGATTTGATTGATAACTGGGAAGAACGCGATGTTACTTCAATTGAAAAATGCAAAAATTGTAATCTTCAACTTGCATGTGGAGGCGGCTGTGCCTCTGTTGCAAAAAATATTTCAGGAGAGATTTGCTCACCAGATTGCCGTCCAATAAAAGAACTTTTAGAATTGGGATTTAGTCATTATTTTGAAAAATAACCAACTCTGCCAATTTGACAGATTGATTTTTTTTGGCAATGTTTTTGAATAAATCGTACGCAATAAAATATATGAATAATTAAATATGAAATTATGAACGAAATTAATTCCTCCCAATTTGCTGATGCAATAAAAAATGATGAAATTGTAATTTTAGATTTCTATTCTACTGAATGTCCTCCTTGCGAGGCACTTGCTCCTAAGTTTGAAGCATTAAGTGAATTGTACGGTGCTCATGTAAAATTTCTGAAAATTTACCGTCAGGACAATAGAGATCTTGCGACAGAACTTGGAGTTTCAAGTTCTCCTTCAATTATCTTTTTTAAAAATGGTGAAAAAGTCGGGGATATTTTATCAGGAGGTGTTAGAAGAGCAGATATGCAAAATCAACTTGACGAATTATTGCCCGATCAAATTGTGAAAGAAATAAAATCGAAAATAGTTCCAAAAATTACCGAAACAGAAGTGTTGATAATTGGTGGTGGTCCTGCTGGTTTAACAGCTGGTATTTATCTGGCTCAAGCAAAAGTAAAAACAATTATTATTGATATTGCAATGCCTGGCGGACAAGTTTCTACAACACATCAAGTTTCGAATTATCCAGGTTTTATTGATCCTGTTAATGGTTATATGCTTTCGCATTATATGACGGAGCAAACAAAATTAGCTGGTGTCGAATTTCGCACTGCTGTTGATGTTTCAAATGTTGATTTAATTAAAAAAGAATTAATTGTTGATGCGCAAGAAACGATAAAAGCTAAGAAAATAATTATTGCAACCGGAGCTTCTCCAAGATTTATTAATATTCCTGGGGAAAAAGAATTTAAAGGAAAGGGAGTTTCTTATTGTGCTACTTGTGATGCAAAATATTATCATGATAAAGAAGTCGTGATTATTGGAGGAGGAAACACAGCTGTGGAGGAATCCGAGTTTATTTCAAAATTTGCTTCTAAAATAACCATGATACATCAATTTGATAAATTGACTTCAAACAAAGAAGCTCAAGAAAGAGCCATGAACAATCCTAAAATAAAAATCCTATTTGAGCATGAGCCAAGAGCTTTTGAGAAAAATGGCGATAAAATGGTTGTTCAAGTCGAAAACCTAAAAACCAAGGAAATTTCAAAAATTGAAACAGATGGTATTTTTGTTTTTGTTGGGATGAAACCAAATTTGGATTTGTTTACTGATGCTTTAGATATGGATGAATGGGGTTATATCAAAGCAAATGATGAAATGAAAACCAGTTTGCCTGATGTTTACGCAGTTGGTGATGTAATAAGTAAAAAATATCGTCAAATTACCACTGCTGTCGCTGATGGAACAATTGCATCAATAGCTTTAACAAAAGAGTTATCCTAAACTTTTTGAGATTTCTTCTAAATATTTGAAAGAATAATTCGATTTATTATTCTTAATGCAATTCCTTGACTTTATTTTTTAATTTCATATCTTTATCGCTATTATTTCGTAAAATAATTGGATAATAAATATGTACAGAAAATATGGCAAGTAATCCACAACTCGAAAAAAAGATTGATGATTTGTTGAATAAGGCCGAAGGTTTTATGCAGGAATTGGTTCAAATCAAACAATTTATCATTGAAAATCGAAATTATGAGGAGCAAAAAGAAGAAGAAATTGCTCCAATTATTGCACACCCTCAAGTTGAAGTTATCAATACTGAAGTGATTATTGAGACAAAAGAGATGGTCATTGAACAACCTTCAGAAAAGCCAGAAATTGCTGTTGAGATACAGCCAATAATTGAAAATGAGGTTGTTGAAATTGAAAAATTACCTATTGTTGAAACAAGAATAGATCGCAAACCTGAACAAATCAATATTCCAAAGAAGAAAGAGGCAAGAGACCTTGAAAAATTTGTAGGGGAGAATTTAATTAACAAAATCGGAATTGGTGTATTGGTTTTAGGAATTGGATTCTTTGTGAAATATGCTATCGATAAAAATTGGATTGGTGAAGTTGCAAGAATGTTTGTTGGAATAATTGCTGGCGCAGGTTTAATCGGAATTGCTTTCTGGTTAAGAAAAGAATACAAAGCTTTTAGTTCAGTGTTGATCGGGGGGGGGATTGCAGTACTTTATTTTACATTCGCAATTGCTTACCGAGAATATGGAATAATCAATCAGACCGTCGCTTTTATATTGATGGTCGCAATTACCGGTTTTACAGTTTTCCTGGCGACCTCGTTTAATAGGGTGGAGTTGGCAGTAATTGCTTTAATCGGCGGTTTTGCCTCTCCAATAATGGCAAGTTCAGGAAACGGAAACTATATTGTTCTGTTTTCTTATTTAATGATTTTAAATGTTGGTATGCTGACACTCGCATATTACAAAAACTGGAATTTAATAAATATCATTTGTTATGGCTTGACGCTTATTTTTTATGCCGTTTGGTTGATAACCAGTGTTTTGGATGTGCATAAAGATTCTTATATTGGAGCTCTGGTTTTTGCGGGTCTTTTTTACTTGGTTTTTTTCTTCACAAATATCATTTACAATATCAAGGAACGAAGAAAATTTGGTGCCTTCGAAATCATTATGTTGATTACCAATGTTTTTTTCTTTTATGTTGTTGGAATGTTAATTTTCAAAGAATATCGAATTGAATATTATCAAGGTGTTTTTACTGGATGTATAGGTCTTTTTAATCTCGCATTTTCGTTCTATTTGTATAAAAATATTAAAATCGATAAAGTACTTACTTTTCTTTTAATTGGTATAACAATTACCTTAATCAGTTTGATTGCCCCAGTTGAATTGAAGGGAAATTTTATTACCTTATTTTGGGCAGCAGAAGCCGTTCTTTTATATTGGATTTCAGAAAAGTCAAAAATAAAATTATTGAACCTTTTTTCGGTAATACTGATTTTCCTTTCATTAAATAGTTTGCTTTCGGATTGGATAAAAGGTTATGCATTTTCGAATAATTTTGAAGCAAATATGGTTGTCCCAGTAGTATTTAATAAAATATTTTTAACTTCTTTATTTGTTTGTTCTGCGATTTTTTTTAACATCTTTTTATTAAAAGATAGCTCTCAAAAAGTAATTGGATTATCAAAAGTTATTTATAGAACTTTATTAATCAATGTTGCTGTGGTTGTTCTCTATTTTGGAATTCATTTTGAATTAGTTTATCAATTGCCAAAATTCTTCCTTTCATCAAGTGTCAGAGGAATAATATTATTCTCTTATAATGCATTGTTTTTTACTGTTTTATTGCATTTTGTTAAGCGAAATGCCGCAAGGTTTTATATAATTTCAATTGGAATTATTACAGCTTTAATAACTTTTATTTATCCTTTTGGGATGCATATGAGTAACGTAATTATCAGGAACGATTATCTTTTTAATAATGGTGGTAGCTTGGGTGAGTTTTTGTATCATTATGTAAATGTATTCTTGGTATTGGCTGCTTTAGCTTCAATTATGAAAGTCATTATTGCAAAAGCTGGAATTAAATCAGTTTTGATGAATTTCTTTTATTGGTATTTGATAATTATGCTCGTTTACATTGGTTCAGCAGAATTGGGGAATTTAAATTTGCTCATAAATATTGGAGATGGAGTCGGATTTAGAGAAATAGAGAATTCTACGGTAAGAATTGGCTATCCTGTATTGTGGAGCGTGATATCATTGGTAATCATGGTGATAGGTTTAAGAAAGAGAATTAAAATGCTTAGAATCATTTCTTTATCATTGTTTCTGTTAACGCTGATTAAACTTTTTAGTTATGATATCATGGATATTTCTGATGGTGGAAAAATTATTGCTTTCATTATTTTAGGAATCATTTTGCTTTTGGTTTCGTTCCTTTATCAAAAATTGAAGAAAATAATTTTTGATATTGAAAAAAAAGCGGATAATTAAAATATTTACTACTTTTAGTTCCAAATTTTTGAATTAATGAATTTACTTTATGCGATAAGGATTTCTGATGAAATAATTCCGAACTCTAATCCTAAAATTTCTAGTCATGTTGAGATAATTGCTCTTTCCAAATATGAAAAAGAAAAAATTATTGTCAGTGGAATTCGAAATAGAGAATATTTAATTTTTATTGAACCAAAGAAATACAATTATAAGCATTGTAATTAAATAATTTTTTCAATAGAATCTTAATATTAATTAGATGTTTTAGAAATAATTTTTTGTGAAAAATGATAACATATTAAAATAAATACTATCTTAGTCGCTCATATTAATCGATTTTTATTCAAAATTTAACAATAAAAGTATGGATAAAAAATATTTTTTTCTACCAATTGTTCTTTGTTGCTTGTGTTTGGGTGCTAAATCGCAAGGCCTCACAAATAATGGCGCGAAAATTTATTTAGCTCCTGGGGTATTTTTAAATGGTGGTAATTTTATTAATAAAACAAGCGTTGCAGATGGTTCAATAGATTTAAATGGAACCATGATAGTTCGTGGTGATTGGACCAACAATGCGGCTAATAATGTATTTGTTAATATCGAACCCACCCCTAATGGGACTGTCTTTTTAGCCAGTAATATTTTGCAAAATGTTGGAGGTTCTAATCCAACTCATTTTGAAAATTTGCATTTGGATAGTTCAAATAAAGTTTTGCATGTAAATGATTGTGAAGTTAATGGAATTCTTACAATTAATTCCATTTTAGAATTAAATAGCAATAAATTAATCATTGATAACCCGGTGCCAAATGCAATAACTTACAATAGCGGTTGTATCATTAGCGAAAGTCAGCCCTCTATTGGTTTAGGTGAAATTGAATGGAAAATCGGTTCAGCAATGAATGTTTTTGAAGTTCCTTTTGGACTTGGTTCAAATGGTAAAGATTTAAATTTGGTATTCAAAACAACTACTGCTGCAAATCCAGCAACAGGATCCATAACTTTTGCCACTTATCCAACAAATTACCTTAATAATCCACTTCCAACTGGAGTTTCTTCAATTGATGGACTTAATTATGAAGAAATGGCTGACCGTTTTTGGGAAGTTTCTTCAAATTACACAACGAACCCAGTAAGTGATATTACTTTTAAATACAATTCTGCTGATATTGATCCAACAAATAATCCCAAAATTGACGAAACCTTACTTCAAGCTGTCAGATATAATCCTTCTTTGGGACAATGGACTGATTGGGGTCCTTCTGGTTTATCTAATCCAGCAACAAAAACTGTTACAGTTTCTGGTATTACAGGAGAAAACTTGAATCAATATTGGGGATTGGTTTCCAAAACAATTATTCCTAATGCTTTTACTCCTGATGGCGATTTTGTAAATGATGTTTTTGCAAAAGGTTATGAAATGAAAATTGTAAATCGTTGGGGACAAGAACTATATTCTGGTAAAGATGGTTGGGATGGAAATTACAAAAATGAAAAAGTTTCTGCTGGCACTTATTATTATATTATTACAAAAAATGAAGGAAGCAGTAATGAAACAATATTAAAAGGCTCAGTTTTATTAATTAGATAACAAAAATAACCCCATAAATGAGAAATATGAAAAAATTATTCTTGGTGTGCTTAATGATGGCTTTATTTTCAATTAAAGCAAATGCACAATCTCAAAATGTTTCAATAAATACAACAGGAAATTTGCCAGATAATTCTGCAATTCTCGATGTTAGTTCAACTGATAAAGGGATTCTTATTCCAAGGATGACAACTGTCCAGAGAACAACAATCCTTACTCCTGCTAAAGGTTTATTGGTTTATGATACCAATTTTGATGAATTTTGGTATTTCAATGGTACAATTTGGGTAACTTTTGGAGGCTCAGGCACGCCTGGTCCAACTGGTCCAACTGGTGCTGCTGGAATTGCAGGTGCAACAGGAGCAATTGGTTTAATGGGTCCTACTGGTGCAACGGGAGTTGGTATTCCTGGTCCTACCGGTCCAGCTGGAATTGATGGTTTAGTTGGTCCAACTGGTCCTGCTGGTTCAGGAACTGGTCCAACAGGTCCCACTGGAGCAAATGGTGCAAATGGTCTGAATGGAGTTACAGGTCCAACAGGTCCTGCTGGTTCAGGTACAGGCCCAACCGGTCCGACTGGTCCAGCTGGAGCAAATTCTGTTGTTCCTGGTCCAACAGGCCCAACTGGTGCAAATGGTGCCGCTGGTGCGAATGGTGCCGTTGGTGCTGCAGGTGTAACAGGTCCAACTGGAGTAGCTGGAACAAATGGTGCCGCAGGTGTAACAGGCCCTACTGGTCCTTCTTGGACATTATCCACATTAGCTTACAATACAAGTGGTACTTTAACATTAAATGGAACTGCCGGTTCAGGTGGGCCATTAACAACAGCTACTGGTTCCTGGTTAACAACCGGTAATACTGGTACAACTGCTGGAACAAACTTTGTTGGTACTACAGATGCTCAATCATTGGTTTTTAAAACAAATGGTATTGCAGCTACAAATGAAAAAATGAGGATTCTTACAACTGCTCAAATAACAGTAAATAGCACGACTGCACAAGCAGGCGACGGATTTTCGGTTTATGGATCTGGCTATCTTGGTGCAATTAACTCTGTAGCTAATGAAACTGATTTTCCAATAAATGCTTATAGTTCGGGTGCTTTTTGTGGAATTTATGGTGAAAATACTAGTACAGGCAAAGGAGTTTTGGGTACAAATACATCAACAGGTCAGGGAGTTGTGGGTACCAATACCTTAAGTGGAATTGGAGTTTATGGTTCTGGGAATTCTGGAACTGGTGTATATGGTGCATCAACTACAGGTTATGGTATTAGGGGATATGGAAGTGCCGCAAACGTTGTTGGAGTTGCAGGTTATAATACCGTTGTAACAGGTACTGCCGTTATGGGAGTTGGAAATAATATTGCTGGTGGTTCTGTATTAACAAATGGCTCTGGAGTTGCTGGAAATGGCACGACAACTGGTATTTATGGCTTGGGAACAACTGCTGCTTCTGGTATTGGTGTTTCTGGAGTTGGAAATAATCTTCTTTCAACCACTATTCCTGGCACTGGAGCTGGTGTAGTTGGGCAAGCTGAATATAACGGTGTTGTTGGTTATGCTAGTAGTGCTGCTTCTGGCATCGTAAACGATAAATGGGGTGGTTATTTTGATTATTTGCCTTCTGCAAATGGTTATGCTTATGTTGGTGGGCGAACAGCTGGTATTGATTATGCAATTGTTTCTTCTGGAACTAAATCAACAATGGTTAAAGACAATAATGGAAGCAATAGAGTTTTATTCTGTACTGAAGCTCCTGAAGTTCTTTTCCAGGATTTTGGAACTGGCCAACTTGTAAATGGTACTGCTCATATTTCTATGGATCCTTTATTTTCTAAAAACATTTCTTCTGAAAAGGAAATTCGTGTTTTTATTCAATTAGAAGGTGATTGCAAAGGTGTTTTTGTTACAAATAAATCAGTATATGGTTTTGATGTTGTTGAACTTAGTGGTGGAAATTCTAATGTAAAATTTACATGGCAAATGGTTGGTAATCGTGCAAATACATATGATGCAAACGGAAATTTAACCAATGATTATTCAAATGCAAGATTTCCTGTGGGACCAAACCGCTTGAAATCAAAAATTGAGGAATCGAAATCAGTTTTATCTGTTGATAAAAATGAAAAACCATTATTGCTTAAAAAACGCTAAACTATGGTTAGTGAATTTTGACAGTTTAAAATAATATTAATTATTAAAAACCTGTAATTGAATAAATTATAGGTTTTTTTTATCAAAAATAAAGAAATGAAATTTAAAATAGGAGATAAGGTTAGTTTTTTAAATGAAAAAAGAAATGGTGTTATTGCTAAAATAATCAATAGCAATATGGTTACTGTTTTAACTGATGGGTTTGAGATTTCCGTAATGGAACGAGAGTTGATTCTCGAAAAAACTTTTTACCAATCAGTAACTCAAGAAAGAGAAGAAAAGGAACGAATTGCAATTCAAGAAGCTGCTGCAGTTGAAATGGAGGAAGAAACTTCTTTTGAAGGATTAGATTTGATTCATAAGTCATCTTTGAAAAGAGGAATTTATATTGCTTTTATTCCTGAAAACGAAAATGATTCAGTTTCAGGAACAATGGATGTTACCTTGATAAATCATACGAGTTTTGATGCAATATTTTCCTATTCATTATTAGAAAATGGAAAGTTTGTTGCAGTTGCTTTTGATAAAGCTGAACCTGAATCTAAATATTTGCTTGAGAAAATTGATGCCTCGCAAATTCAAAAATGGTCGCAAATAATGGTTCAATCCATATTTTTCAAGGAAGAATCATCTGATTCCCAAAATCCAATAGTAAAAGAGTTTAAAATTAAACCTGCCAGATTCTACAACCAGAGTTCTTTCAAATTGAACAAATTAATTGGTTCTAATTGTATTTTGTTGGGTGAAGATCAAGTGGAAGAAGAACCTGAAGAAGTTCAAAAGGATATAGAAACTCCATCTAAACTAAAAATTGTCGGTCATTTAAAAGATTTTAATAAAACCGATAATCTTATTGCAAAACATACTATTTCAAAGGGAATCGCTGAAGTCGATTTGCATATTGATGAATTGGTTGACAGCATTGAAGGAAAAAATAACCTTGAATTATTAACCATTCAATTGCAATATTTTCAAGATTGCCTTGAAGCTTGCATGGCGAAAAGATTTTCAAAAGTGATTTTTATTCATGGTGTTGGAAATGGTAAATTGAAAACCGAATTGCGCCAAATTTTAAAAGATTCTTATCCGAAATTTCCTGTTTATGATGCATCAATGGCAAAATATGGAGTTGGAGCTACCGAAGTAGTTATTTATCAAAATTTTGAGTAGTTCGTCTTTAAAAAAGTATTAATTTTGCAAATAAGTTGTTCTATCGCTGTTTTATTTAAATAAAAAAGAGGAAAGTCCGGGCAACACAGAGCGCCATACTTCCTAACGGGAAGACTTGAATAAAATCGAGTAGAAAGTGCCACAGAAAATAACCGTCTGCCATTGGTGGATAAGGGTGAAAACGTGAGGTAAGAGCTCACGACATTTATAGGTGACTATGGATGTGGGTAAACCTTATGGGTTGAAAGACCATGTAAACCGGGGTTTGAGGGCTGCTCGCCTGACTCGGAGGGTAGGTCGATAGATTTTTGTAGCAATGCAAAAACTAGATAAATGATAGAAGCCTGTTAAAAGGAACAGAACCCGGCTTATAGACTTATTTAAAATAAAAAAACCCCGAAAATTTCGGGGTTTTTTTTGTATGCAATAAAAAAAATTAAGCTCTTTTAACGTTTATTGCGTTTAAACCTTTTCTTCCTTCAGCAATATCAAATGTAACATTGTCATCTTGTTTAATTCTGTCAATTAATCCTGATGCGTGAACAAAAATTTCTTCGTTTGTTTCGTCAATCTTAATAAATCCAAAACCTTTGGTTTCGTTAAAAAATTTTACTATACCTGTTTTCATAAAAAAATAAAATAATTAAATAATAGGTTACTTGTATCGCAAAATTACAAAAAAAAATATATATAGCTAAAAATTTTACAAAAAAAAATATTTTTTTTTCTTTTTAATCGTTAATTCTTTTAAAACTACAATTATTTGACGCTAATTGGTATTGTCTTTTTATGTTTATGACTCAATTATTTTGTGAATTTACTTCAATAATTTTCAAAAAAAACTATCTAATAATTTGTAAATCAGTATTTAAAACTCGTCAATTTGTTAATTAAATTGTTATTAAGTTATAGGATATTGCAAAATACAAAACTTCAATTCAATTACCTTTATTCCATAAAATACCATAAATAGATATGAAGAGGTCCATAATTTTTTTGCTGTTAATTGCTTTTAGCAGCCCAATTGTTCTTTTTTCGCAGAAAACTGCGATTTATAATAATCCTGATTTGGAGTATAAAAATGCACTCGAACTTTTTAATAAAGAGAAATTCGGTGCTGCTCAAAAAAGTTTTATCAATACCATGAATTTGATTTCCGACACTCAGTCAGAAATGCGAATCAAAGCAGAATATTATTCCGCAATTTGTGCAATCCAGCTTTTTAATGGAGATGCTGAGCAATTATTGCTGCAGTTTGCCCGGAATCACTCCGAAAGCCCTGAAATCAAAAAAGTATATTTTGAATTGGGGAAATTTCAATATGCCAAAAAGGAATACGAAAAAGTGGTAAAATCTTTCGAGAAAATTGATGCACTTGATTTAAATGATGAAGAAAAAAGCGAGTATTTCTTTAAACTGGGTTACAGTAATTACATGACAAAGTCTTTGGAAAATGCTAAAAAGGCCTTTTACGAAATCTATGAAAAAGAATCAAAATATTCAGCTCCAGCAAATTACTATTATGGCCACATTGCATATTCTGAAAAAAATTACGAAACTGCTTTAAAATGTTTTTTGAAACTTACTAAAGATGAGAGTTTTGG
>JACAAW010000115.1 GCA_013377115.1 Bacteroidota bacterium | reverse complement strand
CAAGATTCTGAAACGAGTATTGACTGACCAGAGTGAAATACTAAACATATTAGATTCCTCACCGCTAAATGGCGGTTCGGAATGACAAGGCTTTGAGAGATATTAATTGGAGCGAGAGAGCATCAGCTTTGAATTTGGCAAAGTTGATGCTCTCTCGCTCCCAACACCAAAACAGTCATTGTCATTCCGAACGCAGTGAGGAATCTCAAATGAATTGTTCTCCAACAACATCAATAATTAATTTTTAATTATTACTTTTGTTTTCTAGTGTCATAAATGATATTCAAATCAATAAAAATTCTGTCGTGGTTGATTTTTACAATAAAATAAGTTTTCAAATCAGCAAATTTATAACGCGAAGTTATAGCACTTCCTTTTCTATTGCGGTGAGTTTCCTCGAGAAAGATAAGAAGCCAGCCATTTATGCAATTTATGGTTTTGTGCGCTTTGCCGACGAAATTGTTGATTCATTTGAAGGCTACGATAAAAAGAAATTAATCGAAAAATTCGAAAGCGATTTTTACGACGCAATCAACGATGGCATCAGCTTAAACCCGATTTTAAACAGTTTCCAGAATGTGGTTAGGCAATACCAAATTCCTGATGATTTAATTCAGGCATTTCTAAAAAGTATGAAATTCGATTTGTACAAAAACGATTATACTACTAAAGAAGAAATCAACGAATATATTTACGGTTCTGCAGATGTGGTTGGATTGATGTGTTTAAAAGTATTTGTAAATGGTGATGAGAAGGCTTATAACGAACTCAAACCACCTGCAATGAAATTGGGCTCAGCTTTCCAAAAAGTAAATTTTTTACGTGACATAAAAAGCGATGTTGAGAATCTTGACCGTCGCTATTTTGTGGATTTGAACATCGACACTTTTGACGATAATTTTAAAAACCAACTCATCAAAGAAATTGAAGAAGATTTTACTGAGTCATTTATTGGGTTAAAAAAACTACCAAAACATCCGAAACTAGCTGTTTACATTGCTTACACTTACTATTTGAACCTTCTAAAAAAAATCAGAAAAACACCAGCAGAGAAATTAATCAAAACCAGAATTCGTGTTTCTGATTTCATGAAAGGAATCCTGCTGATTAAAGCCTACCTGATGAGCAAACTGAATTTAATTTAAAGAAAGCGCAATATGTCCCTATATCTCTTTCTCGAAATTTGCGCCATCATTATTCCTGTGATTTTTAGTTTTGATAAAAATCTTCAGTTTCGCAAAAACTGGAAAAGTGTGATTCTTTCGTTCAGCATTGTTGCGGCTTTTTATATTTCGGGAGATATTTATTTTGCCAAAAACGGCATCTGGGGATTCAATCCTGATTATCACGCCGGATTGGTAATTTGTGGTTTGCCAATTGAAGAGTGGCTTTTCTTTTTCGCCATTCCTTATGCAAGTATTTTTCTGCATTATTCTTTGGAATTCGTTTTCCCGAAAATTAGATTAAGCAATAAAATTACCTGGATAATTTCTATTATCGCAATTGCAGTTTTGGTAATTGCAACAATAATGAATTTAGGAAAAACCTATACTGTTTTTAATTTCATCACTTTAATTTTTGCGATTATTATTGCACAATTCAGCAAAGCCAGAATTCTGAATCGTTTTTACATTTCGTTTCTGGTGATTTTAGTTCCATTTTTCATTACCAATTCCATATTAACCGGAACTTTCATCGAGAAAGAAGTAGTTTGGTATAATAACGCAGAAATTATCGGAGTCAGAATTCTTACTGTTCCGATTGAAGATATTGGTTATGCATTCAGCATGTTGGTATTGAATTTAGTTTTGATGAGTGTTTTTCAGAAAGTATTTAAACAAAGATCAAATTTGCCCGATGGTTACGAAATCTAATTCCAAAGCGAGTTTTTTTGTAAGACAAATAAAATATGTCAAAATATTTTTTGCCATTTTTTATTCTGTTGGAATCTTTGGTATTATTTTTCCAAGCACTCATGGTTTATTCATTACGCTGATTCCCTTTGCTTTAATTTTGAGTTTTGCCGGAATAATGACTTTTCATGAAGGATTGGTAGAAACAAAATCCATTCTAGTTTTATTTTCCATTTTTTTATTGGGTTATTTTGTTGAAGTCATTGGCGTGAACACCGGTCTAATTTTTGGGAATTATACCTATGGCGAAGGTCTTGGATTAAAATTATTCAGCACACCTTTGCTAATCGGATTGAATTGGGCTTTTTTGGTTTATTGCACCGCTTCCATTGTTGACCAAATAAAAACTCCAACTATAATAAAAATTATTGCTGCATCAGGATTGATGGTAATTTATGATATCATTCTCGAGCAAATTGCACCAAAAATTGATATGTGGAAATGGGAAAATAGTGCCGTTCCAATTCAAAATTACATTTCGTGGTTTTTGATTGCGATTGTTTTTCATACTTTAGTAAAAATTTCAAAAATTAAACTAAAAAATAAAATGGCGGCTTTGATTTTTGTTTGTCAGGCTGCATTTTTTATAATCTTATTAATGTTTTTTAATCATGCTAAGTAATAAAAATCTGAAAGAGATTCCTCACTTCGTTCGGAATGACAATTACAATGAATTTTTGGGATGGAGCGAGAGAGCATCCGTAATGCCAATAATATTATGGATGCTCTCTCGCTCCATCAAACACATAAAAGACCATGTCATTCCGAATGTATCCGCCAACTTGCGGAATAATGAGGAATCTAAAAATGGAAAAATACTTTTCTTTTTTCCATCAGGTTTTAATTTTAATAAATAATTATTGTAAACATAAACAATTAAATGATCATCAAATCCAAACATCATTTTTTTTATTACACCTATTTCAAAATGTATTATGCGAAATGGAAAATCCACCGTCATTTCAAAAAGGTCCATTTTATAGGTGAATATGAAGAAAAAAATCTTCCGATTTTCGTGATAGCCAATCACGTTAGTTGGTGGGATGGCATCTGGATTATGTTTTTGAATATCAATATTTTTAAAAGAAAATTTCATTTCATGATGCTTGAAGAAATGATTGAAAAAAATAAAATTGCGAATTTAGTAGGGGGGTTTTCTATAAAAAAAGGTTCGCGTAGCATCATTGAATCGCTTAATTATACAGCAGAATTACTTTCTGATAAAAATAATATGGTTTTGGTTTTCCCTCAGGGAGAAATCACTTCCCTCTACACACCACAACTGGAATTCGAAAAAGGTTTTAGAAATGTATTGAAGAAAGTTGGCGAAGAACCTCAAATTTTCTTTATTGCAAACTTGGTTGATTATTTCTCAGACACCAAACCAAGTCTGTATGTTTATTTCAAAGAATACGAAAACAAAAATTTGGATTCAGAAAAAATGCAAAACGATTACAATCAATTTTATTCGGAATGCATTTCTGAGAATCTAAAAAGAAAAGACGAACAATGATTTATATCGCCTACTTCATTTTGGGTTTCACTATTTTGCAATTTTTAGTTGCATTGGCCAATCTCATTTTCTTTCCGGGTCTTCCAAAAGGAACATTAAATTCTGAGCCTTTGGTTTCTGTTTTGATTCCAGCCAGAAATGAAGAAAATAATATCGGAACCATTTTAAATGATTTAAAAAATCAGCATTATCAGAACATCGAAATCATAGTTTTTAATGATCTTTCCACAGATAAAACCGAGGAAATTATTAATTCATCAGCAAAACTCGACAATCGAATAAAATTAGTCAATTCAGAAGGATTGCCAAAAGACTGGCTGGGCAAGGTTTTTGGATGTTATTCGTTGGCAAAAATTGCAAAAGGCGATTACTTTTTGTTTTTAGATGCCGATGTTAGAGTAAGCGGTAACATCATTTCCAATTCAGTTTCCTTCATGAATAAAAAAAAGTTGGGATTGATTTCCATTTTCCCGAAACAAATTTTAAAAAGTTTCGGTGAAAAAATCACGGTTCCAAATATGAATTATATCTTGTTGACGCTTCTGCCACTTATTTTTGTTAGAAAATCTAAATTCCGATCTTTCTCTGCGGCAAATGGACAATTCATGTTTTTCGAAGCCAAACTTTATAAAGAAATGCAGCCACACAAAAAAATGAAAGACAATAAAGTGGAAGATATTGCCATCGCCAGATATTACAAACAACACAAAATAAAAATTTCATGTTTAGTTGGCAACAAAACAATGGAATGCAGAATGTACAATGGTTTCAAAGAAGCCACCAATGGATTTTCAAAAAATGTTGCGGCTTTTTTTGGCAATTCTTATGTTGTTTCTGTCATTTTTTGGCTCTTAACCACTTTTGGCTTTCTTTTTATTTTATTTAATTTACCAATAACCCTTTTCATTATATTTATTTTTGTTTTCTTTGCAACACGAATCATAGTTTCTATTGTTAGTAAACAAAATATTTTAGAAAATATGATTTACCTAATACCTCAACAATTATCGTTAGGAATTTTTATTTATAAAGGATTTATCAATAAATTTATCAAGGATTACCAATGGAAAGGAAGAAGTATCAATTAATTTTATTTTTATTATTTTTCTTTGTATTTAGCGTTAAAGCTAATTACAAAGCAGAAGTTTATAAATGCTATATCAATAATAATATGCCAAAATGGAAAAGCATTATTGATATTATGATTTCTGTTCCAAATAAAAATAACGAGTTTCGGTTGGAATTAGCGAACTATCAATATGGATATGTGGCTTGGTGCATTGGAAATGACAAAGAAAATATTGCTGAAAAATACCTTGATGATGCTGAGAAAAATATAGAATTTTTAGAAAAAAGCAATTACAATCTTTCAATGGTTTACGCTTACAAATCTGCTTTTTATGGATTCAGAATGGGAATTAGCAAATGGAAAGCTCCAGTTTTAGGGCCCAAAAGTGTTGATTATGCTGAAAAATCAATGAAAGCAGATCCAAATAATCCCTATGGTTTTATACAATACGCCAATGCGCAATATTATATGCCAGAAGTATTTGGCGGATCAAAAACTTTGGCTTTAAATTATTATAAGAAAGCTAAGGAATTAATGGAAAAAAATCCTGGATCAATTTCTCTTAATTGGAATTATTTGAGCTTACTAACCAGTATTTCTCAGGCATTTGTTGATTTAAATTATTTGCAATCGGCAAAATTGTATTACGAAATCATACTTCAAAAGGAACCTAATTTTCAGTGGGTAAAAAATGAATTGTACCCACAATTACTTGCAAAGTTAAAAGCTTAGTTATGCAAAAAAATGTATTGGTTGTTGGCGCCGGAATAGGTGGATTAGCAACAGCACTTCGTCTCTCAAAAAAAGGTTATAAAGTTGAGATTATTGAAAAAAATTCACAAGCAGGAGGAAGACTCAATCAATTAAAAAAAGATGGTTTTACTTTCGATGTTGGTCCAAGTTTTTTCAGCATGTCTTATGAATTCACTGAATTTGCTAAAGAATGCAATATTGAACTACCATTTAAATACGTTGAATTAGACCCCCTATATTCGGTAAACTTTAATAAAAGTTCCAAAACCTACCACCTTTTTAAAGACATTCATAAACTTTCTGAACAATTTGCCGACGTTGAAGTTGATTTCGAAAAGAAAGTTGAGAAATATTTAAAAAAATGTCAAGGTCTTTTTGAAGACACCGTTGATCTGGTGATCAAGCAGAATTTCAATTCGATGCTTCATTATGTAATTACCTTAATGCGAGTTAACCCAATGCATTTGCCAGTACTTTTCAGAAATTTCTGGCAACAAGTTGATCGTCATTTTGAATCACCAGAAGCGAAACAAATTATTTCTTTAGTTGCTTTTTTCTTAGGTAGAACTCCGTTTGATACTTCTGCAATTTACTCCTTATTGTCTTACACTGAATTCAAGCACGACGGTTATTATAACGTTGAAGGCGGAATGTATAAAATTGTTGAAGGAATTATTGACGAACTTAAAAAGGAAAACGTCACCATCACTTACAATACCGAAATTGTAGATTTTAATTCTAACGGAAAAAAATTAAATTATCTGATTGATCAAAATAATAAACAATGGAATTCAGATATTATTTTAATTAATTCTGATGCCGCAGTATTTAGAGGAAGTGTATTCAAACGTCCTAAATTTTCGATTGAAAATCTTGATAAAAAAGAATGGACAATGGGATATTTAACGATTTATATTGGCGTTAAATGCAAGTTACCACAAGTAAATCACCATAATTACTATTTAGGAAATAACTTTAAAGATTACGCTCAAGAAGTTCATAAAAATCCAGATTCGCTAGAAAAACCATATTATTACGTTAATGTTTTATCTAAATACAATGCTGAATGTGCTCCTGAAGGATGCGAAAGTTTATTCTTCGTTTGCCCTGTTCCAGATTTGAGGCATAAACCAAATTGGGACGATAGAGATAAAATTGTTGATAGCATCATTTCAGATTTCTCAGAACGAATAGGAAAAGATATTGCCCCAGAAATCATTTCTAAGACTGTTTTTACCCCATTAGAATGGGAGATGCAATTCAACCTTCATCGTGGCAGCGGACTTGGCTTATCGCATAGCATGATGCAAATTGGAGCATTTCGTCCGAAGAATTATGACGAAGTTTTCAAAAATATATTTTATGTGGGAGCTTCAACCATTCCTGGCGCTGGATTACCGATGGCAATTATCAGTTCAAAATTAGCTTTCGAAAGAATAGAAACCTTCTCAGAGAAAAAATAGTACCAGCAATTGTGCAGCAATAATTCTGGCAAACATTACCATTGGATAAACTGTGGCATAAGTAACTGCAGGAGCTTCAGATTGTGCAATTGAATTTGCAAACGCCAATGCTGGCGGATCAGTCATACTTCCAGAAAGCAAACCACAAATTTCAAAGAAATTTCTTTTTAAGAAAATTTTAGAAATGAAACCAATAATTAAAATTGGCAAAACAGTAATCATGGCGCCATAAAGCATCCAAGTTAATCCATCCCCAGAAACTAAAATATCAATGAATTTCTCACCAGATTTCAAGCCAACACTCGCCAGAAACAAAACAATTCCGGTCTCACGCATTATCAAATTAGAACTTGGAGTAGTATAAGTCGACAAATTAATTCTATAACCAAATTTACTAATCAAAATCGCAACAATTAATGGTCCACCAGCCAATCCAAGCTTCACAGGCGTTGGAATTCCGCTAATTACAATTGGGATACTTCCTAAAATAACACCCAAAAGTATTCCAATAAAAATTGGGATTAAATTTGGTTGGTCAAGTCTCTTTATTGAATTTCCGAGTAAATTAGAAACACTTTCAATCGCTTTTTCATCTCCAACTGCAACAACTTTATCACCTTTTTGTATATGGAAATTTGGAGTTGCAATTAAATCCATTCCTGCTCTGTAAATCCTGGTAACACTTACACCATATTTCGCTCTTAAATTTAAAGCGCTAAGCGATTTACCAGAAACTTTATGGCTGGTGACCAAAATTTGTTTTGAAATCAATTTCCCAGGAACACCTTCCAAATCAAGAGAACTAATTTTTCCAAATAGTTTTATCAGAATAAAAACATCTCTTCTATTTGCTACTAAAAGTATCGTATCATTTTCATGAAGAATGGTTTCTGCATTTATTGCGCTTACTTCACCATCATGCATCACTCTGGTGATAATTGCATCATTAACAAAATGGTGTTGAAAATCAGCAATTGTGCAACCAAAAACGGCTGGATTGGTAATCAAAATATTTACTTTTTCGGGAAGCGTTTCGCTTTGTACCATCTGCTTTTCGAAATTTGCTTGCTCTTTCTCCACTTCAATATTAAAAACTTTGCGTATTAAAAGCATGGTAAAAATGATCCCAATAACTCCAAATGGATAAGCAACCGCATAACCTAAACCAATATCTGGTCCAGCAGTTCCAGCATCAGCTGCTTGCTTTAATGCTTGTTGTGCAGCACCAAGTCCAGGAGTATTGGTAACAGCTCCAGACATAATTCCGACCATCATCGACATTGAAGTTCCTGTGATAAAATGAATTACAACTGCAGTGGTGGCACCCAAAAAGACAACACCCAAAGCCAGGAGATTCATAGTAAGTCCTCCTTTCATAAAAGAAGAAAAGAAACTTGGTCCAACTTGAAGTCCGATAAAAAACACAAAAATGATTAAACCAAAATCGCGCAGAAAATCAACTACTTTTGGGTTTAAATGAAAGCCAAAATGGCCGGCAGCAATACCTGCAAACAGGACAAAAGTAATACCGAGAGAAATTTTGAATATTTTTATCTTGCCCAAAGCAACGCCAACTGCGATTATCAAGCTATAAACCAACATGGTCTGTGCAACAGACTCACTCCAAAGTAAACTCTTAAACCATTCCATATTTTTCGTAATAAGAACAGGCAAAATAAAATAATTTTTTTCGAATAAAAGCGCAAAACATCGAAAATATTTAAATACTTTTATTAATAATTTTATACGTAGTTATATGATTATCATTGATAGACGAAACATCCAAATATATACACAATAAAATAAAGCAAAAAATGAATAAAGGCTGGTTTTGAATAAAATTCATTAAAAAACCGCTCATTTTTATTAAATCCTGGCCATTCCATCATCAAGTTCCGCAAAACTTATCAAAAAAAAACGTACTTTTGCACCCTTTTAAGAAATACACCTTTTAGCATTATTTAAACACAAAATCAAATGATTACAGTTTCTGACCTGAGTATCCAATTTGGAAAGCGAGTATTATTCCAGGATGTAAATATGAAATTCACTTCTGGCAATTGCTATGGAATTATTGGTGCCAACGGTGCTGGAAAATCAACTTTTATCAAAATGCTTTCTGGTGAAGTTGAAAATACGAAAGGTTCCATTATATTTGGTTCTGGAGAAAGATTATCAGTTTTAAGACAAAATCACTCTGAATTTAATGACATTACCGTCCTCACCACCGTATTGATGGGCCACACAAAGCTTTGGGCAGTAATGAACGAAAAAGATGCTTTGTATTCAAAAACTGACTTCACTGAAGAAGACGGAAATAAAGCCTCCGAATTAGAGGAGCAATTTGCAGAAATGGATGGATGGAATGCTGAGAGTGATGCTGCAAATTTATTAAGCGGATTGGGAATTAAAGAACATCTTCACCAAAAATTAATGGAAGAACTAAGTGGGAAAGAAAAAGTGAAGGTTTTATTAGCTCAGGCGCTTTTTGGAAAACCAGACAATCTTCTTTTAGATGAGCCAACAAACGATCTTGATTTGGAAACCGTAAACTGGTTAGAAAATTATCTTTCTGAATTCGACAATACCGTTTTAGTTGTTTCCCACGACAGGCACTTTTTAGATTCTATTTGCACTCATATTGTTGATATTGATTTTAACCGTGTCCAACAATTTCCTGGGAATTATACATTTTGGTACGAATCGAGTCAGTTGGCATTGAGACAACAATTAAATCAAAATAAAAAGGCAGAAGAACGGAAAAAAGAATTACAGGAATTCATTGCGAGATTTAGTGCCAATGCCTCAAAATCCAAACAGACCACCAGTCGCAAGAAGATGATTGAAAAGTTGAACATTGAAGAAATCAAACCATCAACTCGTAAATACCCTGGAATTATTTTTACTCCTGAACGCGAACCTGGAAATAATATTTTGGAAGTTAAAGATCTAAGTAAAAGTTTGAATGGTGATTTGCTTTTCAAAAAGTTGAGTTTTACAATGCAGAAAGACGATAAAATTGTTTTTCTTTCTCGAGATACGAGAGCAATGACGGCCCTTTTTGAAATATTAAAAGGACACGACCAACCAGATGCTGGAAGTTTTACTTGGGGGCAAACTATTCTTAAAGCCTATCTTCCATTAGAATATGAAGATTTATTTAAAACAGATATTAGTTTAAAAGACTGGCTGGCAAATTTCTCTGAAGATACTTCTGAATTATATCTTCGGGGATTTTTAGGGAAAATGCTATTCTCCGGAGCAGAAATCTACAAAAAAGCAAATGTACTTTCTGGAGGAGAAAAAGTACGTTGCATGATTGCACGTATGATGACAAGAAATGCAAATGTAATGTTGCTGGATTCTCCTACTAATCATTTAGATCTCGAATCAATTCAAGCTTTTAACAATACGCTAATAAAATTCAAAGGCAATATTTTAATGTCGTCGCATGACCACGAATTTATTCAGACAACTTGTAACCGAATTATCGAAATGGGTCCAAAAGGAATGATTGATAAATTAATGGATTATGATGATTATATTAGCGATGCCAAATTAAAAGAGCAAAGAGACAAATTGTACTTATAAAAAGCATTTCCATAATTATTCTTCGCTTCAGAAAAGCAGCCATTTCTTTTTGATTTTATTGAATATTTAATATTGATTTTTCAAAAGCAATTTCCACTCTTTTGCGAGTTATCAACGATATTAATACAACAAATTTAATTTAATTTAATTTAATTTAATTTAATTTAATTTAATAAATTATTTATCGTAATAATCAATTTATTTATTTGTAATTTCAACAAATTAAATAAATTTATATTTATTCAATAAATTCTAGACTAAAAATATCTCATCGTTTTTTGACAGTTAAAGAAATCATTAAATATTTTCTAATATTTTAAATATGGATAAATATAAACGGAAATTTCGATTCTTCATTTCCAAAATAACTTTCAAAAATTCATGGAAAGCATTTTTAGCACTATTAATTGGACTAATACTTACAATTTTATCAGCTTTTTATATTGATTACGATGCTAAGGTTCAGGCTAAAACTGAATTAACCTTAGTTTGCAATGAAATTAAAACAAAAATATTTACTCGTTTGCAAGCACATGCACAACTTTTGCGAAGCGCTTCTTCTTTTTTTGCAGCTTCGGATACCGTTACACGAAAAGAGTGGAAATCATTTAATGAGCATGGAAATATTAATAAAAACTTACCAGGGATTCAAGGGGTCGGGTTTTCGCAAATAATTCCAAAAAATGAACTCCAGCAACATATTCAAAAAATTCGGAATGAAGGTTTTCCAAATTATACAATAAAACCAGCAGGAGAAAGAGATATTTACACTTCCATTATTTTTCTTGAACCATTTTCTGGTAGAAACCTTCGTGCTTTTGGATATGACATGTTTTCTGAGCCAATTAGAAGAAAAGCAATGGAAATATCTCGAGACTCTAATCTCGCCATGCTTTCTGGGAAAGTAATATTGGTGCAAGAAACTGATAAAAGTATTCAATTTGGAACATTGATGTATGTCCCTGTATATTGCAACGGAAAACCAACAAAAACAGCTACAGAGAGAAGAAATGCAATATTGGGATGGGTTTATAGTCCTTACCGAATGAATGATTTAATGAATGGAATTTTAGACCGCAGAGATTTAATTGACAAAAATAGAATCCATTTACAGATTTACGACAATTACAGCATCACAGAAAGCTCAATATTATATGATAGTCAAAGTAAAGATAAAATAAGCAATGAGGTAATGTCCCAAAACATTTCTCTTCCACTAGAATTTAATGGAAAAAAATGGACATTATTTTTCACACAAAATAAAGAGAGATTTTCATTCTTCAATAGTAAAGTTAATATAGTATTAGTTGGTGGTTTCTTTATTAGCATCCTCCTTTTCAGTTTGCTATTTTCGCTTCTTAATACAAAATTGAGAGCAAAACAAATTGCGGACAAACTTATTTTAGACCTAAAAGATAGCGAAAACAGATTTTCAATTTTCATGGATTATATTCCGGCAATTGTTTTTATCAAGGACAATGAAGGAAAAACATTATTTGTAAATAAACATATGGATAATGTTTTGGGAGCTTCGAAATGGATGGGAAAAACAATGTTTGAAATTTTCCCAAATGAATTCGGCAAGAAAATGGTTGCTGATGATTTGAGAGTATTAAAATTAGGTTATCAGAGAATTGAAGAAAGCATTATTCAATTAGATAATGAAATACATCATTACGAAACACAAAAATTTATTATACGCCAGGATGGACAAAAAGACAGCTTAGGTGGTATTTGCCTTGATATCACAGAAAGAAAACTTGCCGAAGCAAAAGTTAAAGAAATAAACCAGAGTTATCGAAACTTAGCTGACTCAGGCAATATCCTCGTTTGGTCATCAGGTCTAGACAAACTTTGTAATTATTTCAATAAACCATGGCTTGAGTTTACTGGACGAACACTTGAGCAAGAAACTGGCAATGGATGGACAGAAGGCATTCACCCAGAAGATCTTAACCGTTGTATGGAAGTTTATATAAATGCTTTTGAACGAAAAGAAATATTCAGTATGGATTATCGCTTACTCAGGTATGATGGCGAATACAGATGGATACAAGATATTGGAAGTCCAACTTATAATATTGCGAACGAATTTATTGGTTATATAGGACATTGTCAAGATATTACTGAACGCGAAATTGCAAAAGAAACAATCAAAATAAAAAACGAACGACTGATCTTAGCAGATTTAGATAAAGATCGTTTTTTAGGAATCTTGGCCCATGATTTAAAAAGTCCGTTTAATGCGATTCTTGGGTTTTTAGAATTATTATCAGTAAATATTCGCAATTACAATATTGATGAAATTGAAGAACAAATAAA
>JACAAW010000114.1 GCA_013377115.1 Bacteroidota bacterium | reverse complement strand
GGATATAGTGATCCGGTGGTTCCGAATGGAAGGGCCATCGCTCAAAGGATAAAAGGTACTCCGGGGATAACAGGCTGATCACTCCCAAGAGCTCACATCGACGGAGTGGTTTGGCACCTCGATGTCGGCTCGTCACATCCTGGGGCTGGAGAAGGTCCCAAGGGTTCGGCTGTTCGCCGATTAAAGTGGCACGCGAGCTGGGTTCAGAACGTCGCGAGACAGTTCGGTCCCTATCTGTTGTGGGCGTTAGAAGATTGAGAGGCTCTGACTCTAGTACGAGAGGACCGAGTTGGACAAACCTCTAGTGTACCTGTTGTAGTGCCAACTGCACCGCAGGGTAGCTACGTTTGGATAAGATAAGTGCTGAAAGCATCTAAGTACGAAACTTACCTCAAGATGAGTCTTCTTTTAAGGGTCGTTGTAGACTACGACGTTGATAGGCTACAGGTGTAAAGACAGTGATGTCAAAGCCGAGTAGTACTAATTACCCGTTAGCTTTCTTATTGACCGTTAAATCTATTTTAATTATTTTGTGTATTTTCTTTCTTTTATATGTCTTTTATTGTTTTACAATATTTACCGTATTTTGGTGACTATAGCAAAGGTGTTCACCTCTTCCCATTCCGAACAGAGAAGTTAAGCCCTTTAGCGCAGATGGTACTGCAGATTTTGTGGGAGAGTATGTCGTTGCCAATTTTTATAAGGCTATCCTTTTTTAGGATAGCCTTTTTTTGTTGTTTATTTTTTTCCGAATATTTGGGAATATCGAAAATAATGCGCAGTTTTGAAAAAAATTAAGAATGCAATCTGAAACAATAATTTTACGTGCATTAGAACCTAATGATATTGATTTTCTTTATCAATGGGAAAATGATACAAATCTTTGGTATCTAAGTAATTCCAATACTCCTTTTTCAAGATTTGTATTAGAGCAGTTTATTTTAAACGCTCATTTAGATATCTATACAAACAAGCAATTGAGATTAATGATTGATCTTAAAGCCAAACCAAAAAATATTACTATTGGTTGCATCGATATTTTCGATTTTGATCCTATTAACAAACGTGCTGGTATTGGGATTTTAATTTCTGATGGTTTTCGAGAAAAGGGTCATGCTTCCGAATCTTTGAAATTATTAATTGACTACGCTTTTGAGAATTTGCAATTGCACCAAATGTATTGTAATATCAGTGAAGATAATGAAGCAAGTTTGAAATTATTTAAAAATCGAGGTTTCGAAATTATTGGTTTGAAAAGAGACTGGAACTGGAGAAATGAAAATTGGATTCATGAATATTCGTTGCAATTAATAAAAAATAATTAAAAAGTATTTCAATGACTAAAGGGAAGAAGAAATCCATGGCTTTTAAAGTCATAATTTGGTTGGCAGCAATCATTCTTATTGGAGGTGCAATTTTTGGATATAAATATTATTCAATTATTTACCAGTCGAATGTTAATTTGGGTAATAAAGAAACAACTTTTGTTTATATTCCCACCAATTCAAAATTTGATGATGTTGTTCGAATTTTGTATGAAAATAAAGTCATTATCAATAAAAATTCATTCGAATGGGTTGCTGAAAGAAAAAAATATAAGGATCATATTAAGCCAGGAAAATACTTGGTGAAAGCTGATATGAGTAATAATGATTTGATCAATATGTTGCGCTCAGGTAAACAAGAGCCTGTAAAACTAGTATTCAATAATATCCGCACTAGATTTCAGTTGGCATCAAAAATATCAAAACAGATTGAAGCTGATTCCGTTTCTCTTATTGATTTTTTAAATGATTCCGATTATCTAGAAAAAATGCATTTAACACCTGAGAATTCTATTGCCCTTTTTATTCCTAATACTTATTCTATTAATTGGAATACTTCTGCAAAAGAATTTATTGATAGAATGTATTCAGAATTTCAAAAATTTTGGAATTCTGATAGAAGAAACAAAGCGAAAGCCTTGAAATTAACACCTGAAGAAGTTTCTATTTTAGCTTCAATAGTTCAAGAAGAAACATTAAAGCCTGATGAAATGCCTAAAGTGGCTGGAGTTTATCTAAACAGACTTAGAAAAGATCAAAAGTTGGAAGCAGATCCTACTGTTAAATTTGCTGTTGGTGATTTTACCATAAAACGTATTTTGAATAGACATTTAGAAATTGATTCTCCTTATAATACTTACAAGTATAAAGGATTACCTCCTGGTCCGATTTGTTTGCCTTCATCAAAAACCATCGATAGAGTTCTAAATGCTGAAAAACATAAATATATTTATTTCTGTGCGAAAGAAGATTTTTCTGGATACCACAATTTTGCCGTTACTTTTGAAGAACATAAAGCCAATGCAAAAAGATATCAAAGAGAATTAGACAGAAGAAATATAAAAAGATAGTTGAAGAAAAACGAAAATTGATTATTTTTACAAACAAAACTTAAAAACAAAAAAATGAAAAGAATTAATATTGCAATTGCATTTTTATTATTTGCAACTACTACTTTTGCTTTAAATCCCTCTAAGCAATATGCCTCAACGCCTGCTGATTTCGGAATGGACTATAAAGAGATTTCAATACAAACTGAAGATAATTTGCAGTTAGCTGGTTGGTTTTTCAATTCAAAAGAAGCCAATTCATCAAAAATTATTATTATTAGTGATGATGGCGAAGGAAATATGGCCGATATGATTGAAGTTGCTAGTAATTTCCTTTCTTTAGGTTATAATGTTATTACTTATGATTATCGTGGGTATGGAAAAAGCAGCGATTTTGTGATTAATCAGAAAAACTATATTTATGCTCAGTTCGAAAAAGATTTAAACGCTACAATTAATTACGTTAAAAAGTATCATTCGAAAATTAAAAATATTCACCTTTACGGATTAGGAATAGGTGCTGGATTATCTCTTGCAATTGGTGTTAATAGCAAAGACGTTGGTAAAATAATTGCAGATTCTCCATACTCAACTCTGGAAGATACCAAAAAAAGACTAAAAGAGAAAAAAGGATTAGATGTTATCGTTCCCCTCGGTTTTAATAAAATTACTTTTGAACCTAGATATGCCCTCGAAGCCAAAGGTGCAAACATCTCCATTATGTTAATTGCTGGAGATAAAGATGAAATTTATTCTCCAAAAGACATTAAGGAATTGGCAAAGCAAAGATCATCAACTGTTTATATTGCTAAAGATGCCACTTATTCAGAGACTTTTTCCAGTAACAAAGGCAAGTATTTTGAAGAAATTAAAAAGTTTTGTAAATAAAATATTCAAGAGCTTTTTCACTAAAGGAAGCTTTGCTTCCTTTTTTAGTTTAAAATTATAATTTTTTTTAAGAAATTAATATTATAAAAATGAGTCAAATTAAATTCGGTACAGACGGTTGGCGTGCGATTATTGCTAAAGATTTTACAGTTACAAATGTGGCGAAGGTTTCACAGGCTTCAGCAATTTGGTTGAAATCAAATGAAGTTGATCCATGCATTGTTATTGGTCATGATTGTCGATTTGCCGGCGAACTTTTTGTCGAAACGGCAGCTAAAGTTTTTGCATACAATGGCGTGAAAGTTTATCTTGCAGAGGGATTTGTATCCACTCCCATGGTTTCGCTAGGAATTGTTAAGCTACAAGCCGATTTAGGTGTTGTTATTACCGCCAGTCATAATCCTCCTTCATATAATGGGTTTAAACTAAAAGGTGCCTACGGTGGTCCTTTACTCGAAAAAGAAATTCATGAAGTTGAGCATTTAATTCCTGAAACTTTTGATATCGATTTGGATAAACTTTCTATTGAAGAATTTAAATCAAAAAGGCTAATTGAGGTTATTGATCTTGAGAAAATGTACTGTGACAACTTAGAAGCTAACTTCGATTTGGAAGCCATTAGAAATTCAGATTTTGAGTTTGCTTTTGATGCAATGTATGGCTCCGGACAAAATGTAATTAGAAGGTTATTACCAGATGTTACTTTGCTTCATTGCGAGCATAATCCAACTTTTAATGGTATTGCTCCTGAACCTTTACATAAAAATCTTCTGGAGTTTTCCGAAATGATTCAACTTTCGGAAAATATTGATTGTGGACTTGCTGTTGATGGCGATGCAGATCGTATTGCAATGTATGATAATGAAGGTAATTATATTGATTCGCATCATGTCATCTTAATATTGATTCATATTTTACATAAATATAAAGGTTTTAAAGGTAAAGTCGTGACTGGGTTTTCCTCAACCGTTAAAATTGGAGATTTATGCAAGCATTATAATCTTCCACTTGAAATCGTTCCTATTGGGTTTAAACATATTTGCGAATTAATGATTACTGAAAGTATTTTAGTTGGTGGAGAAGAATCTGGAGGTATTGCTGTTGCTGGACATATTCCTGAACGTGATGGTATCTGGAATGGGATGTTGATTTGGGAATTTATGGCCAAATCTAAGAAAACCATTAAGGAATTGATTCAGGAAATTTATGATATTACTGGTTCTTTTGCTTTTGAGCGTTCTGATTTACGATTGGATGAAAAATTGAAGCAAAAAATTATTACTAATTGTAAAAATAATTTCTACACTTCTTTTGGAAATCATAAAGTAGAAAGGGTTGAAACTTTAGATGGATTCAAATATTATTTTAATGATAGTGAATGGCTTATGATTAGGCCCTCTGGTACAGAACCATTGTTGAGAACTTATGCCGAATCGCATTCGAAGAACGAAGCCTTGGATCTTTTGAAAATTTGTTTCGACACAATTATGAAATAGAAAATTTATTATTTTCAATCAAGTGCAACTATCAATGATTTTATTTTGTCTTTTTAATGCTTAGAATATGATTGTCGAATACAACCTTTGCAAATAGTAAAATTAATAATATTGACAAATATGAGAATTTCCAATCTTTTTATAGGTTTTGTTTTTGCAAAGATTAGGTTATTCATATTATTCTTTATTTGCTCGATTTTATTTTCGTCAGTAGTTCATGGACAAACTGATTCAACTTCAATAAAGAAAAAAAGATTTTATGGCGTTGTTTCTGCCGAACTAACCGCTCATGGAGCTAGCCTTATAGGATTAGACAATGCATGGTATAAAGGTTATCCTCAGTCTGATTTCCATTTTTTTAATGACAACAGCGAATGGCTGCAAATGGATAAATGTGGTCACGTAACAACTTCATATTATATTGGGAAAATAGGGTATAATTTATTGAAATGGTCGAATGTTGATGATAAAAGAGCAGTTTGGTATGGTGGGGGAATGGGATGGATTTATATGCTTTCCATTGAGATTTTGGACGGGAATTCTCAAAAATGGGGATTTTCTATGGGCGATTTCACTGCAAATACTATTGGAGCAGCTTTATTTATGTCGCAGCAATTAAAATGGAGAACCCAGCGTATTTCATTAAAATGGTCGTATACACCTTCAATTTATGCTGAATATCGCCCTGATTTATACGGTGATAAATTGACAGAGTCATGGATAAAAGATTACAATGGTCAAACCTATTGGCTTTCTTTTAATATTGCATCATTTTTGCCTCAAAAATCGAAGTTTCCCAAATGCCTAAACTTGGCTTTGGGTTATGGTGCTGATGGAATGATTGGAGGACGTTCAAATCCATTGACTTATAATGATGCTGCAATGCCTTATTTTGATCGTTCTCGACAATTTTATTTATCTGCAGATTTAGATTTAACTAAAATTAGAACCAGATCGAAAGTATTAAAAGTTGTTTTTAATACTTTCGGCTTTTTGAAAATTCCGTCACCTACATTAGAATTCCATTCCAAAAATGGATTTGTATTACACGGATTATTTTTTTAAAATAGAACTTGATTAGCTTTTAATTCCAAATCCTTTTCCAAATACCAATCCCCATTTAACTAAAAAGTACCCATTTCCTGCACCTTTTACCTTAACTCCTGGCATTACACCTATTTCAATACCATAGCCAACTCCAACACCTCTAAGTTTAAATGTTTCATAGCCAATATTAAACCCAAGATTGGACATTGCAACATTCCCATCAAGAACATATTGGTGGACCATTGGATTACTCGAGCCAAACCCTTCAGTGTAATAAACATCTTCTAATTCCGATTTTGTAGCAAAAATTACATTGCCATATATCCTTTCGAAAAATTTTACTTTTCTTTCACCCAATTCATCAAAATCAGCCACAATATCAACAATTTTGCCTATACTTGGACCAAATGAGATCCATTTGTATTTCATAAAAGTGGTCATTCCATAATCGGTTTTAATATGCCCCAATTCCGGGAAATACTTATCTTTTACTTCAACGCCAGCAGGGATTGTCATATGGCTGAATCCAGTTTTGTAATTTACTTGTAAACCAAAAATTCTATTGTATTTTGCTTCAACTTTAGTATAGACAAGGGTTTTGCCTTGTTGCTTTAAATTTACTCTAACTTTTCCGGTTGTTTCTCTTTGTAAAAAATAACCTAAGGTTACATCTCCATTTTTTGATCTGGTTGGCTGGTAAATTGAACTTCCTCTAACGATATTATCAGAAGAAACTGCTTCTCCCAAATCGTCTAGATAATGGATGTCGTAATTGCCTCCAACGTAAAGTCCATTTAAATATACTTTTCCTCCAATTCCACCAGCAAAAGTCATTCTGGAAGAAGAAACAAGGATATCCCAAAAGGATAATTTTGCATTTACCAATTTGATATCTGTATTTTCACTTTTTATGGTATATGTCATTTCTTGAGAATATGCAGAAAAGGCGCAAATTATCAATAAGTATGTTAAAGTTCTTTTCATTGTATTTCTATTAATAAGTTTTTTTATTTTGAAAATTGTAAATTGTTTAATTTCATTTGATTAAGGGAATGAAATTTTGCCTGTAATTGCATAGTTTTGACTTGTAATCCAAGAGTGAGCGGATCCATTACAAATCGTTACAGTATATTTTCCAGAAACCATAGAAATGTATAAACTTCCACTGCTTAGGTCCATGCTTCCGTATGTTCCAAAATCATTTAGGTTAACCGAGGCTTCGTTTGAATAAAGGAACGATGAATTAATTATTGAATAAGCAATTGATTGATTTGGCAGATTCGACCCTCCCAAGGTAATTGTAAAATACCCACCAGAATAATTCCCTTGCATTACGTAGTCACTTCCTTGAGTTGCACTTGTTCCAGTTGCCGAATTATAAAGAGTTCCAATATTAATGCTATTTGCTTGTGGTGTACAAGTTGGTGTTACAACATTACAAGCTGCACATTGCCCTCCGCAATCAACCCCGGTTTCATCGCCATCCATCATGCCGTTATAGCAATGTGAAGGATATACTGCCAAGGTTTCATCAGAGTCAAGTTCGCGTAAGGTTTGGGTTCTCTTGCATGAAAGCACCGTTACAATAATAAATAGCAAAAGGAGAAGTTTTTTCATAGTATAAAGTGTTAAATTATTATGAGCCAAAGATAAAATTTTTATTAAGAAAATGGAATTTATTTAATAAAAAATTAAATTTGTCTGTTAAAATATTTTATCTGTCTGTTAAAAGTAAGTAAAAGAGGAGAATCCTATAATTTGATCGGAAAATAAAACTGTAAAGGATTGTTAGTGTTATGATTACCTTTTTTATAATTTTAGAATTGTTTTGAGATTATTCCCAAGAATTTTTTCCCTATCAATATCATCTAAACCACCCATTGTATTTATTCTGTGGATATTTTTTTCAAGCAAATTATTGCCACCTAGTGGGGTGTCTGAGCCTAGCATTAATCGATCACTGCCATATTTGTTTAAAGCTTTTATTATTTGTTTTTCAGTAACAAAATATGATGGAGAAATGTCGAACCAGAAATTATCCAAACCAAAACAGTTGCTTGTTATTTTATCATAACCAATCATATGTGCAACAATGAAATTGGTTTGTGGATGTTGTTTTACCAATTCGCAAAATTGAGAGATATGCTTTGGTTTAAATAGGTGAATAAAAAGCGGCATATCATGAATCTTGCAAAAATCTGCAATATGATGCATACTGGGCTGATTGGTATCGAAATTTGCGACCATCTGGTGAAGTTTGACACCGCTAAATTTCCATAGTGGTAAATGAGTTTCCAATTCCTGCATAATATTGGTGTCGTTTGGATTGGCCCAGTAATACTGGATGATTCTATCAGGACATTGTTGTTTTAAAGAAAACAAATATTCATTAGGCTTATCATAAATAATATCTGAAAAATGCTCAAAAAATTCATAGATTTTTTTCAACCAATTCAGTGGATTTCCATCGGAAAAGGATTCATCCATGTTTGTTGCCGAGAATTTGGGATCATTTTTCACTCCCATTGGAGCCAATACAATTTTGTCGACACCTAGGCGGTCTAATTCTGCTATTAAAGTTTCTTTTTCAAAAAAAACTCCTGCGGCGTGCGCATGTCCATCAATTATCATAATGAATATTTAAAATTGAAATAATGAATAAAAATAATAAAAAAATTATTAAATTCCATGAAAAGAAATTTGCTTTAAAAGATTTGAGAAATCAAGAATAGTATTTTGATTAGAATTCTTAAATTTGTAGAAAATACTGAAAAATGAAAACTAGAATTATTTTGATACTTGGATTTTTATCTATGACTTTTCTTACTGCTCAGGCAAAAGTTTTTTCTCCTGGCGATACCATAGCTAAAGTAATAGTTGTTCCTAATGTTTTTTCTCCTGAAAAGGAGGGAGGTGAAAAATTGTTTCATATTTCCACGCTTCAAAATATTATGGTAAAATCAATGAAATTGGAAATCTTTAACCGTTGGGGACAAATCGTTTTTAAAACTGACAATTTGAACCAAGGCTGGGATGGTAATTATAAGGGAACCAAAATGGAATCTGGTGTTTATATGTATATGCTTACCGGAGAAATTTATAGTCCCACTAATTCAAGTGGAACCATAAAAATAGATCGCAAAGGCACATTTACATTAATTAGATAAGGAATTTCTTCCAAATTTACTTATCTATTGATTACCATTCTTTTATTGATAAGTCCAGATTTTAGCTGAATCTTCGCAAAATAAATTCCATTCGATAAATTTCCCAATTCAATAATATGATTTGCTGAAATGATATCTTTTAATTCTTCAGTATAAATCTCTTTTCCCATAATGTCGTAAATCACAATCTTAATGTCTTGTTGCTGACTTAAGTTTACATCAAAATTGAAACTTCCTTTGGATGGATTTGGGTATATCTCAATAAAATTCATTTCTTCGTTTTCAAATATTGCGGTATTGTCTAATACATTAAAATGTTGAAAAATCATTGAGCCAAAGTCACCACCAAAAGCTTTTACCGGAATGTTGGAGTTTGGTTTCATAATCTTAAACGATCCATTTCCATCACTTGTGGCAGCCCAAAATGCTAAACCGTCATCATCATTATCGAGAAGTTTAAAAATATAGCAACCAGGAATTAAATTCACGGTATCTTTATATAAGTAATTGTTTAGAAGTCCACTTCTGGAAAGAATAATATTTCCTGCGTCATCAGTCAATGTGTATGAGTTTTCATACCCACAGTTGTTGGTTTGAAGTTGGAAAATTAGCACGGAAGGAAAGTTTGGTGCAAAAGTAACCTTTGACTTCATCGTATTATTATAAGAATATTGGTCGGTTCCTCCATTAGGATTGCTTACTGTTACCTGAAATTTTGTGGAACTTGAACTCCATATCAATGAATCCAAAGTAACATCTTGACTTTCCATAAATTTCAAATTTCCTGTCCAGTTAAATGTGCTTTGTGGTAATCCTTCTAAACCATAAGTAATTGTTAAACTTGTTAATGCTGTTGATCCTGTGTTTTTTATTGTAATCAAAGGTTTATTACAAACTGGATTCATCCTTTTGTACATATCATTTGTGCTTGGAGATTTAATATTATAAACTGCTGCATCTAAAGTGAAATGTGGAGCCCCGTAGGTAATTAACTGGTCTTCAATTTGAAAATAGTCCCAACCGCTTGAATGAACATATGGTTGAACGTCATGGTCTAAAGTTAGCGAATCATTTGGTGTAATAAATGGCGATAATTCAAAATCATAAGTTGCAACTTCTGCGCCTGGACACCAATTAGAACGGTCATACACCCAGGTTCCGCCTTGAGGGAAAACAGGATTTTCGCCACAATTGTCTCTCCAAACAAGTTGTGAAAACTGCTGAGTGCCATTTACTTTGAAATAGTGAGTCTTTGGACAAAATTCAGCGCAATTAGAAGGGGTGTCCATTCCATGACCAGTTATTCTTGATTTCCATCTCGCATTTACTGCATTTGCAGGAATAAATACTTTTTTTGGAGTTAAATGGCTTTCAATTGGATCGTTATTATCGCCATAATTGAAACCTCCGTTCCATAAGTTTTTTACACTGAGGACGTCTCTTGGCGGAGTTCCTTCAATAAAATCAAATGACATATCCAAGAGTTCTTGCCAATTACCAGCGGCCAAATGAACCGAATCTTTTAGTAAACTTCGATAATCGCTCATGTCAAAAGTCCAGGTAAATCCACTGCCAAGGCTAAGATTGTTTCCATAAGGTGTAATATATCTTCCTAATTCATAGCGGTCTATGACTTCAAAATGTGGTCCGTAATAATGGAAAATATTCAAATGAATTGTTGAATCAGCAGGAACTAAAGTCGAATCAGTTGGTATTCCTGCACTATTGTATGAATAATTGTTGTAATAAGTTGGCCAAACTGTCATGGTATCAGTTGGAGTTGTTGGATGTGTGGTATCGCCAAACATTATAATTTGCATTGGTGCTTTTGGAATAGAATCAATAACCATTAGCGAATCAATATGAGAAATGTAAACTCCTTGTTCGAAAATAATATTTGGTCTAAGGCTTGTATTTGTAAAATTTCTAAAAAGCGTATTTCCAGACACATATGTTGGAACTGGTGGTCCATAAAGAATCCCACTATTTCCGTGTCCGCTTGAATCTGGAGTGGAAACAAAAGAATTGCTATTAAATTTATAATAAACTTGCAAATTTGAATTGAAAGGATGGGTTGCATTTAAATCTTTATACATCCAAGCTTTTATTGTATTTGAGTCGAGTTCAGCATTCCAAACAGCAAATTCATCAACATTTCCATCATAAAGCATTGTGCCTCCTGCACCTCCGCCAATATGAAATGTTTTAATTCCTTTCATGGCTCTCGTTTTTGCCGTAGATGAAGTCCATAAATGACCATTTAAGTATATCTTCATCGAACCTGTAGTGGCATTTTTTATGAAAGACCAGTAATTCCATTGTCCTTTATAATTAGCGGCAATTGCTAATTTGTTCAAACGATCATAACTGCCAGAAACGTTTCCTGCATCCCAATAAACATTTCCATCCGACCATGGCAAATGAACATTAACAACACGATTTCCAAGAGAATCTAATCCTTCAAATAAAGTATTGTCTTGAGGTTGAAAAGCTGGATTTCCATATTGCCAAAAAGAAACGGTAATTATACTATCAATATTTGAAAAAGCTTGTTTTGGAACATCAACCCAATTGGTATTGCTGAAAAATAGTGATTTGTCATCCCCAGATGAATTTACTCCTGAATTCCAAGTGGTATTTTGCGAAAGCAAAACATTGTTTGTTCCTGCTATGTCATTATCATAAGTGATTTCTATTACAATATTTGAGGTTCCATTCCAATTAAATGGTAAGGTGAAATTTATATTTGCCCAACCGGTGGCGTTAAATTGAGTGTTATTTGAATACACAGTTGTGAAACCACCATTTTCATATGAATTTGAATATAATGAATCCTGAGTGGTATTTTTTATTCTTATGGTTAGATGCTTTAATTCGCTTCCAAAAGATTGTAAATTAAATCTCAAACTCGAAATGTTTCCTGCGTTTAATCCTGCTGTTAATAATTCATTTGCACGCCATAAATATTGAGTGCGGCTCACTGGTTTTGCTGAGCCAAATGGATTGACTGTTTGGGTTGAGCCATTTCCAACGATTGCAGAATCGAAAGAAATTGTATTGTCATAAACAATATTATAGGCGTAATTTGGCATGTAAATCCAAGAAGGTTGATTCATAAAAGATATTGAATCCGGACTTGTATTATTCCAAATATAACTTGGTGCTGATAATAAATTTGAATCTAAAACTCCAGTATGATCATATAAATAGGTGTAGGTTAGGTAATCCCATTCTCCACATTGACCGATATAAGGACACCGCAATTTATAATGCATTAATATCTTCTCAATTGGAATTGTATCACTTGGGAAAAGAAATTTTGCATCCTGAACAGATCCATAGGTAAATGTTTGAACATGTATGGTGTCTCCTGGTCCCGCATAAACATTACTAAAATTACTCGAAATAATTACAAAAATAAAAGCGATTACTAATTTTACAAGGAAGGATTTACTTTTCATTATTTTACGATTTTATGGGTGAGATTTTTCTTACGCAAATATATATAAAAGATTACACAAATTGCAATTTGAATATGAATTAAATTGATTTAGATTTCGATAAAAAGGTAGTATTTTCATGTGGTCATAATTTTTGTGCAATTAAATAATTGATAACTGCGAATTAAAAAATATTAAATTTCTTTATTAAATTTTTTTAACATTAATTTTTTCTTTTTTGTTGAAGAAGAGAATAAAT
>JACAAW010000113.1 GCA_013377115.1 Bacteroidota bacterium | reverse complement strand
TGTTTGTCATGTTTCAATGTCTGCATTGTCGTCTTTTTTAGGGTTGCCGATAACGGTCCCACGCTTGGCATTGTGCAATAATACGTTAACTTTTTCATTTCGACAAACTTTTTATTGCATAATGCTAAGCGTGTGTTATGCACTGGGGGTATTTAGTTATTTCGTCAACTCAATTCACTGCCAAAACCCCGCCATTATTTTAAATACAATTCAGAATATCTTTTTAAATTCAAATAAGGAAAATTTATCTTTCTTTCAGAACTAAAATCTTCAAGTTGTTTTAAATAAACCTTTATGTCATTACAAGTAAGAACTCTAATTAACATATATCTGTAGATATTGAAATCGTTATCATGCAGAATTTTATTAAACCGAAGATATACAATATATTCAAAGAAAGCAAAAAATCCTTCCGCCTCATATTTAAACCTCTCGTCTTTCAAATCAATTTCTCCTTCCCATTCGATTTTATTAAAGATTTCAAGGTATTTTTTATTGGAATTGTATTCTAAATTTAATTCGTGAACAAATTTTGCTTTACTTGTTTTCTTACTATAAATGTAAGTAACCAATGCAATAACAACACCTAAAAGAGCAAGTGTTTGCAGTATGATTGAATATGTTTCCATTTTACAAATATTTATTGTAAAACAATTTTCCTAATGTCAATCGTGTTGCTTTGTGCGTCAATCAAGTGAACAAAATAAATTCCATTTCCTGTCCAAGTTGATAAGTCAACTATTGTTTGAAGTTGTGTGATTGGCGTTGTATAGACAATTTGGCTTAAAGAATTCGTAATTTTAAGTGTATAACCATTCAATGTAGAATAATTACTGCCAAAGTCAATTGTTATATGGTCATTGGTTGGGTTTGGATAGATTTTAATGGTGTTCTGATAAGTGATGGGATAATACCCTGTCAAATTAGCATTAATAATCAGCGTGTCGGTTACTGTGATTGACGTAAAACAGATACCTTCATTATATAAGGCAGTTACTTCAGTAGGAGTCAATACCCTGTCATAGGTGCGAATGTCATCTATTTTGCCATTGAAGAACCATACATTATCTGATCGTTTACCAATTGTTAAATTAGTCAAATCTATATTGTTCAATAAAACCTTTGGATACATAACATTGTCAAAATATACCCGATGATAATTAGCAGAGTCAACTACAACTACATGATACCAAATTGCATTTGTATAGCTTGGTCCCATAGCCCAATTACCAGTAATCGCATTACCATCATAGGATATTAGTTTTTTTCCTGTGATTTGAGCATTTCCGCCACCTGAAATACCAATACCCCTACCATAATTAGTTCCTACGCCATTTCCAAAAAGGTATTGCATATCAAACGCATTAGTTGAGTTTGATAAATACCAAAAACTAATTGACCAATCATTAGTGCAATTTAAGCCTGTTACACTAATAAAATTAGAAGTCCCATTAAAAGAGTAAGCTGAATTTGAATTTCCAAATCTGTCTGTAGTTAAAGTAGCTCCAGTTACAGTGCCGTTGTAATTATTTCCACTTTCATCATTTGCATTACCTGTAAATGACCACTTTCCGATGAGACCATTTGTCGGAATTTGTGCAAATCCGCTCAATCCACCAATCAGGACGGAGAGCAAAAATAAAATCGTAATTTTTTTCATTTTTAAAATTATTAGTTTGCCTTGTCCCTCCGGCGTTTAACTTATTTACAAATAAAATGCGTGGGACTATCGCTTTCTATTTTAACGAATTTTCTTTTTGTCTTTTGGGTTACAAGCCCGATTTTTGTAATTTTCTTTTCTTTTTATCTGTCAAAAATTATTATTTCAAATCATTTTTTCTCTTTTGGCGGGGCTTTTATAAATTCCTCTTTTGTCATTTCGTTTGTCTTTCTACCCCTTGTGCATAACGGTTTGCAGCTACAAGAAGTTGGCGATTTTTACCACAAATGTTCATACGAAGAACGAATGTTTGTGCCACCACAAAACTGTCATACGAAGCACTGAACCGCCAATTTCTTGTAGGTGCTGTTATAAGCTGGCCTTCTCTCTGTCGAGGTTGTAAAGTATTTGTCTGCCGTGAGTTTCGCTGTCATTGTCGAGTTGTGTTTTGGTCTGTTTGTGTCGCCTGTGCGTTGCTTGTTTTAAAAATTTTAGAAGGGGAGATTTTAAAAAATTATTTCTCTTCCGGTGGCAAAGGTGAAAGCTCTATTGCAATTTTTGGATTGTGCTGTTGCCTTGTGCGAATTGCAATTGTGCTTACACCTGTGCGATGGTCAAGCCAATTTTTCATTTAGTAAATCTTTCCATATTATAAATCCTTTTTTGTTATCTGAATAGTCGTGCAAAATACGACTAAAATTAGTGGGTTGTGTTTCAAGAAAGGCTTGTCTACCTTTGTTTCTAATGACGTTAAGTTGTTCGTCAATCTCTTTCAATTTTATTTTAAGTGTCGGCTTGTCTTTGGGAAAATGCCACAAATAAGTTGCTTCTTCTGTGTCCAATGTTTCTAATACAATATGAAATTGTTCCTCGCCTGTCAAAAGAAATACAAATGAAAATGGGCTTAACACAAAACGAATTTTCAAAGTGCTTCTGTCGTGTCGTTGTGATAAGAACTGTAAATGCTTGTGATGCTTGAAGTTTTCCTTCTTCAAAATATCTTCCAGTAATTCTTCACCTGAATTATAAAGCGAATTGTTTTTCTCTCCCTGAATTTGATTGATGTCTAAAAGGTTTTCGTTTTGAAGCAATGGTCTTCCAATAATGTTCTTTGAAAGAAAAGTGAACCTTACTCCTTCAATTACTTCACGATTTATTTTCTCAACGTCACTTGAAGTAGCCAGTTGTGAAACAAGTTTATTGTTTTCAAACTCTGCATGAATATCAATCTTTACATTCTTTGATTTAAGTGCTTTTGCAAAGTATGGTTTCAATACTTCAAACTCTGGTCTTACCTCAAGATTTTCAATTTCAAATTCAAGTTCGGTTTTCAATTCAGGAATGGAATGTTTGAATACAATACTGCCGTAACGAAATTCAAGTTGTTCAACCGGAATTTTTATTTGCCGTTCAATTGTAATGGTGTTTGTATCTGCAATTTGTTCCGTTGGTTCATCAAATAAAGTGGCTTGCTTGTCAATCTTTCTGTAAAAAATATTTCGTTTCAGAAACAGTTTATTCAGATACTCAATTTTTATATCACGGTAGTCATAAATAGTTGGAGTAACTTCTGAACGCTGAACTCTGCCGATGTATTGAATCAACTTTCCTTCAAACGAAAATGGATAAACAAGAAATAAACAATTTGCATTTTGTAAGTCAGTTCCTTCTCCAAAGAATTGTCCTGTTGTAATCAGAACTTGGTAATTTCCATCTTTCAAGATTTTCCATTTAGAAGTTCTGTTGCTTTCTGAATCATCACCACTCAATGTTATTGTCTCGTAGGATTGTTTCAGATACTGGTGAAGAGAATCAATGTGTTCTTTTCTCTCAGTGATTATAACAACTCTTTTTTCCTCTTTCAATTCAATTATTATATCTTGAAGAATCAATTTGTTTCTCGCTGAATCGTGAATAAGGATTTTTGAAAGCGTTTCAAATTGGTCTGTTTTGGAATTGAAGGGAACATCAAGTTCTGTATTTCTTATAATGATTTTAGCTTGTTGCGCTGTGCTAATTTCACTTGACTTTATCTCTGAAATTACTTCCCCTAAATGAATGAAAATTAGTTTGCCGTCATTGTATTTTCTAAATGGAGTTGCCGTTAATCCATAGAGATAAAATGTTTGAAGTTTTGCAATTGTATTTCTAAATGTTTCGGCTGGTATATGATGACACTCATCAACGATAACAGTTCCGAAAGCGGTTAGAATATTTTGTGCATCTGCTTTCCCAAGTTCCTTTGATAAACTCTGAATAGTTGCAATCGTGATTTTCTTTCCAACCTTACTTTTCCCTTGTCCGATTTTTCCAATTTCTGTTTTTGGAATCCCAAGAAAGGTTTCAACTCTTTCTGTCCATTGTTCAACCAATTGCTTTCGGTGAACAATAATTAAAGCAGGTTGCTGTTTATCAGAAATAATTTTCAACGCAACAATTGTTTTGCCTGAACCGGGTGGAGCTACAATTACTCCCAAATCTTTTTTTGAAATGGATTCAATTACTGCTTGCTGATGTTCTCTGAGTTGAGCATTGAATAGATAGGGAACGGCTTTATGTTTTTTTCTTTCATCAATGAAATCATGTTCAATTTTATTTTCTCTGCAAAAGCGAATTAATTTTCCAATGAAACCCCTTGGAACGATAACTTCGTTTTCAGTTTCTCCAACAAATTTAAAATAGCGGTCAGTCCCGAAAGTATTCTTGCCTATTTTCTTTTTAATGATAAACTCTGTGCTTGCAAAATTTAATTCTTCTTTCAGGAAATTTATCAATGCAGTTGTCATTCCATAACGGCTGATTCTTGCTTCATTGTTTAATACAATTACTAACTTTCCATCGTTTGCTTTTGGTAGATTTGAAATTGTAGCTGATGAAACTGATTGATAAAACTTATCTAATTCTGAAACAGAAATCCTATTTATGCTTTTCAAAAAATCAAACTGTTCTTTTATTGGTTGCATCGTATCAACATCAACAAAACAACTATTGCCTTGCTCCAAAGTTTTTTTGAAGAGTGGTAATGCAATTAAGTTTCCTAAACCTTTTCCTGAAAGAAAATCTTGATTGGGAAACAAGCGGTCAAAACTTGAACTCTTATCAAACGCTGAGAATGCACCTGACTGTTCAAGTATTGAAATAAAAATCTTTCTGCTTCTGATAGCAGGGTAGGGTTGTCCAAAAAATATCCAAACATGTCCGCCATTGCCTGAACGAGAACGCTCCAAGTATGCAGGGATATTTTTTTCACCACATGCTTTCAGAAATTTTTTTGCATCATCAATCCAATTTGCTTCGTCAAAATCGGCTACAATAAAATTCGAAGTGTTGTCTTGCAACAATGGATAAACTCCAATGAGTTGCTCTCCGTTTAAGTGCTTTGCAATTTCTTGGTCAGTGAGCTTTAAATATGTCTTGTCGTTGTAGTTCTGAAAAGTTCCACCTTTCATTTTATGTGCCCGATACAGGTATGGGTCATAAGAATATGAAGGCATGTATCCGTTCTTGCTTCCCTTCTCCCAACGAATCGCAAACACATCTTCTCTGCCTTTGAAAACAGATTTGAAAAGTTGTATTTGATTTGATAGAAGCTCATTCATTGAAATTGTCTTTACTTCCCTCTATTTAATCTCCTTGCTGATAGTTTTTTCCAAATGCTATGAGCAAAATTTATTTCCTTTTGTGTCAAGCCGTAATGTTCCTTCAATATTATTTGATTGGTTATTTTCAAGACTTCTTCAATATCTGTTTTGTCCCGAATCAATTTGTCAATTTGAGAAAGCAACTTTGCATTGTCTTTGTGATAGGGCAATAAAACCTTTTCTGCTTCATTGGGCATTAGTTCTAAAACGCCTCCACCGTGGCTTCTTCCGCTTACTTCAGTAAATGCAAGTGATAACGAATTATAATAACTGGCTGTAAGTGCATTTATATCTGTTCCTTGTTTTACAAAAACTCGGTGCATTGTATCTGTGGTGTATGCTCCCGCTTCATTAATTATCAATCGTGGGTATAAATTGTTTCTTCTAATAAATAAGGCATCAGAAATTTTCAAAGATGGAACTACAAACCAATCATTTCTAATTCCAGTCTTATAGCCTTTATGGATTCCTAAACTTTCTCCGTGAGCAATGTATTTTACAGCTCCGTTTTTCTGATTAAGATTTTGTTTGTCAGGGAATGCAAGTAAATGTGCCTTTGCTTTTGAAAATTTATTTTTCTCCCAATCCTTTTCTGTAAAAATTACACTGTTTACCTGAACGCTTCTTCCAACCATTGGTTTTGCATAGTCGTGTAAGTCGTATTCTTCAACTGTTGTAAGTGGAACAGTGAAGAAATCATTTGAACCTGTGGTTATGCCAACTTCAACTTTTGCATATTTCCCAAGAGTTGAAATATTTCTTTTCTTGGCAATGTTTTCTAAAAAGTCAATTTCCTCTTGCTCTAAAAAATAGAAAGTCCATTTGTTAGATTTAAAATCAATTTTCTTTTGTGGGCTTTTTAGTTTTGCGGTGTCAAGCGTTTTCAATTCGCTTGCATTTTTCAATTCGATATGCTCAATGTTGTGTTCCTTGCTTCCGTTTTTTTCGCAAAGAAGTAAAACAACTTCTTGTTGAATGTCAGGAAATACAAGTTTCTCAAATGAAATGATATTTATTTTATTGTAAAACTGTGCAATGAATTTTCTCAATTGCAGTGCAAACGAAACTTGTAAAATTTCCGCTGGCAAAACAAAACCAATTTTTCCGCCTTTGTCTTTCAATAAAAGGGAAGAACCAACAACAAAAGAAACCCAAGCGTTTGTGAGTTTAGAATAAGTCAAGCCAGCCTTTATGAAAATATCGCCTGCTTCAACTTGTTGTTTTCTATCAAAAAACTGGTAACGTATGTATGGTGGATTCCCTACAACTAAGTCGAAGCGTTGCAAAGTATTGTTACAATAGGCATGAAAATCATCATTGATAATTTGTTTGTTTTTCAAAACAATTTTCTCAGCTTTTTGTGCTTCAATTTCATCAAATTCAATTGCAGTAATTGATTTGTATTTTGATTTTAAGCCCTTCAACTGTTCAAGGAATACTCCATCGCCACAACTCGGCTCAAGTATATCAAAGTCGGTGCTTCCATTAATTCCCCAACGCAAAATAAATTCTGCAATTGGTTCAGGCGTATAAAATCCGCCCCTTAATTTTTCTGCTGTTGCATTTTCAATTAGCTTCATACAATTCTTTTATTAATGGGATTAATGAATCATCATTGCCTAAATCATATAATTTGGCTAATAGCTTTTCTAAAGCTATTTTTTCTCTTGAAAACAGGCTTTGTAGTGGTGTTAATGCTCTTTTGTTTCCAATGTTTGCATCAATGCTATCTTGAATTTTTATTAGTTCCTTTTGAAGTTCTACAATTTTGTTGTGTAATGCTTTATCCTTTGTGTTTGTAAAATCAATTTTACGAATAGGTAAATTATTCAGAACCTTTGTTCCTCTTGCAAAATAGCTTCCTCTAAAAATTTCGCCAGTTAAGATTACGAACCATTCTACATATTTAGAGTTCAGGATTGCTTGAATATAGTATGTGGAATAATCAAAATTGTCGGGCAATGTTATTGCACAATAACCAGCAGTGCCACCAGAGGTAAATAATGTTCCGTAATTATCAATAGCGTATTTGTCGCCACTTGATAATACGCCAAGGATTATTTTTTTCTTTTTTCCTAAAATATTTAAACCTTGTTGTCTTCCGAATCTATGCCATTCGTTTTTTGTTGCAGGTTCAGGTTTTATATCTCTTTTGGGATTGTTTAGAATGGCTTTATGCTTTTGGAAATAATCAAAAGCCAACGGATATTTTTTCTGAATTGTTGAAAGAGGTATTATTTCAACTCCCTTTTTTGTGTTTTCGTAAGGGTAAATTACTCTTGCGTTTGGCTTAAAAGTTCTGTATGTATTTAAGTTGTCTTCGCCTGATGATGTTTGAAAATAGGGTTTGGTTATTGCCTTTTCAATTTTGTAGTCCACATTCTTTTTTGTGAAGTAGTAACGCTTTGCATCTTCCTTTATCGGAATGAATATGTAAATTTCATTTGCACTTGTTTGAATGCCATTGAAAATATTGTCCTCGCCAACTAAATCAACCAACTTTATACTTTGAGCTGATATTTTAGTATATGAGTTCGTTAGGTCTGGCGGAACTAATACCCAAACTTCATTGTCTAATTGATTTGTATTTTTTGTTGCGTATTTAACTGCATTAGGCTCTCTTACTTTCCAACTTTTCAAACTCTTTACTTCCGCATACTGGAAAGTCTTTTGAGGTTTTTTATTTAAGATTAACAAACAAGTGTAAGTTGTTTTATCTGCGAAAACTTGGTTTGCTCCAAAGGAAACAATTGAATGTAAATAACCTTTGGTCGAAAGTTCTTTTCTTAGTTTTTTACCAGCACCAACTTTTGTGAATTTGCTTGGAATGATATAACCTAAAATTCCCTCAGCAGTTAATAAGTCCATTCCTTGCTCAACGAATAGGAAATACTTGTCAAACTGCTTGTATGCTGATGTGTAATTTGATTTATAAAGAGGTAATTCAAGCGGAGTAATATTTTTCATATCCTCCGACTTCATATATGGCGGATTGCCTACAATAACATCAAAGCGGAGTTTTGAAAAATCAAATGGATTTATAATTACTTGGTCTTTCTTATTCGCAACTTGTTTTGGATTCAACAAACTGTTGCCAAAGAAAATATTTTGCGAAAGGTCAGGTAAAACAGGCTTTGTAGCATTTGTAGAGTTTACATCTTCACCCTCTAATAGTTTTAGTAGTAATCCAAATTTTGTTGCTTCAACGGCATTGTAATCTTTGTCAACGCCAAAGATACAATTCAATAAAAGTTCTCTTTTTATCTTGAATGGCAGTTTGTAGGTATCAAGGTTTGTTTGAATGAGTTTTGATTTAGCATTTTTTAAATAGTAATCAATCAAAATATCATTCAGCAATTGAAATAATTCTAATAAAAATGCTCCCGAACCGCAAGAGATGTCAGCGAATTTTAGTTTTAATATTTCTTTATCGGATTTACCTTGACACTTTACTAAAACGGTATTCCTTAAAATATCGCTGATAATAAAAGTGGGTGTAGTGATAATATCTATATCAATATTTTCAGGCTTTTTTACTAATGCAATAGCTTTGTTTTCTATCGCCAATTTTTCTGAAAGAAAAATTTCATAAATACTACCTAAAATGTCTGATGAAAAAACGCTGAATGAATAAGGGCTTTCAGGGTAATAAAGTTGTTTGATAATTGTCCAAAAAACGGAACTGACATTTTCTACAATTTTGTCTTTTAGTAATTGGTCAAACAGCCCTGAATTATACCGTTTATCGGCTTGTTCAAACTTTTTGATTAATGCTTTAAAGTCGTTTGCGTTAGCAAACTTTAAAAGTGTTTGATAATCTTCTAAATTTCTGTCCTCGCAAACACGGATAAATAAAACTCTGTTTAAATAACTTTGAACAACATCGTTTAATTGTTGCTCGTCAATTTTAGGTTCGTGCTTGAAAATCTCTGCACCTAATACCTTTCTCCATTCGTTGATTTGATTTAAGAAAAGATTGTCGATTGAATACTGGTTAATTTTAGTTTCAATTTCTTTCCATTCCGTTTCAAATGCACCTGAATAAACAACATCTTTCCCTAAAAGTTTTTTGATTTCTTCAAACTTACTTTCGTATTCAGTGTAGTGATATTTCTTTATTAAAGCCTTTTGAAAAGTATCGTCTTTGTCAACTTTTACGGATGTGTCGTAAATAATTAAGTATTCAAAATTTGATAAAACTGAAATTTTCAGTTTGGCTGTAAAGCCATAACGCCTAACCTGTTTAGCTGAATCATTATTTGACTCGATTGCTACGCAAGGTTTTTTAGCTTCTAAAAAGAATTTCCTTTCCGAAAATAATCGAAAAGTATAATCAGGTTTTTTTGAGTGTTCCGAAGCGTTTTCTTTTAACGCCTCTTCTAAAATAACTTCTCTTTCGTTTGTCGGTTTACCTGCGTTATTTTTAATGTCCCAACCAAGCAAATCAAAAAACGGGTCTAAGAAATCACTGCGAAGCAGTGTTTCATTATACTTGTTTGTCAAGTAATATTTTCTGTCTGCGTTATATTTTTCTATGAGTTGTTTAATAGTCATTTGGTCTTGTTGGCTTTTAAATATTTAACTTTCTTCTCTGCTACTTTTAATGCCCTTTCTCCAAGGTCTTCGTCTTGAATTTCATACATTATTTTTTCGCTAAGGAAAAGCACCAATAATTCTTCTGGATTACATTTGTAGATGTCGGCAAGTTTTAATACGACTTCCTTTGATAGCTTACGTTCGCCCCGCTCCATTTTACTAAGAATGGCTACATCAATGTCGAGCAATGCCGATACCTTTCGTAAAGGCAATTCGTTTTGCTCCCTGATTTGTCTAAGCTTTTCGCCTAATGTTTCTGTTGACATATATATTGTTGACATTAAGTGTCAAAAATAGTAATTGTAAATTAATTCACAACATTATTTCAAAAAATCTTTTCAACATCCAAATTGTGGGTGAGGAGATTGGCTCTTTTGGGGTTTGCTTTTGTGTCGGCTTGTGTGGTGGGGCAAACCCCAAATGTGCCAATGTGGGCTGGCTAAAATTATTTTTTAAAATGTGCGGTGGGAAAATTTTTAAAACAAATGCGTTGGCTTGAGTATCGGCAAACTGGACAGGTATGTGTCGAGTTACAGCGAAATTGTCAACCGAGTTTTTGTCGCCCGAAAGTTAGTTTGGAAGTCAAAAGTCTGGTCATTTTGACGTCTGCTTGATGATTGCACGGTCGTCTTTTAGGCTTGCTTATAACGTTCCCACGCTTGATTTTGTTGCCATGTCGAAGGAACAGTTTTTTGTATAAGATTTAAGCAAATGTAGTAAAAAAGTGTCTGCCAAAAAAATCTACATTTGCTAGATTAATTTAATGTCAGCGGAAAAATACGGCAATAAAAACAAGCGTGTGTTAGGTTTAGTTTAAACTTTACTCTATTGTCACATTTATATAAATTCGCTCCCAAAAATTTGGAGCATATACTATTATATCATCACTTGTGTATGAAATGTTATCTGCTCCTGCATAAATTTGGATTAAGTTCTCATTGTCAAAACCAATTGTAGAGGTTATTGTTATTGTCTCTTTATTTACAGGGCTCTTTAGTGTCCATTCAGTAAATTTATTACTCCATACAAAAGGGATCGGCATATCCAGATTTTGATTTTGGTTAAGTGAAGAGGGAAACGGCATTGAATTCCCGGTTGTGTAAAGTTCAGTTATATCAGTCATTCCAAAATAAAAAGATAACGGGTGAGTATAAAATTGTGAAGTATCGCTGATTTTCCCGATAAGAGGGTACATATCAACAGTTAGAATGTTCCCGATCTTTACAGAATCGCTGGAGTATTGACCCTGGTAATATTGTCCGTTAAACTGAGACAAATTAACACCGTTATATTGAACAGGCAATTCTACCACTTGTTTAATATTTTGAATAATAACCTGCAGAAATTTTAAAACAGCATCCTCCTTAAAGCATCCACCCGTTCCATCACTATTGATATTTACGAATGGACCAGATAAAGTAGGTGTCAAAGTTATTTCAGCATTATTTGAAAAATCAGCAAAACCAATATCTTGTGCAGAACTGGGTTGTATAAATGTCATGCTTACAGGATGGTTGTCGGAAAGGGTAATTCCATGAAATCGAATCATGCCAAAAGCACCTGAAAAGCTACTGGGTGTTATGCTGGTAATATAATTTCCAAATTGAGTATAATGCAAATCATCTGCAATATCTTTACTTTTTCCATTTTTTTCTTTTGAAGATGTGTACCTCATTTTATGCACAAGACTTCCGTACTTATCCTTTTTACATCCTGTGAAAAGTATGACGGTTAAAAAAATAATTGCTATTGTTCTCATTTTATTTTGTATTTATTATTTATCAAATGGAAACTATCCTTTTTTTTGAAAATTAAACCTAACGTTCTGGCTGCTGCTTTTCGGTGGCGATTTTACTCACGGCTGTTTCCACATAGCACCGCCGTTTAAATTATTACTTCACTGTCTCACGAGCCACTGTCCCGCCACTGAAAGCAGAAGCCTGTTACAGGCTGTGCTTTTATTTATAATATTCATATTTATAAGTGTCAAATGTCCGCTGTCTTTGTATTTTACTTATCAGTCCTTTGTTGTCATTGATATAAAAATGCTCTTGTTCCGATATTTTTTCTTTTTCTCCAGTTACGGAATGACCTATAATCTCTTTAATTAGTTGTCCGTTGTCATAATAATAATTGTTGTAATGATGAATCAAGTTAGGATTTGAAATTGTAGTTTGTGTTTCAGAAATCAGTTGTTTTTGCTCATTATATTTGTATATTATTTTTAAGTTAAGTCCTTCGTTAAATAAAAATTTCTTTGTGTGGTCAGAGTTATAGATAATACTATCAGTACCTGAACCTCTAGCTGTTAGTCCATCCCCCTCATATTTCTTAAGTGTCACAGAGTCATTAACGTATAAATATAAAAATGTGTTTTTGAAGCCATTTGCGTTATAATTAAAAGGGTTAAACTTTCCTGTAGTTATTGTTTTTAGAACTCTTTTTTTGCCGTCATAAAAGTAAATTGTCTTCACTGTGTCATATTTAAGCCAAGTCCCAATGTTCCATGTTTCCATTAGAACATTGTCTTTATAAAAATTCAAGTCCATACTTAATGTTGTGTCTTCCTTGTCAAAAAGTTGTCTTGAAATTAATTTGCCATCAAGGTCGAATTTCCAAACTTCAGATAGTTCATCTTTAGTCGATTCGTCGTTAAAATATGATGTGATTGTTTTGATACGATTCCTTTTAATTAGACTGTCTGGTGGAACTTCAACCGTTTGGGAGAATAGGTCAGATGCCAATGTCAAAAGAATAAATAATGTAAAATATTTCATAATTGTTAGTCTACTTAGCATTGCCTGTAACGGTCCGCGGCTTGCTACCGGCTGCGCTTTTCGCGCTGCTTTGTCCACCGC
>JACAAW010000112.1 GCA_013377115.1 Bacteroidota bacterium | reverse complement strand
GGTCTGAATCTTTTTGTTAAAGCAACATAATCTCTAAAAGGATCATCAGAGAAAAGTAAAGTTTTGCCTTCTGGGCATTCAACCTCTTTATTAATAATAACAGTTGTTGCTTTTGAAGTAAGTGCTTTTGTGTAATACTTTGGATGGTCAACAAATGTGATGTCGCCCTTATCCACCATATGAATTTCATTTAATCCAGTAATTTCAAAATCTGGATCACCAGCAAATTTAGCATTAATAAAACTTGCTATTTCTTTAAGGGTATGCTTTGGTATTTGCATAATATAAAAGTTTAAAAGTTATTTAACTCTTTCAGAGTAAGCACCAGTTCTGGTGTCAATACGGATTTTTTCACCATTTTTAATAAATAAGGGAACATTAACCATAGCGCCAGTTTCTACTTTTGCTTGTTTTAATGTGTTGGTAGCAGTATCACCTTTTAAACCTGGTTCTGAATAAACAACTTCTAATTCAACGAATGGAGGAAGTTCACAGGTTAATGCTGTTTCTGTATCAGCATGAAAAAGCATTTCAACAGTTTGTCCTTCTTTATATAATTCAAAATTGTCAATCATTTCTTTTTCAATAGAAATTTGCTCATAGGTTTCGGAATGCATAAAATTGAAACCATTTTCGTCTTCATATAAAAACTGATAAGGACGTCTTTCAACACGTGCAATATCTATTTTTACTCCTGAAGTAAAAGTATTTGGTATTACTTTCCCTGTTTTTAAATTTCTAAGTTTTGTTCTTACGAAAGCTGGTCCTTTTCCCGGTTTTACATGTTGAAATTCAACGATAGTATACAAATCATTATTGTATTCTAAACATAGACCATTTCTAAAATCTGCTGTTGTAGCCATTATTATTACTTAATTTTAAATTTCTAAGCTGCAAATTTAAGTTTTTTTTAATATTTTACCAACGAAGCCGTTAAATAATATTACAATGCGATTTTTGGTGATGTTTTTGGTTTCGAAACTATCTTTCAAATATTAATCGATTTCCTTTAATTTTTTCATCAAATACGCCTTCATTAAAAACTAAATTTCCGTTTACGAAGGTTTTCAAAACTTTCGATTTAAATTCGGTTCCTTCGAATGGTGACCAGCCACATTTGTATAAAATGTTTTCAGGACTTACTGTCCAAGGTTGATTTAAATTCACTAAAACACAATCAGCGAAATAACCTTTTTTGATAAATCCTCTTTTACTCACCTGAAATAAGATGGCTGGCGCATGACACATTTTTTCAACTACTTTTTCAAGCGATATTTTATTTTGATGATGCATTTCGAGCATGGTTACCAATGAATGCTGGACCAATGGTCCGCCAGATGGAGCTTTGAAATAAGTGTTTTTCTTTTCTTCTGAGGTGTGGGGTGCATGGTCGGTTGCCAATACATCAATTTTATTGCTGAGCAAACCTGCTAATAAGGCTTCTTGATCTTTGGCGGTTTTTATAGCTGGATTCCACTTTATTTTCATTCCGTATTTCTGATAATCTTTTTCGTTGAACCATAAATGATGGACACAAACTTCTGCAGTGATTCTTTTTTCGGTAAGATTAATGGTGTTGTCAAAAAGTTCCAACTCTTTGGCAGTAGAAAGGTGAAGAACATGCAATCTGGTATTGTGTTTTTTAGCAAGATTCACGGCCATTGCCGAAGAAAGAAAACAAGCTTCCTCGCTTCTGATATTTGGATGATGCTCCACAGGCATGTTTTCGCCGTATTTTTCTTTATAAAATTCACTGTTTTTTCGTATTGTAGGTTCATCTTCACAATGTGCTGCAATTAGCATTTTTGATTTCGAGAAAATTGCTTCTAAAGTTTCAGGATTATCAACCAACATATTTCCAGTGGATGCACCCATAAAAACTTTTATTCCGCAAACATTTTTCGGATTGGTTTTTAGAATTTCTTCGATGTTATCATTGGAAGCTCCCATGTAAAAAGAGTAATTCGCTAATGATTTTTCCGAAGCTAGCGTGTATTTCTCTTCAAGCAATTCTTGGGTTAATGTATTTGGACTTGTATTTGGCATTTCCATAAAGCTTGTAACTCCACCGGCTACTGCAGCCTTCGATTCGGAATAGATATCTCCTTTATTTGTCAATCCTGGTTCCCGAAAATGTACTTGATCATCAATAACTCCAGGAATTAAATAATTGCCTTTTGCATCAATTTCAATAACATCTTCAAAAGAAGGAGTTTTTGAATTTGCTGATTTAATGTAAATTTCTTCAAAGCAATTATCTTTAATTAAAACATCAGCTTCGAAAATTTGATTTTCATTGACAACTTTGGCGTTTCGGATTAAATATGATTTGGTCATTTTTGTAATATTTAGTAATACAAACCTAAGGAAATTTAGTGGATTTCGAAAAAAATTCATTATTAATTGAAAAGTGATTTATTATTTTTAACTTTGCAAAAAAGTTCTTTGTATAAAAAACTTATCAAGAAAGGTGGAGGGAAAGGCCCTTTGAAACCTTGGCAACCCCAATTCAGAGTTTTTGAGTTGTGAAGGTGCCAATTCCATCCCAGTAATGGGAAAGATAAGGTAATGAAATTTTATACAATTAATTTCCTTCCTATATCTTTTCTTTTTCACTTTTCTTGTAGTTTTTTTAGAAAAATTGCCACAAAGGCCCAAAGACACTAATGTTCAATAAATTATTGAACCTTCAATGGTTTTCTTTGTGTAAATTTGAGTTTTGGTGTCTTAGTGGCAAAAATAGAAATAGCTTAATAGTTTAAATTCTAAAACAAAATTTATTATGCAAATAGCAGACATTCTTAAAAATAGAATTTTGGTTCTCGACGGTGCGATGGGAACCATGATTCAGCAATATCAGTTAACTGATGCAGATTATCGTGGCGACAGATTTAAAAATCATGTTAAAGATTTGAAGGGCAACAACGATTTACTTTCGATCACGCAACCGCAAATTATTAAGGAAATTCATCGTAAATATTTGGATGCAGGTGCCGACATCATCGAAACGAATACTTTTAATTGTACTTCTATTTCGATGGAAGATTACGGAATGCAGCATCTGGTCAAGGAATTGAATATTGCTGCTGCAAGAAATGCAAGAATTGTTGTTGCAGAATTTAATTTAAAAACTCCAGAAAAACCTCGTTTCGTTGCGGGTTCGGTTGGTCCAACTAATAAAACTGCATCTATTTCGCCAGATGTAAACAATCCTGCTTACCGAGCCATTACTTTTGATAATCTTGTTGATGCTTATTATGAGCAAGTTTCAGCATTGGTTGAAGGTGGAGTAGATTTGCTTTTAATTGAAACTGTTTTTGATACCCTCAATTGTAAAGCAGCACTTTTTGCCGTTGAGAAATGTTTTGCTGAAACAGGAAAACGATTGCCAGTCATGGTTTCTGCTACAATTACAGATGCAAGTGGAAGAACTCTTTCCGGACAAACTCCTGAAGCTTTTTTAGCTTCGGTTTCTCATATTCCTCTTTTAAGTATTGGATTTAACTGTGCTTTAGGCGCAAAACAATTGATGCCTTATTTGCATGATATTTCTTCGAAAACGTCTTTTTATTTAAGTGCTTATCCAAATGCTGGATTGCCAAATGCTTTTGGAAATTACGATGAAACTCCTCAACAAATGGCAGTTCAGGTTGAAGAATACATGAAGAACGGTTTGATTAATATTATCGGCGGTTGTTGCGGAACGAGTCCAGATCATATCAGAGAAATTTCTAAATTGACTGAAAAATATCCACCACGCCAAATTCCAGAAGTTGAAAAACTTTCCATTTTTAGTGGTTTGGAACCATTGGTATTAAATAAAACAATCAATTTTGTCAATATTGGCGAAAGAACCAATGTTTCCGGTTCAAAGATATTTGCCCGATTAATCAAAGACAAAAAATACGAGGAAGCGTTGAGTGTTGCCAAAACCCAGGTAGATGGCGGTGCTCAAATTATTGATGTAAGCATGGACGAAGCAATGCTCGAGTCAGAAATTGAAATGGTTACCTTTTTAAATATGATTGCTTCTGATCCAGATATTTCCCGTTTGCCTATTATGATTGACTCTTCAAAATGGTCGGTGATTGAAGCCGGCTTGAAATGTGTTCAAGGGAAAAGTATTGTCAATTCTATTAGCTTGAAGGAAGGTGAAGCGAAATTTAAAGAATACGCTCAAAAGATAAAACTCTATGGTGCTGCAACTGTCGTAATGGCTTTTGATGAAACCGGTCAGGCGGATTCTTTTGAAAGAAAAAAACAAATTTGTGAACGTGCTTATCACATTCTAACGAAAGAGGTTGGTTTTCCTGCTGAAGACATTATTTTTGATCCAAATATATTGGCAATTGCCACTGGTATTGAAGAACACAATAATTACGCAGTAGATTTCATCAATGCAACAAAATGGATTAAAGAAAATCTTCCTGGAGCCAAAGTGAGTGGTGGCGTGAGTAATTTGTCGTTTTCATTTCGAGGAAATGATGTGGTTCGTGAAGCAATGCATTCTGCTTTCCTTTATCATGCTGTGAAAGTCGGAATGGACATGGGAATCGTGAATGCCGGAATGATTGAAGTTTATACTGAAATAGATAAGGATTTACTTGAAAGGGTGGAGGATGTAATCCTAAATCGCCGTTCGGATGCAACCGACCGTTTGATTGAATTTGCAGAAAATTACAAAAGCAAAGGAAAAGAAATTGTTAAAGATATGAGTTGGCGTTGCGGTTCAGTTGAAGAACGCTTGAGTCATGCTATGGTTAAAGGAATTGTTGAATTTATTGAAGAAGATGTTGAAGAAGCAAGATTGAAATTCACTAAAACAATCGAAGTGATTGAAGGACCGCTGATGGACGGAATGCGCGTTGTTGGTGATTTGTTCGGCTCAGGAAAAATGTTCCTGCCACAAGTTGTGAAAAGTGCCAGAGTGATGAAGAAAGCGGTTGCTCAATTATTGCCTTACATCGAAGCACAGAATGACGCCTCCGGCGATACAAATCAACGTAAAAGAATTCTGCTGGCAACTGTAAAAGGTGATGTTCATGATATCGGGAAAAATATTGTGGGTGTGGTATTGCGTTGCAACAATTTCGATGTGGACGATATGGGCGTGATGATTCCATGCGATAAAATTCTGGAAAAAGCCAAAGAAGGCAATTACGATATTCTTGGTTTGAGTGGATTGATTACGCCTTCACTCGATGAAATGGTTTTTGTGGCGAAAGAAATGGAACGGTTGAATTTCAAAATTCCTTTGTTGATTGGCGGCGCGACTACTTCACAAATTCATACCGCTGTAAAAATTGCTCCACAATACAGTGGATTGGTAATTCAGGTTCCTGATGCTTCTCGAAGCGTTACTGTTGCCAATAATCTGGTTACGGAAAATCTTTATGAAGAATATAAAAACAAAATAAAAGCGAAGCAAGAAGAAACCAGACAAAAACATTTTGCTGACACGGAACAAAAAGTTTATAGCAAAATTGAAGATGCACGAAAAAACCATTTCCCAATTAATTGGAGCGAATCTGAAATAACAAAACCTGCTTTTTTAGGAAACAAATATTTTAAAGATTATTCGATTGCTGAAATCAGCAAATACATTGACTGGCGTCCATTTTTCAGAGCATGGGAAATGAAAGTAAAATATCCAGAAATTTTAACTGATGCGGTTTATGGTGTGGAAGCAACAAAACTTTTTAATGATGCCAAGGCAATGCTCAATCGTATCATTGAAGAAAAACTTTTATCGGCTAATGGCGTTATTGGATTTTTTCCTGCAAATACGGTCAATTATGATGATATTCAAATTTTTGAAAATGAAAATAAGGAAAATCTTTTAACTACTTTAAATTGTCTTCGTCAGCAAAGTGTGAAACCTGCAGGAGAATTCAATTATTCTATTTCAGATTTTATTGCTCCAAAAGAATCCGGAAAGACAGATTACATTGGTGGATTTGCATGCACCGCCGGACTAGGAATTGAAAAGACTCTGGAAACTTTCCGAAAAGACAATGACGAATACGGAATCATCATGATAAAATTGCTTTCCGACCGTTTGGCAGAAGCCTTTGCAGAATTGCTGCATTTGGAAGTTCGACGAAATTATTGGGGTTATGCACAAAATGAAAATCTAACCATTGATGATTTACTAAAAGAAACCTATCAAGGAATTCGTCCAGCAATGGGCTATCCAGCTTGTCCGGACCATACCGAAAAACGAAAATTGTTCCAAATACTTGACGTTACAGCCAATATCAATATTGAATTAACCGAAAGTTGTGCAATGTATCCCGCATCTTCAGTAAGTGGAATGTATTTTTCACATGAGAAATCCAGATATTTTGGAATTGGCAAAATCGCTCAAGACCAGATTGAAGATTATGCGAAACGCAAGCAATTGCCAGTTGAAGAAGTTCAGGAATGGCTGCATACTACGCTGGCGATGTAAAATTATGACGAATGATTTTCAATATTTCCCCAGCCCTTGAGGGTGATTGAAAATCATTTTGCTACTGATTTAAAGCAATCAAAACGCCCGTCATTGCGAGCGCAGAGAAGCAATCTATTTTTGATATAAAATAACTATTCCTCAATAAAAATGTAATCCATTACATTTATTCGTACGAAAAAGTGCATTGTAATACATTTATTCGTACGAAAAAGTGTAAGTTATTTGTTTTTTCGTCAGAAAAAATGTATTTTTGTAGAAATTTTACATATTATGGAAAGACAACAATTTCAAAAGCTAATTAATTGGAAGAATTCTAAGGATAGGAAACCTTTGATAATAAGGGGCGCACGACAAGTTGGAAAAACCTGGTTGATGCAAGAGTTTGGCAAACGAGAATATATGCAGACTGTTTATATCAATTTTGAAAGTTCTAAATCGCTTAGGAGTTTATTTGAAAACGACTATAATATCCAGCGAATTATTACTGCGCTTGAAATAGAAACAGACATTCAGATAAATTCAGAAAACACGTTAATTATTTTTGATGAAATTCAAGAATGTGATGGTGCAATTACGTCGTTAAAATATTTTTGCGAAAATGCTCCACAATATCATGTTATTGCAGCTGGTTCATTGCTGGGGGTGGCGCTTCACAGCAATATTTCCTTTCCAGTTGGTAAAGTTGATTTTTTGGATTTATATCCATTAACATTTAGTGAGTTTCTATTGGCAATGAATAAAAAGTCTTTATTCGATCTCCTTATGAGTAAAGATTGGGAAATGATTACTGGTTTTAAATCAAAGTTTATTGAATTATTAAGGCAATATTATTTTATTGGTGGAATGCCAGAAGTTGTTTTTTCATTTTCAAAAGAGAATAATTTTAATAAAGTTCGTGAAATTCAGAATAGGATATTAAACTCTTATGAGCAAGATTTTTCGAAACATGCTCCAATAGAATTGGTTCCAAGAATTAGAATGATTTGGAATTCGATACCAGCTCAACTTGCCAAAGAAAATAGGAAGTTTATGTATGGTTTGCTTAAGCAAGGAGCCAGAGCAAAAGAGTTTGAAATGGCAATGGCTTGGTTGATTGATTCTGGGTTGATATACAAAGTAAATAGATGCAGTAAACCAGCTATTCCATTAATTGCTTACATGGATAACTCTGCATTCAAAATATATATTCTAGATGTTGGATTGTTAGCGGCAATCGGAAATATTGATGTGAAAACAATTATTAATGGAAATCAAATTTTTCAAGAATTTAAAGGTGCAATCACTGAGCAATTTGTGTTGCAACAATTGAAGAGTATTGAAGAATTACCAATTTATTATTGGTCAACTGAAAAGTCAACTGCCGAAATTGATTTTTTAGTTCAGCATTCCGATAGTGTCATTCCAATGGAAGTAAAGGCTGAGGAAAATTTAAAAGCGAAAAGTTTGAAATACTTTAATCAAAAATATAAAATGCCAATTTCAATAAGAACTTCAATGGCCGATTATCGAATTGATGAATGGCTCACAAATTTGCCTCTTTATGCAATAGAAAATTATTGGAAATAGAATTAATATTGCAGCTGTTTTGTATTCGTTTTATTGTTGAAATGTCCGTCATTGCGAACGCAGTGAAGCAATCTAGTTTTGATATCGTGTTTTAGATTGCTTCAGTCGTGCCTCCAACGCAATAAAGCCTTGAGATGATTTTCAATATTTCCCCAACCCTTAAGGGTGATTGAAAATCATGCTGGTGTTGTGGGTAAATAGCTTGATATTTTTGCCAGAACAGTATCAATATCATTCAATACTTCTTGATTTGTAAATCGGATTATTGTCAAACCAACTTGTTCCAATTCATACATTCGATTTTTATCGTACTCTTTGTTTTTGATTGTATTATGAATTTCGCCATCAACTTCAATTACTAATTTTGCTTTATGACAATAAAAATCTGCGATATACCATTTTATAGGATGTTGTGGTTTAAATCTAAAGCCGTTAAGTTGGTTTTTTCTCAATTTTTCCCAAAGCACTAATTCCGCTTTTGTCATGTTTTGTCTTAGGTCGTAAGCATATTTGAAAGTTTTTGCTTCCGCGCCATAAAACATTTTTCTTTCAACCGTTCGCTTTTTATAAACCATATTGATAATTCAAAACCTGTATTTAGAAAATCAATTTTATTCTCTTCAGGGGTTGGGGAAAATTGATTTTCCAGTAAACTACTTTTCCCCAATTCAATCAACCGCAAATTAAAGCACTAATCCTTTACAAATCTCCCAACCAAATTTTGTGGTTTAGAGTTTCCAACTTCGCACGAAATAACCTTCACAAAATAACAACCTTTTGCGATGTTGCTAATATCAATTTTAATTTTATCTGCATTAAGAATTTCCCCTTTAGCTACAACGGAGCCTAAAACATTCAAAATTTCATAATCCGCAGTTGCTTTAATTAGTAAATTAATATTGATATTATTGCCATTGCTGGGATTTGGGAAAATAGAAATTCTCTCTAGTTTATCTAAATTTACTGAAATACCAACAAAATCACAAGGAATACTCCAAGATGGATTAATATATGCAATTACTGTATCGGTATAACATCTCAATAATGATGGAATAAATTCAGGAATTACCATTGGAAACATTCCGAAGAAATAATCATTACTACCAATATTATCCAAAATGTAATTATCAGATAAACCACAATTAAAGCCCCAATCATTTGGTAATAATGTGCAAACTTTTTGGCGCTTTATCCATTTTCCTGAAATTTGAACACTATCGATAGAAAGAATTTGGTACTTAAAATTGTCAATGCTATCATTAAAAGAAAAAAAAGCTTCAGTGGGTTTAAACTTTGAAGTATGAACATTTATGGTATCGCCAACATTTGCTGAGAGATTGTATAATAAGTGAAATGAATTAGAATAGTAGTTAAAATAGAAGATACTATCTCCAGATTGTTTTATATATTCTTTCCCGATAAGCGTTGAATTATTTAATTTTATTTCAAGGATATGGCAGATATTGCTTTGAATAATTGTATCTTGAATTGATTCAAAAGTCACACAACTTAGACTGGTGGAAGCCGGTTTATTATATTGCCATTTAGCACCAATTGGAGCCCAAGTTTGAGAATATCCCAAAAAGGGAATAAATAATACGAAAACAATCAATAATTTTTTCATTTTAAAAAGTTTTAATTCAATGAAATTTTCTATTAAACCGTAATCCTTAACTCTCCCAAATTTAGCGAATTATTTAACAATCGCTCAATGATTTTATTGAATTTAAAAATCCTGACATTGGTAGTTCCTGCATTCGAAACGCAATAAAACCAATGCAATTCTTGTTTCTTCATTTGGAAAAACTCAACAGCTGCCTCTATTTGCTGTTTCGAGATTTTAAATTCCCTTTCAAATAGGGCTTTCGAAACAATAGAAACGTATTTTACAATTTCGTTGTTTTTTAAAACTGCAAAATCAAGGCCTTCCGAATTTTGCTTTTTAATGATGATGGATTCATCATTTCCGTATTCTGATTTTAAAACTTTAAATATATAAGCTTCACTCCAAATTGCTATTTTACTTTTGGTTTCAGGAGTAATGCTTTGTAAAAGACTCCCGATTTGATTGCTGATTCCAGAGATTTCAGCAAATGAAGTTTTCTTATTCGATTTTGAAATTGATTGATTAGTTTCTTCGTAATCAATTGGTGCAGCATTGGGTTCGATTTCTGCTTCCCATTCATCATCATTTTCAAAAGCATCGGCTTTATTGCTTTTAAATAAATCGATGGACTGCTCAAGATGAATGTTCTCAATCAATTCTTTAAACAAAGTCTGGACTTCTACAGTGTCAAACAAAGAAGTTTTTATTCTGTTTCCTTTTCTGGTAAGGCTTTTCGTTAAAATTATGTTGAGGTTTCCATCCTTATCAAAAAGGGGAATCAATTGATTTTTGTGATTCAATAAAATGGGCGTTTTCCTCAAACTAAAATGCGACGATTCATTTTCCTTATTCCACAATTGTGGATTTTTACTGAGGAGTCCGTAAAATTTAATGAACCACGAATCTTTTTTTGTTTTTAAAAAGCCTGAATTTACTGCCAGTCTGAATCCGAAATTATTAATGTCAATAACTTTAACGCCTAGTTGATTTGTGAGAAATTCAAAAAATGCAGGATGATTTTCACGATTAATTTCTTTGTGAAGCCAGTTTTTTTTTCCGAATAAAACTTCGAGATCTTTACTTTGTAGAAAATCGGAAAGCGTTTCGGTTTCTGCAATAATCGATTCTTTTGGATTCGAAAAATGCCCGTCGATAGTAGGAAGTAAATTCTTTTCTTTCAAAGTTTTTAAAACCGAATTATAAAAAACTTCATAAATATGATAACTGGAATTTAATTTAGCTTTCGCAGAAATGATTGGCAAAACTTCGTAAAACGAAAGCTTTAAATAATTTAAATTTTTAAGTTTACGCAAATTTGAGCAAAGCAACGAAGCTGTTTCTTCTATCATTGCAAGGTTTTCGGGCGTTTTCGATTTGTCGAACGGAATAAATTCACGTGTTGGAGTAGTGGTGTAGGATCCATGAATAATAAAATTCAAATCCGAATAGTGTTTAGTCGGAAAGTAAACAAAAACCGTTGGATTGTGAATGGGGACAATTTCTTCTTTCTCTAGTTTAAAAGCAATTTCAATTGCAGAAAAAGGCAAGGCTTTGTTTTTGAAAAGAACTAGAAAATTTTCGTTTTCCTTTTTGAAATTTGTGTATGAAATGTGAACCTTTTTAATTTGTGCTTCAATATTTTCGGTGCTTTTTGAAATATTGAGAATATTCTTTTCATTCACAAAAACTTCTATTTTACAAATCTCATTTAAAAAAAGCAAATAGCTAGAATTTAGATTTGCCAAGCCTTTTTTTACGTTCTTAAATATTGCTGTAGAGTTTTCTTTCTTGAAAGGCAACACGAAAAGTGTTGTAAATCCATTGATAATTGCGGGTTTGCTTTCTTCAAGAACTTCGTAATCCTTGATTTTAAAATGAAAACCACCTGAATGAATTTCGGGTTCTGTACAAATTCCAAATACGGATTTAAACCCAATTCCGAATTTTCCGATGAGATTGATTTCGTTGGTTTTATTTTTTGTGGTATTTGCAAAAGTGGTGATGGATTTTAAATCGTTGACATCAAAAGGTTTTCCGTTATGAAATATTTCGAGGCGATCATTGAATAAACAAAAGCGAATTGTTTTATCTCCATTTGACTTGGGATTCCGATGATAAGCATCTTCAGCATTTTGCAAAATTTCATCAATAAATCGATTGGGTTCCGAATACAATTGCGTCAGAATTTCAGCATGCTTGTTGCCCTTTGCTTTGTTAGCAGCAACGGCAGTTTTACTCGCTTGAATGTATTCCTGTAAACTTAAATCGTTCATTTAATTGCAAATCAAATTGAATACGAATTTACAAAAAAGATGATACGAAATAGCTAAGAGAAAATATTTATTGCCTTAAAAGGGTAACGCTTCCAGATTGGCTATAATCTTTGGTGGCAGATTTTGCTTTGAGTGAATAGAAATAAGTTCCATCGGCGGCATCTTCTCCAGCCAAAGATTTTCCATCCCATTGTGCTTTTGAACTCTTGCTTTCAAAAATTAACACTCCCCAGCGGTTATATATATTCAGAATAAACTCTTCCATTCCACTTGCTTTGATTTCGAAATAATCGTTGAAACCATCACCGTTTGGAGTAAATACGTTTGGGGTTTGCATACCTTCGAGAATTTCAATTTTTTGAAAAGCAGTATCAACACATCCATTCGTATCGGAAATAATTTGGATTACGTCATAAATTCCAATGTTTTCATAAATGTGGTGCGGGTTTTCTTGATTGGTTGTTATTCCATCACCAAAATCCCAATGAGATGAAACTACGTTTGAAGTTGTATTTAGAAATGCAATTAAATCATTTTCATAAAATGAATTTGAGTCGGGTGAAGTTATGAATGACGCTGTTGGTGGTGTCAACAGATTAATTGAAACCATTGTTGGCAATGAAAGACAAGACCCGAAGTTGACGCTTTCTTGAACTGTAACATAACCAGTTCCTATTGTGTCCCATGCAATTTGAATTGTATTAGAAGTTGAATCTCCAACTATTTGACCTCCGTTGATACTCCAATTATAGTTTGATAAAGGATCTCCCCAGGCTGTAAAATTTGACAATGCATTTGAACATGCGTTTGGTGGTCCTGATAATCCAACTGCTCCAGGAATTCCTGCGGCTAAAAC
>JACAAW010000111.1 GCA_013377115.1 Bacteroidota bacterium | reverse complement strand
TTTCTGCAATTTCATTAAATACAATTTCGAATTTCCCCTCCAGAAATTTTCCTCTAGAGATTACCATATCTATTTCATCAGCACCTTCGTTAACAGCATAAATTACTTCGGCTACTTTAACTTCAATTGGCGACTGTCCACTTGGAAATGCGCCTGCAACAGCGGCAACATTAATATTTTTTCCTTTTAAAGCAGTTTTTGCGACATTAACCAACGTTGGATAAACACAAACAGCAGCAACATTAGGAATATTTTCATTTTGAATATTATAATTGAATGCTTTTTGGCACATTGCAATTACCTTTTCGTCCGTATCAGCGCCTTCTAAAGTTGTTAGATCAATCATTGAAAGGGTTAATTTCAGAGCCTCTATTTCTGTTAAATTGATAAAACCTCTTTTCGTAATAGTCTCGATTCGATTATTAATTTCTGTTTCGCTAACAGGTTTTGTATTAAATGTCATCATGGTATTTTTTTTTCAAAAGTACTATTTTATTATAGAATTTCAAAAATAGGATGTTTAGGAAAAATATCATTCGTTTACTTTAAGTTTTTTTTTACTTTTGTGGCTCGAGATGAATAAACAAAAAAATATTTTTCCGCACATAGAGGGTATTATTAAAAAAGACCAAAAAGAAGCTTTTTTAAAACAAAAGGCTTTAGTGGTATGGATGACCGGTTTGTCGGGAGCTGGAAAAACTACCATCGCAAATTTTATTGAGAAAGAACTTTATAAAAGAGGTTATTTCACTCAAATATTTGATGGGGATTACATTAGAGATGGATTAAACCAAGATTTAGATTTTACAATAAAAGGCAGAACCGAAAATATCAGACGAATCGCAGAAGTTTGTAAACTTTTTGTGAATTGCGGGGTGATTGTTTTTAGTTGTTTTGTAAGTCCCACAAAAAAAATGCGCGATTTAGCCAAATCGATAATTGGGGAAGAAAATTTTATTGAAGTTTATGTAAATAGCCCATTAATTGTTTGCGAAAAAAGAGATACTAAAGGACTTTACGCAAGAGCAAGAAGTGGCGAAATTAAAAACCTAACTGGGGTAAATGCAATTTATGAGGCTCCAATTAATCCTGATATTGAACTAAAAACTGATGTTCTCACAATTGAACAAACCGTTGAGAAATTGATTGATAATATTTTACCAAAAATTACTTACAGCAAATAATATATGTATTCTTATAATTTAACACATTTAAGCGAGCTAGAAGCTGAATCTATTTTCATTATCAGGGAAGTAGTTGCTCAGTTTGAAAAACCTGTTCTCTTGTTTTCTGGAGGAAAAGATTCGATAGTTATGGCTCATATGGCAAGAAAAGCTTTTTATCCTGCCAAATTGCCTTTTCCATTAATGCACATTGATACCGGACACAATTTTATTGAAACTTTAGATTATAGAGATGAATTTGTTGAAGAAATTGGCGCAAAATTAATTGTTGCTTTAGTCCAAGATTCAATTGATAAAGGTAGAGCAGTTGAAGAAAAAGGTGCCAGTGCCAGTAGAAATGTATTACAAACTGTTACTTTACTTGATGCCATTGAAGAAGGAAAGTTTGATGTTGCAATGGGTGGAGCTAGGCGTGATGAGGAAAAAGCTCGCGCAAAAGAACGTTTCTTTTCCCATAGAGATGAATTTGGTCAATGGGATCCTAAAAATCAACGTCCTGAACTTTGGAATTTATTTAATGGTAAAAAGAAAATTGGAGAGCATTTTAGAGTTTTCCCTTTAAGCAACTGGACAGAAATGGATGTATGGCAATATATTTTAAAAGAAAAAATTCCAATGCCAAGTCTATATTTTTCTCATGATCGCGAATGTTTTGAAAGAGATGGAATGCTGCTAGCAAAAACTCCAGTTATTCCATTAAAAGATGGTGAAAAATGCGAGATGATGCACGTTAGGTTCAGAACTATTGGTGATTTAACCTGCACTGGTGCGTCGTTGTCAAGTGCAAATTCTGTTGAGGATATTATTGAAGAAGTTGCTGCATCAAGAGTAACTGAAAGAGGTGGAAGAGCCGACGATAAACGCTCAGAAGCTGCAATGGAAGACAGAAAAAAACAAGGATATTTTTAATTTTTATTAGATCAAAAAGAATGTCAGATAAAAGTAAAAACGGATATTTAGATATGGAACTCCTGCGTTTCACTACAGCAGGAAGTGTTGATGATGGAAAAAGCACGCTCATCGGAAGAATGCTTTATGATAGCAAATCAATTTTCGAAGATCAATACGAAGCCATCAGAGAAGCAAGCGAAAAACGTGGCGAAGAATACGTAAACCTTGCTTTATTAACCGACGGATTAAGAGCTGAAAGAGAGCAGGGAATTACAATCGATGTTGCATATAGATATTTTGCAACACCACTTAGAAAATTCATTATTGCCGATACTCCTGGCCATATCCAATATACAAGAAATATGGTTACAGGTGCTTCAACAGCAAATTTGGCAATCATTTTAATCGACGCAAGAAAAGGTGTTATTGAACAAACCAAAAGACATGCATTTATTGCTTCTTTGTTGAAAATTCCACATTTAATTATTTGTGTAAACAAAATGGACTTGGTTAACTTCGACCAAGAAGTATACGATAATATCAAAAAAGATTTTAAACTATTTGCTTCAAAACTCGATATCCAGGATATGCAATTTATCCCAATCAGCGCTTTGCTTGGGGATAACGTAGTTGATAAATCCGAAAATATGAATTGGTACGAAGGCTCTACCTTAATGTACTTATTAGAAACCATTCATATCGGAAGTGATTTAAATTTAGTTGATTGCAGATTTCCTGTACAATATGTTATCAGACCGCAATCCACAGAATTTCATGATTATCGTGGTTATGCCGGAAGAATTGCAGGCGGGGTTTTTAAACCTGGAGATAAAGTAATGGTTTTACCATCAGGATTTACAACTAAAATAAAAGCAATTGACACTTTTGAGGGAGAAATTTCAGAAGCATTTCCTCCAATGTCTGTGACCATTCGTTTGGAAGATGAAATTGATATTAGTCGTGGCGATATGATCGTGAGAGAAGGTAATGTACCAACAGTTGGCCAAGATATCGAGTTAATGATTTGCTGGATGAACGAAAGACCATTGCAGGTTAATGGTAAATATGCAATAAAACACACCACCAAAGATGCCCGTTGTATTGTAAAAGAAATCAAATACAAAGTGGATATCAACAATCTACATCGTATTGAAGACGATAAATCAATTGGTTTGAATGATATTGCAAGAATTTCTATTAGAACCACTCAACCTTTCTTTTACGATAAATACAAAACCAACAGAACAACTGGTAGCGTGATTTTAATTGATGAGGGAACCAATGAAACAGTTGGTGCTGGAATGATTATTTAAAATCGTAGTAGAAATTTGTCAACGAAGTTCTGAATCCAAAATAAACGTAAGAAGTATTTGTATTCGTCAAATCTGAAGTTTCTTTGCGATAAGTGTATCCAAGAATCAAATTCATATTGGTTTTTGGGTTCATTAAATAAGACAATCTTAAATCAGCAATAATTAATTTTGTTGAAATGCCTTCTAATAAAATAACTGGTGTTCCATTTTGATAATAAATTGCATTATTGTCTGATTGAAAAATATTATTTCCATAATGCGAATTGCCAGTATCGGCGCCAAATAAAATATAATTGATTTTTACTTCAGCAAAAAAATCTTTCCATCGATAATTCATGATTGCAACCGCTTCTTTGAAATTCGCTCCCATCGGATGAGCCATTGGTTGGTCATAATGCGTATAGCTTTGCAAAGAATTTTTATGTCCGTAGGTGTATGGTTGAACCTGGTTGTATTCTGTTTGTAAATAAAGATTTTTTAATCCGAATAAATCAAAATATTTAAAACCAAATTGAAATCCATATTTATCGCTTATTTTCGATTTTTCCGTAGAAAATGCACTTAAATTGTCTATCACACATTGGGAATAATAACTGATGGTATTGGTTAATTTTATTTTTAAGTTTAGTCCAAGCATAGAATTATCAACAGAATTCAGTGAACTGCTAATAGATTGATAACCGATTATTGGATTAAAGTAATTTACTTTTAAACCCAAGGATTTTTTATTTTCAACTGCTTGCCACATCACCGATTCGAACAAACTGATATCAATTCTTTTACCAACAAAATAACTCAAATAATAAGTGCTTGAATATTTTTTCTGATATGGTGATTCAGGTGCAACAGGATACTTTAAATCTTGCAAGCTTGAAAAAAGCATCATGTATTGAAGCTTCTTATAATTGGTAGTTATTTTTAAGAACGGATAATTAAAAGCATTGTCAGACAATAATAAAGAACGATAACCATCGCCGATAAAATTTTTATCGGTACCAAATTGAAAGTTGATACATTTGAAAGGCGAATATGACAATACTCCAGAAACCATGGAATAATCATATCCTGAAGATTTAAAAGCTTTGGCTTTTCCTTGTCCTGGAACAATTAGATTCGAATCTATATAACTGCCAAGATATTTCGGAAAAACTCCTTGATTTTCATAAAAAGAAGAATTAAAGGCAAAATGGTTTCCAATTTTTCCTTTAATAATATAACCACGAGTATTCACATAGCAAGTTGAACTGTTTTTCTCTTTACCAAGCTCCAAATTAAAAAAAGGATCAGCCGTTGCATGAAAGTTTTTTGAATTGATGTTGATTAAACTTTCTCTCCTAAGTTTGCGCCAGAACCAAGGATGTTTCCATTTATTGATAAAAGTAAAATCGCGTTTGCTAAAATCTACCAAGGAGTCATGATTGAAAAAAATATTTAAATCCGAATCGAGATATGGCTTCATTGAAGTGTGAAAAAGAATATTTTTTTTATTAATTTCCTTATTAATTGGCAAAAGCAAATCGTTGTTTAAAGGAATTAATTGCTGTGCTTGAGCAATTAGCGGAGTAATTGCTGAAATGAAAAGAAAAAAAAGAATTTTGAAGATATTCGCTTTCACAATAAAATTTTGGGTAAAAATAATAAAAAGGGAGGAATTCTCAATAAAAAAAGCCCTGATAATAATTATCAGGGCTTTTCGTTGTCCGACCAGGGCTCGAACCTGGACTCTTTTGAACCAAAATCAAACGTGTTGCCAGTTACACCATCGGACAATTTGATTCCTTATTGTTTAAGGACTGCAAAAATAGGAATATTTTTCTTTTTGAAAAACATTTTTGACTAAAAATTTATTTTATTTCAAAAAAAAATGCTAATACTCTGTATTACTGAATTCTCCATACGAAATTAACTTTTACCCAAAATCATTTATAAGGCTATAAATATGGAATTGTTTAAGTAATATTTACAAATTATTTATATCTTCGCAAATTGAAAAAAAGGAGAATTTAAATAATAAAAAAAGAGAATTTTCGTTTTAGATGCGTTTTAAATTCTAAGAAACTAAATAAATTAGTATAAAATAGCCATAAGTAAAACATTTCGAAACAACTGAAATAACTCCATTGGCGGATTCTATGTGACAATTAAAAAACAAATTATAAACTCATGAAACAATATCAAAAAATCAACAACATTCTTGGCTGGATTACATTTATAGCCGCTTCAATGATATATATTTTAACCTGCGAACCCACAGCTAGTTTTTGGGATTGTGGTGAATATATTTCAACAGCGTATAAATTTCAAGTTGGTCACCCTCCTGGAGCACCATTATTCCAATTATTAGGAAGATTTTTTAGTTTGTTCGCCTTTGGTGATGTTTCCAAGGTTGCCTTGATGGTAAATATTATGTCATCTATTGTCAGTGGTGCCACAATTTTGTTTCTTTTTTGGTCGATTACAGCTTTTGCAAAGAAAATAATGGCCCGTTCTGGCGAAATTACTGATGCTAAAATGTATGCTATCTTCGGAAGTGGTTTAGTTGGAGCTTTTGCTTATGCTTTCTCTGATTCTTTCTGGTTTTCAGCTGTTGAAGGTGAAGTTTATGCCATGTCATCATTCTTTACTGCGATTGTTTTTTGGGCGATTCTGAAATGGGAAACTGTGGCTGAAGAAAAATTCAATTTAAAATGGATCATCTTCATCGCATTCTTAATGGGTCTTTCAATTGGAGTCCATTTACTGAATCTTTTGGCAATTCCTGCAATTGTTTTTGTTTATTATTTTAAAAATTACAAAAAAACAAACGTAAAAAAACTACTTCTAATTTCTGTTTTGTCCATCATTATTTTGTCATTGATAATGTATATTATCATTCCTTGGACTGTGAAAATGGCAGGATTATTTGAAATGTTTTTTGTAAACTCTTTAGGAATGCCATTTAATTCTGGAACAATATTCTATTTTATTTTATTGATAGGTGCAATTGTTTGGGGGATAATGTTCACTCATAAAAAGAAAAAAGTAATATTAAATACAGCAATTTTATGCTTCACTTTTATTCTCATCGGTTATTCTAGTTTCTTTATGTTGGTAATTCGTTCCAATGCGAATACACCTATTGACGAAAACAATCCAGAAAACGCCATCAGTTTATTATCCTATTTAAATCGCGAGCAATATGGTGACTGGCCGTTATTGTATGGACAATATTATAATGCACCACTTGATGCAGAAAAACCATATTCAGATGGAAACCCTGTTTATTCAAAGGACGATGCAAAAGGGAAATATGTAATTACAGATGCACGAAAATCGTCTATTCCAAATTACGATGATCGTTTTTGTACAATATTCCCAAGAATGTATGATTCTGATAACAGCTTAGGACATATTGATGGATATAAGAGTTGGGCAAGTTTTAAAGATGAAGAAGGTACGCCAATTTCGGTTTCAGAAGGTGGTAAATCAGAAGTTCTTTACAAGCCATCTTTTACAAGTAATCTTAAGTTTTTCTTCAATTATCAAATAGGACATATGTATCTAAGATATTTTATGTGGAACTTTGTTGGAAGACAAAATGACATTCAAAATACTGATGGAACTTTAATTGATGGAAACTGGATTAGTGGTATCCCATTTATTGATGAAGCCCGTTTAGGTCCACAATCAGGCATACCAGAAAATATGAAAAACAAAGGAAATAATAAATTCTATTTCCTTCCATTGCTTTTGGGTTTAATTGGATTTTTCTACCATCTTAAAAAACATCCAAAAGACACCATTATTGTTGCATGGCTTTTCGTAATGACTGGTTTGGCAATTGTTGTTTATTTAAATCAATATTCGAATCAGCCAAGAGAAAGAGATTATGCTTTCGCAGCTTCTTTCTATGCTTTTGCAATTTGGATTGGCTTAGGTGTATTGGCAATTTTTGATTTCTTAAGCAAAAAAGTGAAACCAAATTTAGCAGCAATTCTCACAACAGGAGCTTGTTTCTTATTGGTTCCAACAATAATGGGAAAAGAAGGATGGAATGATCACAATCGTTCTGGAAGATTTACTGCTAGAGATTTTGCAATGAATTATTTAAATTCTTGCGCGCCAAATGCCATACTATTTACAAATGGTGATAATGATACATTCCCACTTTGGTATTGCCAAGAAGTTGAAGGAATTAGAACTGATGTTCGTGTTGTAAATCTTAGTTTATTAAATACTGATTGGTATATTGATCAAATGGCAAGAAAAGCATATAAATCAGATGCAGTTCCATTTACTTTGAAAAATTCACAATACAGACAAGGAACAAGAGATTATGTTTTCTTCTATGAGGACACCACTTTGATTCCAAAAAGCAAATACGAAAGCGTAAAAAGTTTAATGGAATTTGTTGGTAGTGATAATCCAAATTCCAAACTTCAAACAATGAGAGATGAGTCCGTATCCTATTTCCCAACACGTAATTTTAGCATTCCTGTAAATAAACAACTTGTTATTTCTAATGGTACTGTTCCTCAAAATAGAATTGATTCAATCCTTCCTTCTGTTGACTGGACAATAAAAACTGGAAATTTATTACAAAAAAATCATTTAATGGTAATTGATTTACTTGCGGCATTTGATTGGAAACGTCCTATTTATTTTGCAATTACTACTGGTGGTTCTAATTATTTGGGATTGGATAATTATTTCCAATTAGAAGGTCTTGCTTATCGTCTTGTTCCTTTTAAAGCAAATAGTAATGACGGACAAACTGGATATGTGAATACCGACATTATGTACGAGAATTTGATGAATAAATTCAAATGGGGCAATATCCAAAACCCAAGTGTTTATCTTGACGAAACCAATATGAGGATGACTTGGTCATTTAGATTATCATTTGCAAGATTGGCTGGAGCCTTAATAACTGAAGGCAAAAAAGACAAAGCAATCAAAGTAATTGATAAATGTATGGAAGTTATGCCCGAAAATACTGTTCCATTTAGCAATCCTTATTTAGGAGTATTGTTAAGTGAGCAATATTATAGAGCTGGTGCTATTGATAAAGGAAATAAATTAATGGAACATTTATTCAAAATCACTAATCAGCAATTGGTTTATTTCTATTCTTTCACAGGAACAAAAGCTTCGAAAGTTGATACTGACAAGCAACAAGCAATTGGAATTATGCAACGTATTTCTCAGCTGGCTCAAACTTATAAGCAAGATGCTTTAGCAAAGAAATCGAAAGACGTTTTTGATAATTATTATAAAAGATATGCTGGCGCAGGTGGCAATGCCAGACCTCAATAATAACAAAAAGGAAAAGCTTATGCTTTTCCTTTTTTAATGATTAAACTATGTATTTTGTTACACCGCCATACGTTGTAAGAAGCCTTTCAAAAAGGAATTTAACATGGAAAATCAACACTTCTGAGAAAGTAATTTACCTTACTTTTGATGATGGTCCAATTCCAGAAGTAACCACTTTTGTTTTAAAACAACTTGAAGAATTCGATGCCAAAGCTACTTTTTTTTGTGTTGGTGATAACGTTAGAAAATACCCAGAAATTTTTGAGACCATTATTAATGCCAATCATGCCATTGGAAACCATTCTTACAATCATTTGAATGGCTGGAAATCATTATCCAAAGATTATTTAAAGAACATCCAGAAATGCGATTCCTTTTTTGAAACTAATTTGTTTCGCCCTCCATATGGAAAAATCAGTCCGATGCAAATTTTAAAACTAAAGAAAAATTATTCAATAGTTCTTTGGTCCGTTTTAAGTTATGATTTTGACATTGAAACAACAGGAGAAAAATGTCTTGAAAACGTTATTTCTCATTCAGAAGCGGGTTCTATTGTTGTTTTCCATGATAGTATTAAGGCCAGTGAGAACTTATTTTATGCCCTTCCTAAATTCTTAAAACATTTTTCTGATTTAGGTTTTGAATTCAGAGCTTTAACAAAAGAAGTCTGTGAATCTAATAATATGGTAGAAATTCAGAATAATTAGATTACTCTATCCGGATTTTCAGATAAAAAAGCACCCCAACCACTGTAATTTCCTTTTTTGGCTTTTGTTTTAATTAATGGCACTTTGGCCGATTTCTGAAAGAAATGACAAACTGCTGCGGCCAAACCATCAGTGGCATCTAATAATTTTGGAAGCTCCTTAATACTTAATAATTGTTTCAACATTTCTGCAACTTGCTCTTTAGAAGCATTTCCATTACCTGTGATGGATTGTTTTATTTTTTTTGGGGCATATTCAAAGATTGGGATATCTCGGTACAGCGCTGCGGCAATGGCGACTCCCTGAGCTCTTCCTAATTTTAGCATTGATTGAACATTTTTTCCGAAAAACTGCGCTTCAATTGCCAATTCATCTGGTTTGTGTTTATCAATAAGTTCAAGGGTCGTTTCAAAGATTAATTTTAATTTTAATGGCTGACCTTCTAGTTTTCCAAGCTTAAGAACATCCATTTCTATTAACTCCATTTTAGTACCTCTTACAATAATAAGTCCATAACCCATAATGGTTGTACCTGGGTCGATGCCTAATATTATTCGCTCTGTAGTCAATTTTTTTGTATTATTGTATAAATTATTCCTTGTGGCAGCAGAAACAAAAATAACTAAAATTTATAGCTTTTTAATAAAGTCAATCATTATTATTGTTGCCCTTTGCTTTATTTTTTTTGAGTTATTTAATAAATACCAAATTTCTGATATTTTTCAGCAAGGCAAAGCTTTTTTCGAAAAGGAATATTTTTACTCCTATTTACTTTCAGCCTTCCTTTTAATGTTTGTAAATTGGGGAATTGAAGCAGCAAAATGGCAATATTTAATTCGAAAAGTTGAGAATATTTCATTTTTGAAAAGTTATAAAGCTATTTTATCTGGCGTAACCATTAGTATTTATACCCCAAACAGAGTTGGTGAGTTTGCAGGTCGAATATTTGTTTTGGAAAAAGCTAACCGAATTGAAGCTTCGCTAATAACTATTATCGGAAGTTTTAGCCAGCTTTTTATTACCATTTTAATTGGCTCGATTAGTTTTATATATGCTTATTTTTATACCAACAGAATTAATCTTTCCGAATATCATGTCTATTTAAATCCTATCTTTTTTGGACTAATCATCTTAATTACAGGACTTTTTTATTTCAACATTTCGATTTTTGAAAAAATAATTAATCGATTTCAATTTTTACAAAAGCTAAATAAATACAAAAAAGCATTTTCATATTATAGCAAAGGTGAGCTTTCCTTTATACTATTTCTCAGTTTTATTAGATACTTTGTTTTCGCAGTTCAATTCTATTTGATGCTTCGTTCATTTGGACTAGTCAATAATTTTATTGATGGAATATTAATTATTTCTATGATTTACTTTGTAATGGCAGTTATTCCAACTTTTGCATTAACAGAAATCGGAATAAGATGGTCGGTCGCGCTATTTTTTATCGGTTTATGTTACAACAATATTTTTAACGAAGATTTAGCAACAGATTCAGGAACAGTCATTGCTACGACGTTTTTGTGGATTATCAATCTTGCTCTACCAGCTATTTTGGGTATTTTTTGCATATGGCAACTTAAATTTTTCAGAAAAAAGGGAATTTCAAATGAGTTGTGATCAAGTTATCTTAATCATTGTTGGGGTTTTCTGCTTTTTTTATGGAGCATTAATTTCATATTTTACAATTGGCTGGTTTTCACTAAAGGAATTTAAGAATTTAGTAAATAAGGATTTCGTTAAAGTTTCGGTTATTGTTCCTGCCAGAAATGAAGCACAAAACATAGAAACATTGCTGAATTGTTTAAATGCCCAAGATTATCCAAAGCATTTTTTTGAAATTATTGTTCTCGATGATTCTTCAACTGACCATACAGCAGAAATTATCAAAGATTTTATCAGCAGAAACTCACTCCAAACCAATTTTACCCTAATTGAAACCTGCCAAAATGAAGCTTCTGGGAAAAAAGCAATGATTTCTAAAGGTATCGAAAAAGCCACGGGCACATTAATTATTACCACGGATGCTGATTGCCAAATGAATCAAAAATGGATTTCAACAATTGTAGCTTATTATAAAAAGACAAAATCAAAACTAATTATAGGACCTGTATGTTTTAATGACGGAAAAGATTTCTTTTCAAAAATTCAGGAATTAGAGTTTATGAGTTTAATTGCTAGTTCAGCTGGCTCGGCAATGATGAAAAAACCAATCATGTGTAATGGTGCCAATTTAATTTTCGAGAAATCACTATTTTCAGAACTTTTACCATTTTCGAAAAGACCTAATCTTGCTTCTGGCGACGATCAATTTCTACTTATTGATACAAAGAAAAGATACCCCGAAAGCATTTCATTTTTGAAATCAATGGATGCCATTGTTTTTACAGATTCTCAAAAAAACATAATAAGTTTTGTAAAGCAAAGAATTAGATGGGTTTCAAAAAGTGCACATTATCATGATAACTGGCTCTATTTTGTTTCAATTGTGATATTCTTGTTTAACTTTCTAACATTAACTTCATTGATAGTATCAATTTTTAATCATGGTATTTTTATCTATGCTGCATTTTTATTGATATTTAAAACAATTTTTGATTTTCCGATTTTAATGGGAATCACCAATTTTTTTGACCGAAAAAAAAACATGCTTTATTATTTGCCAACCCAAATTCTTGTAATTATTTATACAAGTTTCATTGGTATTGCAGGAAATCTAATAAAAGTAAAATGGAAAGATAGAAAGATTTAATATGGATTCTTCGCTAAATCAAAGCTTGATTAATGCTTCTGCAATTATCATATCGTAGGCAGTTGTAATTTTTATATTTTCACGAATTCCTTCCAATAGATTAATTTTTTCTCCATAAGCTTCAACAACGGAAGCATCATCTGTGAAGGTCTCGTTAAAATTTTGTTCATAAGCCGATTTCAATATTTCGCTTTTAAAACATTGAGGTGTTTGAATAATTCGGAGTTGATCTCTATTAATAGTCACCGACAAATTGTTTTCAATTTGCCTTACTGAATCATTAATCGGAATAGAAGGAATTGCATTTCCATTAATTTCTGCCGATTCGAAAATTGATTTTATCAATTCTTTCGAAACAAATGGTCTGACGGCATCATGAACACCAATAATGCATTCATTTTCTATCAATTTAAGACCACTTTTCACCGAATCAAATCTGGCTTTTCCGCCTAAAGCAATTTGGTGATTTATCTTGAAATTATGCTTTTTGCAGAGTTCTTCCCAAGTTGCGATATATTCGCTTGGAAGAACAACAATGATTGAAATTTTATTGAAAAAATTATAAAACGCATTAATGGTATGCATCAAAATAGGCAAACCTTTCAACTCGAGGAATTGCTTAGGAATAGAAGTTTTCATTCGTGAACCACTTCCACCCGCAACAATTATAACAG
>JACAAW010000110.1 GCA_013377115.1 Bacteroidota bacterium | reverse complement strand
CATCAATAACGTTTGGGTCAAGTCCGGCACTTAATAACAATGGAAGTGCAAATATTTTTATTGTGAAATATGACCCATCAGGAACTGTGATTTATTCAAAATCATTTGGTGGTACAGGATTTGATCAAGCTACCGGCATTAATACAGATGCCTCGGGGAATGTATATATTTGTGGTTCATTCTCAAGTCCATCCATTACTTTTTCTACAGGTACGGTAACCAATATTGGATTAAATGATATTCTATTAATAAAATTAAATTCTTCAGGAACAGTTCTTTGGGCTCATGGTTATGGAGGTGCTGATGATGATATGGCTAAAAGTGTAAAGGTTGATAATCTTGGGAATTTATTAATGACAGGCTATTTTCAAAGCTCAAGCGTTGATTTTGGAAGCGGACCAATTCCCAATTATGGTACTAGTTGGAATATGTTTCTATGTAAATTTAGCTCAACAGGTTCTATTGCATGGGTTAGCAGTCTAGGTGAAGAAGGTGTTGAAGTTGGTAATAGTATTGCAATAGATAATAATAATGACGTTTACGTTGTAGGTTCGTTTACAAGTTCAATAATTCATTTTTTAAATACACCTTATCCAAATGCTGGAGGTTCTGATATCTTTGTTGTAAAATATAGTTCTTTGGGTGTTTTTTCATGGTTCAAATCATTTGGTAGCTCAACTAATGAAAGTTGTAATGGTATTGTTGTGGATAATCTGGGATCAGCATATATTATTGGCTCATTTTTCTCTTCATTTATGTTTGGATCTACAAATTTATCAACAAATGGGAACGAAGATATTTTCTATGGAAAAATTAGTACAACAAGCGGATCTGCAGTTTGGGGGAAAAATGCTGGTGGCAGCAGTTACGATGTTGGTTATGCTCTTACGATTGATAATTCCAATAATTTGTATTTTACTGGTGAGATTGGAAGTCCAGAAGCCTATTTTACCAATGATACAATAATAAATCCAACCGCAACTACAATTTTTGTTGCAAAATATAGTATCACAGGAAATGAATTATGGGTGAAAGGTCTTTCTGGAAGTGTTTATGGTGAAGGAATAACAGCAGATGGTTCAGGTAATGTATATAGAACAGGTTCTTTTAATCCCGCTATGATTGTTGGAACAACAACATTGTCATCTGGGGGAAATGCAGATGTTTTTACTGCTAAAATTGCACAGTGTAATTTAACTCAACCAACAATTACGCCGAATGGACCTACTTCATTTTGTCCAGGTGGCAGCGTAACTTTAAATTCAAGTTCATCTGCAAGTTATTTATGGTCGAATGGTGCAACAACTCAATCTATAAATGCTTCAACAACGAATAATTATTCGGTTACCATTACTGATATTAATGGATGCCAAAATTCCAACTCTATTAATGTTACTGCTCTTCAGCCTTATGCGAACGAATTAATTTGCGAAGTAAACGTAGATACCGCATTAAACAAAAACTTTATTGTTTGGGAAAAAACACCAAATGTTGGAATAGCAACTTATAAAATCTATAAAGAGTCTGTTGCTGGTGGTATTTATTCATCTATTGGAACTTCTCCATTTGATAGTTTAAGTGTTTTTTATGATGCAGCGTCTAATCCAACAGTTAAATCTGACAGATATAAAATTTCTGTTATTGACACTTGTGGAAACGAATCAGCAACCTTAAGTCCTGCACATAAAACACTGCATTTAACGGTTAATCAAGGAATGGGAAATACCATCAATTTGATTTGGGAGAATTATGAAGGGTTCGTTTTTAGTTCCTATTATGTTTATAGAGGATTATCACCTAGCACTTTGTTGCCTATTGATACTATTCCAAATACCATAACGACCTATACAGATAATACAGCACCTGTTGGGACATTTAATTATTATCAGATTGTAATTGCAAAATCAGATAGTTGTGTTGCCACAAAAAATTCAAAAACTCAAACTACTCAAACCTTCAATACGTCGGTTTCCAATATGGAAGAATATAAGATTATTGGTATTGATGAATATTCGAATAATAATTTTCAATTAAATCTTTATCCAAATCCTGTTTCAAACGATGGGAATATTGAATATACCCTTTCTTCAAATTCTAAAGTAAAATTATCAATTGTTAACTTTATTGGTGATGAAGTTTTAGTTCTTAGAGATGAGAAACAAATATCAGGAAAGCATAAGATTTCTTTTTCTATTCCTGAAAATGGGCTTGCTCAAGGCATTTATTTTATTAAGTTAAATGTTGATGGAATTGTGGGAATTAGAAAATTGATAAAAACAAACTAAATTACTAAACCGCTTTTTATTTAAATAATATGAAAAGAAAAATTTCTTTATTTCTTGTTTTGTTTTCATTAACCTATTTGTGTTATAGTGAAAATAGTATTAATCCAAAGGATTCTTTAAAAGAAAATAACCTCGCTCCATTAAGTTCGGTACTGAGTGAAGATGGGACAATAAATACTGATGCAAAGATTAGTGCAAGTTTTAATCCGGCTGGCTATAAAATGATTACACAACCTGGAAAGGCTCCAAGATTTGTTCAAATTGATGAAATTAATAATAGGGTCGCAGGTGATGAATTTTGGGAAAATCCATATACTGTAAGTAGTTTTGCTTCAAGCTCCACAGTTTATGCTATTGCTGTTGATGGGACAAATATTTATGTAGGAGGGGCTTTTTTTGATTTAGCCGGAGACCCAAATGCTGATAATATTGCAAAATGGGATGGAACAAAATGGATTGGAATGGGAACTGGTGGATCAAATGGGAATATTTATGCAATTACTGTTTATAATTCTGATGTTTATGCTGGAGGTTACTTTTCAACAATTGGAGGTTTGACTACTGATAATATAGCACAATGGGATAATTCTTTAAATACTTGGTATGCTATGGGGTCTGGTGTTAATGGAGTTGTTAGAGCATTAGCCGTTTATGGTGGAACTATTTATGCTGGCGGACTTTTTACAAGTGCAAGTGGAGTTGCTAATACAAACCATATCGCAAAATTTAGTTCATCATGGACAGCTCTTGGAACTGGAACTGATGATGAAGTTGATGCGATTGTTGCAGATGGTTCTGGTAATATTTATGTTGGAGGAAATTTTACTAATGCTGGGGGGATTATAAATACAAGTAGAATTGCAAAATGGAATGGTGCAACTTGGTCTGCATTAGGAATTGGAATGGATTATGGTGTTCAAGCAATTGCAATTAATGGAACAGAAATTTATGCTGGAGGATTTTTTACTTTAGCTGGAGGTATCGCAGCAAATAATCTTGCTAAATGGAATGGGAGCTCATGGTCTTCAGTTCCTGGAATTGCTGGTGGAGCTGTTAATGCATTGAAATTTGTTGGAACCGATTTATATGTTGGAGGTGCTTTTTCAAGTGCTGGAGGTATTCCAAATACAAATTGCATTGCTAAGTGGAGTGGGACATCTTGGTCGGCTTTGGGAACTGGATTAAATTGGAATGTATTTGCTATTAACGCCTCAGGATTAAATGTTTTTGCTGGAGGTTGGTTCACCAATGCGGGGGGTGACAATAATGCTGATTATTTTGCAACATGGAATCAATCAAATTGGCAAGGCTATTCTACCGGAATAAATAATACTATTAGAGCAATTGCCGTTGACGGAACAAATATATATGTTGGTGGTAGTTTTCAAAATGCAGGAGGAGTTAATAATGCAAATAATATTGCAATGTGGGATGGCTACGCTTGGTCTGCTTTAGGTTCTGGAGTAAATGGTTCTGTTTCTGCAATAAAAGTGATGGGTAGTAATATTTTCGTCGGAGGAAATTTTTCTATGGCTGGAACTGTTTCTAATACTGCTGCTATTGCACGTTGGAACAATGGAATGTGGTATGCATTAGGAAATGGTTTGAGTTGCGCAGTTACATCTTTAGAAGTAATTGGTACAAATTTATATGTAGGCGGATGTTTTTCTGCTGCAGGTGGTAATGCTAATGCAAATAATATTGCAAAATGGAATGGAACCACTTGGTCTGCTTTAGGGACGGGAGTGAATGGTATGGTTATGACAATTAAAGCAATGGGTAGTGATTTATTTGTTGGTGGTGATTTTACCGCTGCAGGTGGAAATTCAAATGGAACTAAAATTGCTCGTTGGGACGGTTCTTCTTGGAATGCACTTGGAACAGGACTTAATTGCTACTTGATTCCAGGTCCACCAGTTACAGTTATGGCAATTGAAACTAATGGTACCGATGTATTTGTTGGAGGAACCTTTTGTAATATTGGGGGAAATCCAAATTTTAATTATATTACTAAATGGAATGGTTCCACTTGGGATTCATTGGGAACTAGTCCAAACTCAAGTGTTTATGCATTGAAAATGAAAGGAAACTCTTTATTTGTTGGGGGTGGTTTTGTTAATCTTGGCGGAAATGCCAATATTGATCGAATTGCAAAATGGGAGAATGGCAATTGGACAAATCTTGGCAGCGGAATTAATAGTGTGGTTTATACAATTGAAGCTGATAATAACTATCTCTATTGCGGAGGGACTTTTACCCTTGCTGGTGATAAAATGGCCATTGATTTTGCCAGATTTGGTACTTTACCTAGTATCTCAACTCAGCCGCTTACTCAAGTGACATGTGTGGGACAAAATGTTACCTTTAATGTAAATACAAATGGAGCTGACCCAAAAACATTTCAATGGAAATTTAATGGTAGTAATATTATTGGGGCAACAGATAGCATATTAACAATTAATTCAATAAATATTGCGAATCAAGGTTCTTACAATTGTATTATTAACAATCCTTGTGGCTCTGTAATAAGTGATACTGTTTCATTAACAGTTAATGCTTTGCCCAACCCAGTTATTACTGGAAATTCTGCATATTGTGCAGGTTTAAGTACAAATTTAACAACAACTTTGTCATATTCTGGTTATTTGTGGTCAACAACCTCAGGGCTTTCAACTATTAATGTGACAAGTCCAGGAAATTATTATGTTACTGTAACTGATGCTGCTGGTTGCTCAAACACATCTAGCGTTTTTGCTGTTACCGAAAATCCATTACCAAACGTTAATGTAATCCCAAATCAAAGTAGTATTTGTTTACATTCAAGTACAGCAATTATTGCCAGTGGTGCCAATACTTATTTTTGGACTCCAGCTACTGGTCTATCAGCTACTACTGGAAATAATGTTGCAGCATCACCTCTTTCAACAATTTCATATACTGTAACAGGTACGGATGGAAATGGATGTGAGAATACCTCCAGCATTACGATTGATGTAAAACAACCTTTTTTAAACGAAGTTATTTGCGAGGTAAATATTGATACCACCGTAAATAAAAATTTCATTGTTTGGGAAAAAACGCCAAACGTTGGAACTGCATATTTTAAAATTTGGAAAGAAACTTCTTTTGGAGGAGTTTATGCCGTTTTGGATTCGGTAATGTATGATAGCATGAGTGTATATAAAGATTTAACTTCAAACGCAGCGGTAAAATCTGATCGCTATAAACTTTCCGTTGTTGATACCTGTGGAAATGAATCTAGCCAAAGTCCAGCACATAAAACTCTTCATTTGACCGTAAACCAGGGAATTGGAAATACAATTAATTTGATTTGGGAAAATTATGAAGGATTTGCCTTTGGTTCTTATTATATCTACCGAGGTCTTTCCCCAAGTACAATGGTTCCTATTGATACCATTCCAAATACCATTACAACTTATTCTGATATTAATCCACCTTTAACTTTTAATTATTATCAGATTGTAATTGCAAAAACTGATAGTTGCGTTGCATCCTCAAATGCAAAAACTCAAACTACCCAAACATTTAATACTTCTGTTTCTAATATGGAGGAGTATAAATTAATTGGAATAGACGAAATTGGTAATCATAATTTTGACTTAATTGCATATCCAAATCCGTTTAATCAAAATACCAATATTGTTTATACATTAACCAAAGAATCAATCGTAAAAATGTCTGTATTTAATATTCTGGGAGAGAAAATTCTAGAAATGAAAGATCAAAAACAATCAAAAGGCAGAAATACTTTTACAAGTAATTTCCCACAATTGAATTCTGGGGTTTATTTCTTAAATGTCGAAATAAATGGCGTATCGCAAACTATTAAAATTGTAAAATACTAAAAATAAGGTAAAAAAAGGAAGAGGGGAATATCCAATAAAAATTAAAAAATCAAAAAAATATGAAAAAAAATGTTGCAATATTTGTAATTGTCCTAATGCTGATTAATATTAATATCGATGTATTTGCCCAGTTACATTTTAGAAACTATGCTTGTCCGAATAATATTTATTCACTAGCCGAAGAAGGAAACTTTATATGGGTAGGAACAAAGAACGGATTATACAAAAGAATTAAATCAACTGGACAAGTTGTGGGCTATTTATCGGTGGATGATGGTTTGGCAAATAATGCAATAAATTCAGTTAAAGTTGATGCTCAAGGAAATAAATGGATTGGAACAGAATACGGCTTGTCCGTTTTCAATGAAGTCACCAATACCTGGATAAATCCTCCATTTCTTTCAACAAAAGATATCCGTAGCATTGCAATAGATTTATTTGGGAATAAATGGCTTGTTTCAGGGGAAGGTGTCCTGTATATGTATAATGGAAATACTTGGAAAACCTTTAATTCAATGAATAGCCCACTTCCATCATCATTATTAAATACGGTTGCAATTGATAACCTTAATAATATCTGGATAGGAACCTGGGGTAAAGGAGTATATGAATTAAAAAATGATACAACAACATGGGTTCATTTAACAATGGCGAATGGTTTATGCGACTCAGTTGTAACTTCTATTACTGTGGATATTCAGGGTGATAAATGGTTTGGTACTGCAAATGGCGGAATGGCAAAATATAATGCATATGGATTTACAACTTATAATATCGGAAACAGTAATATTCCGTCAAACCATATTCATTCTACAAATTTTGATGGTCAAGGAAATATATGGTTAGGAACTGATGTTGGAGCTGCTAAATACAATGGCGTGAATTTTACAAGTTATCCAATAAATGCTGCAACACAAATATCGGAATTTGTTTTTGCAATAATCCCAGATAATACAGGTAATATTTGGTTTGGTACTGATAAATCATTAGGAAAATACATCGGTTCGATACCAATGCAAACTTTTGTTTATACCAATTCTATCGTAAACTCAAGAGTAAATGGGATAACTCGAGATAAAAATGGCAATATTTGGTTTGCAACTGCAGGAGGAGCTTCAAGTTATAATTTAGCTAATAATTTCTGGATTAATTATACTTCGGCTCAAGGGATAATTGGTGATTGGGCTACTTCAGTGGCTGTTGACACAACAGGAACTGTTTGGATTGGAACATATGGAGGACTGGTAAAACAGGGTGGTACAGGTTTTATTACTGTTTCAAATACAGTTGGTTCAGTTTATGGAGTGGCTGTTGATAAAAATACGAATTTCATTTGGTTGGCAACTTCAAGTGGAGTATGGAAGTATAATCAAGCTGCAGCAATTTGGTCAAATTATACTGCGCCAACTATACCTTCAAATATGGTCAAATCGATTATGATTGATCAAAATAGCAAGGTATGGATTATTACTTATGCTGGAACAATTGCCAGATACAATGGAGTAAATTGGCAAAGCTACAGTACTAGTAACGGCCTATTAGATAATTTTGTTTATAGTATGGCAATCGATCCTTTAGGAAATGTCTGGTGTGCAACTTATAATGGTGTAAATAAATTTAATGGAACCAACTGGGTAGGAACTTTATTGAATTTATTCGCTCCAAACGGATTCGCTTTTGATAATCTCGGAAATAAATGGATTGGCCGTAATGGGGCTGATTTATTCAAAATAAGTCCTTTTAATACTGCCGCTTTCGATAATTCAAAAGGATTGGTAAGTAAATTAATAAATACGGTTTACGTTGACACCTTGACAAATACGAAATGGATTGGAACAATTACAGGAGTTTCTCGTGCCAATTGTACCAATCTGGATCCAAATTTTACTACTGATACGGTGTGTTATCCTCCAGTTACTCAAACTCATTTAGTAAATACCACATTGAATACCGATTCTACTAACATTTTTCAATGGGATATTGATAATGATAATAATTATGAGTTTAATAGTTGGAATTTAAATCATATTTTTCCTTCTTTTGGAATACATCCAGTTAAAATGAGAGCTGTAAATGACAATTGTATTTCCTCTGTTACAAAGGATGTGGTTGTAGGTTCAATGCCAATCGTTAATTTAACTCCGAATGGTACAGTTAATATTTGTCAGGGTAATTCATTGACCTTATTCGGTGATTTGCAAAATTATTATCCAGCTTTTAATTATACCTATACGTGGAATCATAACAGTGCACCTTCACCATATTTTGTTGCTGATTCTACTGGGGATTATTTTGTTACAGTTAAAAACAACACGTGTACAGCTAATTCTGATACATTGCATATCAATCAAGTTATTCCATACAACAACCAACAAATTTGTATGGTGACCGTTGACACATTAACTGGAAAAAATATGATTCTTTGGGAAAAAACACCAGGGCAGGGAATAGAATTTTATAATATTTACAAAGAAACTGCAGCAAATGTTTATCAGGCAATTGGAAATGTGCATAAATCACAACCAGGATTCTTTATTGATGTAAATTCAGATGCATCAATAAAATCGGATAGATATAAAATCGCAATTGGAGATACTTGTGGAAATACAAGCACCTTAAGTCCCGAACATAAAACATTGCATTTAACAGTGAGCTTAGGAAATAACAACCAACACAATTTGATTTGGGAAAATTATGAAGGTTTTGCATTTGGAAAATATTATATTTATCGTGGAACCCAAAGTGGCAATCTTCAGGTAATCGACTCAATCCAAAGTAATATTACTACCTATACTGATATTGCAAATATTCCAGGAAGTGTTTCCTATTTAATTGTAATTCAGAAAGCAGATAGTTGTTTCATCGGTGATGCAAAAACTCAAACAACACAAACTTTTAATACTTCTGTTTCCAATATGGAAGAGTATAAATTGATTGGAGTTGACGAAATAGGAAATCCTAATTTTGAATTAAAAGCATTTCCAAATCCATTTACAAAGCAAACCAATATTTCTTATTCATTAAGTTCTAATGCAAAAGTGAAATTGGAAATTTACAATATTTTAGGCGAAAAAGTTACCACTTTGGTTGATGACCATCAAAATGCTGGAAATTATAAAATTGAGTTTTCATCGGAGAATACTCAAATTTCTTCTGGTGTTTATTATGCAAAACTCGAAGTAAACGGATTTGTTAAAATAAAAAAATTGGTTGAACTTAGTAAAAACTAGAATTTCAACATATTGAGGATTTTTTTAAAACTATTGCACCCTAGCACAAAAACAGGGTGCATTTGTTTTTTGTATGAATTTTAAGAGTCGTATATTTGTCAATCATAGTACTGCCAATAAGTTAAATAATCAATAAAAATGGGAAAAAGAATCATTCTAGCTTTTTTAGTTTTAAATTCATTATTAGCATTTTCACAAGGAAATAAAATAATCGACAGTTTAGAAACTTGTTTGAAATCAGCAAAAGAAGACACCAATAAAATTAAAATTCTGGACGATTTAAGTTGGAAAAATGCCAGTGTCGACAGTAAAAAAGCTGAGAAATATGCCTTAGAACAATTAATTCTTTCTAAAAGACTTGGTTTTGTTAAAGGAGAAGCAAATGCCTATGTTAATTTCGGCTCAATTTGTTATATGCAAAATAATTTCCCCAATGCCATCAAAAATTTCAATATAGCATATGAATTAAAATCAAAATTAAAAGATAGAGTTGGAGCAGCAGGATTAATCAATAATATTGGAATGATTTATAAACTCCAAGGAAATTATTCTGAAGCAATTAGGTCAATGTTGAAAGCCTTGAAAATATTCGAAGAAATGAACGATGAAATTAAAATGGCCTCTGCATATAACAATATTGGAATCGTTTATCAGGAAATGAAAGATTACAAAAGTTCTCTTTTATATTTAAATAAGTCAGTTAAAATACGAGCAAAATTGAAAGAAAATGAAACTCTTTCGGGAACTTATTTAAATATTGGAAATGATTACCAATTAATGAAACAATACAATGATGCACTCTTTTATTACGAAAAAGCCTTAAACCTGCAACAAAAAATTAATGATCAATATACCATTGCCAGGATATTAAACAGTATGGCTGGGACATTTAAAGCTCAGAATAAAAATGATTTGGCGCTACAATATTATTTAAAATCAAATGATTTAAAAGAAAAAGTTGGTGATATTGAAGGTTTGATTTCTGGAAATATTAGCCTTGGCGATTTGTATTCAAATAAAGGAAATTCGAAACTCGCATTAGAATACTTCAAGAAAGCACTTGAATTAACTGATACTACCAGTTCTAAAGAGAACCTGAAATTTATTTATCCAGGTCTGATAAAAGCATACAAATTGCAGAATAATTATGAACTAGCTCTTAAATACTTCTTTTTGTACGATCAACTAAAAGATAGTTTTTTTAATGAAACCATGTCAAAGCAAATAGCAGAAATGCAGACCAAATACGACTCTGAGAAAAATGAAATCGAAAAGGCGAAACTTCAAAAGGAAAATGAAATTAAAGAACTTAAAATATCTCAGCAAAAAAGTGAATGGAAATTTCTTTTGGTTTTATTTTTAGTTATTGCCTTTGTAATTATTCTAAGTTCTGTTTTTATTGTATTACGATACAAGCAAAAACAAAAAGCAGAACTTATTAAAGAAAGCAGCCGTCAGGAGAAATTGCGTTTTAAAGCCGTTATCGATTCTGAAGAAAGGGAGAGAACCCGCATAGCAAAAGAACTTCACGATGGCTTGGGACAATTGCTTTCCTCAGCAAAACTCAATATTTCCAGTTTAGAAGATGGAATTGAAAAAGAAGATGAATATTTGCTGAAGAATTCGTTGACAATTATTGACGATGCAGTAAAAGAAGTAAGAAGTATTTCACATAATTTAATGCCAACAGCACTTACGAATTATGGTATTATTGAAGCTGTAAATGGCTTGGTGAGCAAGATAAATGATTCGAAACAAATTCAAGTGAATTTCAATAAAGAAAATTTTACAACCAATTTAGAAAAGGAGACTGAAATAGCGCTTTATCGAATCATTCAAGAAGTTATGAATAATATGCTAAAGCATTCAAAAGCCAAGGAAATTGAAATTCATTTATCAAATATTGAAAATAGTATCGAGTTAAAAATTAAAGATAATGGGATTGGTTTTGATACCAGAGAAATTAGGAATAGCAAAGGTATTGGATGGCAAAATATTTATTCTAGAGTCTCCATGATAAATGGTAAAATAATGATAAATTCGCAGATAGGAAAAGGAACCGATGTGCAAATAAATTTTAATGTTTAATTCATGGAAATATTGCAACAAAAAATTTTAATTGTTGATGATCATCAAATGTTTATTGATGGTTTACGGTCATTACTTCGTAAACAGGATACATTCGTAGTTGTAGACGAGGCCCTTGACGGACAAAAGGCAATTGAAATTATTGAGAATAAAACCATTGATATCATTCTTTGCGATATTAACATGCCCAACATGTCTGGTATAGAATTAACCAAAATTGTAAAACAAAGATTTCCCGAAATTAAAATCATTATTTTGAGCATGCACAATGATCCAAATGTGGTTTCAGAAATAATGATGGCAGAAGCAGAAGGCTACATTCTTAAAAATACTGGTAAGAAAGAACTTTTTGATGCATTAACCAAAGTTGCCAATAACGGAACTTTTTATAGCAACGAGGTATTAGCTTCAATGATGCAAACCATAAAAGTTGATAAAAAAATCACTTCCGAAACTCAACTTCTAAGCGAAAGAGAAATTGAAGTATTGAAACTCATTGTTGAGGAATACTCCAGCGAGCAAATTGCCGATAAACTTTTTATTAGTAAACGTACTGTTGACACTCACCGGATCAATTTATTGGCAAAAACAAATTCTAAAACCCTAGTCGGACTAATAAAATTTGCTGTCCGAAACAATCTGTTTACGATAAAATAAATCCTGCTTTTTTAAAATATTCCCGCGAAATATTTGCTTCTGCGCTTTTCTAAAAACATTTTAGTCCGATTTTTTTTAATGAAAATTGATTCATAAATTTTAGGATTAAAAACTCCGACTCAAAAAATATGGTATATTTACAAAAAAAAATATACATAAAAAACCATACAAGCACAGCCAGAATAGGTTGAGCCGCTACGGTTGAACCCTAGGCATAAACAAGTTATAGGCAATGCTAAAACGACTCATGACAAAAATTTGGAATAGTAAAATATTTTGGTTTATAATAATCTTTATTGTATTGTACTGGTATTTTGCACCAGTATTAGGAATATTTTTACATAGACACGAGGGGACAGGATTAAGGTTTTGGTCACCACCTATGCTTGTTATTGCTTTTATTCTTGCCTTCATTCCTTTTCTGACTTTGCAGTTTTTTCCGACAAGTTGGTTGACTAAGATAATTATCAAGACAAAGAAAGTATTTAAAATAATATTCCTTTCATTAGTTCCCTTTCTAATAATATTTTATTCGCTTTGGTATCTTCCAGATATTGCACTTTCCGATTCAGCGTCATATAAGACAGCTTGTTCTTATATAAGACAGGACACGACAATAATAAATAAAATTGGTACTATCACAGAATTTAAAGAAATACACACGGAATATATATTATCAAGCGATACAAAAAACGCAGTACTTCAAATATTCGTTTTAGGACAAAAAGGAAAAGCAATTGCAGAAATCAGGTTGACAAATAATAGTAGTTGGACTGTGGACAATGTTGAATACAATGTAAAATACAATTAAAATAGCACATGCTTATAACAGGCTTCTGCTTTCAGTGGCGGGACAGTGGCTCGTGAGATTGAGAATTAATAATTTAAACGGTTGTGCTTCGTAGAAACAGCAGTGAGTAAAATCGCCACCGAAAAGCAGCAGCCAGAAC